>DATFIX010000177.1:0-8674 GCA_035269625.1 Natrialbaceae archaeon
GACGGCGACGAACTCTCGATCGACGGTCGATCCGTCACGGCCGAACGGGTCGAGGGCCACGCTCCCGGCGAACTTCTCCTCACCTACGAGGCTGCCCCCAAGCCAGGAGTTGATCCCGCACTCCGGGCGGTCGTCGGCGACCACGTCCTCGCCGACGTAACCCCCAACCCGTGGCTGCAACCGCCGTCGGAGCCAAACGCCGAGCGACCGCGAACGCTGATCCGGTTCAACGAGTCGCTCGAACGCCTGGCCGATCGGAACTTCGGCCGCCTGCTTCCCGGTCACGGCGATCGAATCGACGACCCGACGGAACGGATCCGGAGCATCCTCGACGCACACGAACGGCGGACGGCCGAGGTTCGCGACCTCGTCGACGGTCCGACGTCGGCTATCGAGGTCATGGAGGGGCTGTTCGAGGACCTGGCGGCCACGGAGTACTTCGGCGGCATGAGCGAGGCTATCGGTCACCTCGACGTCCTCGAAGAGCGCGGAGCGGTCGTCAGCGAGGAACGTGGCGGGATGATCATCTACGAACCGGCCGAGTGACGCGTCGAATCGTCCGGCCCAGGTGGCTACCGCGTTCGAAGGTAATGAAAGAGGTACGTCTGGACGTAGCCGGCGTAGGCGTCCTCCCGGTCGCGAACGTTCCCGGCGGCCGTTCGTGCTGGAACCGCGGTTTCGGGGGTCCCGCCGTCGACTGCCAGCGCCCCGGTTCGAACGCCGAGGCGGTCGCGGATGGCCCGTGACGTCCGCGCGTAGTTCCCGCCGTCGCAGTCGGGATAGTGGTCCTCGATGGCGCTCCGGATCCAGGTGTCGAGCGGGACGGCGTTGAGGTAGCCGAGCGAGAATAGCAACACACAGTCGGCGACCTTCTCCCCGACGCCGACGAACCGGGTCACAAAGTCGCGAGCCTCCTCGTAGGGCAGTCCCCGGGCGTCCTCGGGGTGATCCGGCCCGGTGGCGACCAGCTCGGCCGTGCGCTGGACGTAGGGGGCGCGATAGCCGAGCCCCAGCTCCCGAAGCTCGTCCTCGGTCGCCGCCGCGAGCCGATCCGGGGTCGGGAAGGCGTGATAGTGCTGGCCGTCGAATTCGACCGTCTCCCCGTAGGTCTCGGCCAGCGTCGTGACCATGTCGTGGATCCGCGAGACGCGCATCTGGGCCGAGCAGATGAACGAGATCGTCGTCGGAAAGGGCGGATCGCGGACGATCCGCATCCCCCGGGCGACCTCGAAGGCCTCCCCGACGAGCGGGTCCTCCGGGGCACTCGCCTCGATGGCTGCCAGGTCGTCGTCGAGTCGGAGCAGTTCCCGGAGAATCGGCATCGCGTCGTGGGTCGATTCCCACTCCAGTCGACTGTCGGTCTGGCGCACTCGGACCACCGCGTGGTCGGCAGGGTCGCGGGCGGCCACCGTCCCGTTTTCGTCCACGCCCACGACGGTGACGTACCACGGGGCATCGCCCGTTTCAGCCGCCAGTGGCGTCGCTCCTCCCTCGTACGTTCGGCCGTCCTCGCGCCGCCACAGGTAGGTCTGGCCACTCTCGATCGTCAGTCCCAGATCGATCCCGCCGGACAGCTCCTCGACCGACAGTGCGCCACGCTGCATCACTGTCCCATCCGGTACTCCGTCGCTTGTGCCTTTCGAACCCGAACAGTTCGGATTTCGGGAGCGCATTCGACTATTTCGGGCCGATTCCCGATCGAACGGCTTCGGTCGATGGAGAATCGACCCCCGGGAAGGCCAACCTTCATACTACCCTACGTACAAGAACCATCTAGGCATGAATTGTAGAGTTGTCGTCGAGGCGGCCGTGCCGGTATACGACGTGGAGACGCCCGACGAAGCGGTCCGCATCGCCATCTCGAAGACTGGCGAGATGCTGAACCCGGATCTCAATTACGTCGAGATCAACATGGGGGAGCGCACGTCCCCATCCGGGGAGGAGTTGCCGCCGGCGTTCATCGCCGCCGACGAGGCGCTCGTGGCGCTGGAACTCGAGATGACCGTGTTCAACGTGGAGCGCGAGGAACACGCAAAGCGGATCGCTCGGAAGGAAATCGGACAGCGACTCGAGAACATCCCGCTCGAGGTGATCGAGGTCGAAGTCCTCGAAGACGAGGACGACGAGGAGGACGAGGACGAAGCCGAGGCGTCGGACGAGTCGGAGACCGACGCCGATATCGAGTCAGCGGGGGATTCCGCCGAGAAATCGGAATCCGACGAGGACGAGGAAGTCCTGCCGGAATTCGAGGACCTCATCGAATAACCCTGCCGCGTCGTTCCGGACGGAACGGGCGTCGATATCTGTGGGTCCGTCGGCAAGCGAGAACGGCCGTTTTGCTTCGGGACTGGTGACCGGCGTCACACCGTGAGAAGCACCTGCGTCGGGCCGTCAACCCGCCACCGGGTGGACGCGTCGCTCTGGGGGAGTTTCGCCACCAGGCGCGCCGAAGTGTCGTGTTCAGTCGGCGGCAGCAGAAACGCGTTCTTCGGTGGTCTCTTCTTCGGCCATCGAGTCAGTAATGCCGTGTGTCAGCGCGAAAACGGCCTCTTTGTGCTCGCTCTTCGATTTGTGGATCGAGGTCGGTCGAACGCCCTGTGACTCGTATTCGTCCAGCGACAGCGTCGTCTCTTCCCAGGCTTCGTACTGATTCGATACTTCAGCGAGAAGGCCGTGCAGGTGAATGAGCTCCTGCTTCTTCATGAATCAATCGAAGATAGCTCCCCCAGGGTTATATTATTATCCTGAGGACCGTTAACATGCTGATTCCTTCGAAACCGGCTTAGTTACTTTTGGAAATTTTTGATTCCAACCCGGGCTGCGGTTGAACGGAACCCCGTTCGTACCTCAACAGAGTTTTACCGCACCGACGGTTTCGATCCCACATGGACTACGAGGAGCAACTCGATCGAGCGCTCGAGCAGTCGCCGGACATCGCGGGATCGGGCGAACGGTTCCAGGTCCCCGACCCGAACGTCCGTCAGGAAGGGAACGTCACGGTCTACGAGAACTTCCAGGAGACGGTCGACGAACTCGACCGCGACGAGGACCACGTCGTCAAGTACCTGCAAAACGAGCTGGGGACGAGCGGGCACATCGACGAGAGCGGCCGGGCCCGACTGACCGGGTCGTTCACGGCCACTCGCATCGAAGCCGTCATCGAATCGTACGCGGACGCGTACGTCCTGTGCTCGGAGTGTGGCCTGCCGGACACCAAACTGGAGCGCGAGCGCGGCGCGCTCATCATCCGGTGTGAGGCCTGTGGTGCCCGTTCGCCCACGGGCGGGGACTGACGACGAATACTGACTGACCTTCTGCTTATGGCGTCGCCGGATCGTCCACGCCGACGAGTCCCTCGTCGGTGATCCGGAAGCGTGCGGACTCGCCGGCGGCCTTCGATCGGTGCTTTTCGAGGGTGGCCCGTCGGTTGCCACCGCGGAACCGTTCCAGCCTGAGCACCGTCCCGGTCCAGTGTTCGAGGGTGTTGCCGCCCAGGGCGCGGACGCCGTCGGATTCGGGGTCGGTGAACACCTGGTTGGTGATGACGACGGCGAGGTCGTAGCGCCGGGCCAGCGAGAGGAGGTGGGTGATCTGCTGGGTCACCTGGCGGAGCGCGTCGCCCTCGCGTTCGTCGGCGGCCCGTTCGAGCCGGTAAAACCCCGTCGCGCTGTCGAGGACGATCAGGGACGCCCGTTCGGCGAACTCCTCGGCGTCGCGGACGGCCTCTGCCTGTTCGTCGAAGTCGTGGGCCGACTCGATGACGACGCGCGAGGCGAGGTCGTCGACGCTGGTCTCCTCCTCGTCGCGCACTCGGGCTTGGGCGAGTTGTTCGAACCGGTCGATCGAGAGGCCTTCCGTGTCGACGTACACGACCGTTCCGCCGGCCGCAGCCACCTCGACGGCCGCGCCCAGCGCAAGGTTGGTCTTGCCGGCCGCCGGCGGGCCGTACACCTGCGTGACGGTCCCGCGTTCGAGACCGCTCCCGAGGAGGTCGTCCACGGGATCACAGCCGGTCGGGATGGGGTCGCCGTCGTTCACACCGGTTCTTCCCCCGGTGTTGGGAAAAAGTTCGCGGTCCCGGGCGTCGGTCACGCTTCGAGTCGGACTGGTCGTGGAGGGGTCCAAACGGCGGACATTTATCGGCTGGCCGCCGTAGCATACCGGCAGTGATCGTCGTCGCAACCGAGGACTTCGAGGTGTACCACGACGTCGTCAACGGCCTCCGCGACCGCGGGGTGACGTTCACGACGATCCGACCCGGCGAGTCGTTCCCGGAAGGAACGGAAGTCGTCATCACGGGCCCGGACGAAACCGTCGAGGAGTACCGGCAGGTCCGGGCCGATCCGGACCACCCCCGCCGGGCGATCGAGGCGGCGCTGGCGTCCCTCCGGGGTCGTGGCGGACGAACTATCGTGGGCGTCGATCCCGGGACCAGGCCCGGGATCGCCGTTCTCGTGGGCGATACCGTGACGGCCGCGTTCCAGGAACCCCTGGAAGACGCGCCGGAAACGATCCGCGAGGAGGTCGACGGCGCGGTCGATCCGCTGGTCCGAGTCGGTGACGGCGCCAGGATCCAGGGGGCGAAGATCGTCGAGGCCCTGGAGGACGTCACGGTCGAACTGGTCGACGAGACCGGCACCACGCCCTATCTCGGCACCGGGGCTCGCGGCATGGGCGACGTCCTCGCCGCGGTGAACATCGCCCGGATCGAGGGCGAGGTCGTTTCCTCTCGCGATTTCGAGCCGACGGCGGGCGAACTCGAGGTGATCAAGAGCCGCTCTCGCGAGCGAAGCGAGGGGAACCGCGCCATCGACGAGCGCCTCGCGCGGCGGGTGGCGGAAGGGGACCTGACCATCGACGAGGCGCTGGAGGAGCATCGCGAGCGCGGGCGGACGGCGGAGGAATCGGAGTCGGCGGCGGACCGAGCGTCGGACTCGAACGGCGAATCGGACGAGGAATAGGCGGTACCACCCCGCATACGGGGACAAGGCTTACTCCGGGAAGGGTCGTCGGCCCGAGTATGACCGACCGGAAGACGGTCCGGGACGCCTACGACGCGATCGCCGAGACCTACGACGAGCAGCGTGACGACGAGCCGCCGGAAACGGTTCTCCTCGACGCCTTTCTCGACAAACTTCCGGCGGATCCCCACGTCCTCGACGCCGGGTGCGGTGGCGGTGGCCCGATCACCGGCCGACTCGCGGCGCGGGCGACGGTCGCTGGACTGGACTTCTCCCGGTCGCAACTCGACCTGGCGAGCGGTCGCCTGCCGGAGACGGCGTTCGCCCAGGGCGATCTCACCGCGCTTCCCTTCCGCGCAGACGCCTTCGACGGACTGGTGTCGGCGTACGCCGTCATCCACGTCCCCTGGGAGGAACACGCGACGGTCTTCGAGGAGTTCCACCGCGTCCTCCGGCCGTCGGCACCACTGCTCGTCTCGGTGGGGAGCGACGACTGGGAGGGGAGCACGGACGACTGGCTGGGCGGCGGTGCCGAGATGCACTGGAGTCAGCCCGGTCCCGATCGAACGACGACGCTCCTTCGCGAGGCCGGATTCACCGTCGAGGACACGTACGCCGTCCCCGACACGCTGGCCGAGGACGACGACGTCGAGGACCTCGACGCATCGGACGACGTCGGCGAGAAAGTGTTCGTGTGGGCGACGGCCTGAATCGTTCCCGGACTATTCCTCCTCGAACGCGCATTCGGCGCGGTGTACGATTTCGCGCACCGGCAACCCCGTCGCTGCGGCTACCTCGCGGGCGTCCTCGTATTCGGCGCTGACGTCGAACCGCGTCCCGTCGGCGTCGGTGGCGACCTTGACGTCGATCGAGTGGGTTTTGCCGTCGACCTCGATTTCGACCGTCCGGACCTCGCGGTCGGCCACCCACCGGTGGCCCGCCCCGTGTTCGCGAACGCCGAGCGTCCCCGTCTCCTCGGCGAGACGACTGGCGACGCGGTCGGCGTCCTCGGGGGCGACGATCACCTTCACGAGGTGCCCGGGACGGGACTTCTTCATCGTCGCCGGGAGGATCGTCACGTCGAGTGCGCCGACATCGCCCAGCGACTCCTGGAGGCCGCCGAGCACCTCGGGGGAAGCGTCGTCGAGGTTCGTCTCGAGGACGGTGATCTCCTCGCGGCGGAGTCCGCCGACCCCGTCGCCGACGAGGACCCGGAGGACGTTGGGCCGGCCGGAATACTCGCGATCACCCGCGCCGTAGCCCGATTCTGCCACCCGGAGCGTCGGCAGTTGCTCGACGCCGTCGGCGACGTGCGCGAGGATGGCCGCGCCGGTCGGTGTAAGGAGTTCGCCCTCGACCGGGCCGCCGGCGATCGGCCAGTCGGCGCGGGCGACGATCTCGGTCACGGCCGGGGTCGGAACTGGATACGTCCCGTGGCTGAACGTCACCTCGCCGCTGCCCGCGGCCAGGGGCGTGGTCACGACGCGGTCGGGGTCGAGGTCGTCGAGCAGTAGCAGTGCCCCGACGACGTCCGCAATCGCGTCGTCGGCCCCGACCTCGTGGAAGTGGACCGACCCGGGATCGGTGCCGTGGACGGCCGCCTCGCCGGTCGCGAGCAGGTCGAAAACGGCCATGGCGTCGGCCTCGACGCGCTCGGTCGGGGCCATCGACGAGACGATCGACCGGACGTCCGCGAGCGTCCGGGCGGGACCGTGTCCCTCTGCGGGTGGATGGTTCGCGGGTTCCGATTCGTCTCCCGTCCCCGATTCGTCCCCTTCAGTCCCGTCGTCGTGGTCGTGGCGTTCCTTGAGTTCGTCGAACGAGAGCTCGTCGTCCTCGTGATCCGATCCCTCGTCCGCCGCCGATCCACCGGTGTCGTCCTCCGTCGTTCGGACGGTCACGGTCGTCGCTTCGATCCCTTCGCGAGTGGTCGTCCCGACGTCGTAGGTGACCCCGAGAGCGTCCTCGATCGGCGCGAGGACCCCCGGGTCCGCACCGGCGTCCAGCAGGGCCCCGAGGAGCATGTCCCCGCTGGCACCGGTGCGGCCGTCGAATGCCAGGATTCGCATGGGGGAATGGTGGGGTGGCGACGCCGATAAAGGTACCCGCTTTCGGGGTTTCTTTCGGTGACGCGACCCATCTGGATGGGCAGTACGCATTTGTACTGTGCGGCCCCCACCTACGCCTGGAACGGTGGGTCGGGTGGTGGGGTCGCAAGACGGCGAAACCGTCACCCTCCAACCAACAAAAGACATATCGGGCGGCGAGCCCGAACACCAACCACCGAAACTCCCTGAATCATGAACGAAGTCCAACTGGAGGTCGCGAAGGCTTACCCGAACGATTCCGGGCGCGGTATCGCCCGCCTCGACCCGGATACCCTGTTGCACCTGAAGCTGAGTCCGGGCGACATCATCGAGATCGAGGGCGCCAGCACCACGGCGGCGAAGGTGTGGCGTGCCGACCGGCAGGACTGGAACACCGACACGGTCCGGATCGACGGGTTCACCCGGCAGAACGCCGACGTGGGGATCGGCGAACGCGTCACCATCCGGAAGGCCGAGGCCACGAAGGCCGACCGGCTCGTCCTCGCACCGCCCGAAGAAGCGAGCGTGCAGTTCGGCTCCGACGCCGCCGGCATGGTCAAGCGCCAGATCCTCAAGCGCCCGGTCGTCGAGCGCGACATCGTCCCCGTGATGTCCTCCACCAACCACCCCTTCATGCGATCGCCCGGCCAGGCGATCCCGCTGATCGCGGTCGATACCGACCCCGACGGCGTGGTCCTCCTCACCGAGGACACCGACGTCGAACTCCGCGAGGAACCCATCTCCGGGTTCGAGAAGACCGGCGGCGGCATCACCTACGAGGACATCGGCGGCCTCCAGAGCGAGATACAGCGGGTGCGGGAGATGGTCGAACTCCCGATGAAACACCCCCAGATATTCAAGAAACTGGGCATCGAACCGCCCCAGGGGGTGTTGCTGCACGGCCCGCCCGGCACCGGGAAGACGCTGCTGGCGAAGGCCGTGGCCAACGAGACCTCTGCGAGTTTCTTCTCCATCGCCGGCCCCGAGATAATCAGCAAGTACTACGGCGAGTCCGAGCAGCAACTGCGGGAGATATTCGAGGACGCGAAAGAGGAGAGCCCCAGCATCATCTTCATCGACGAGCTCGACTCCATCGCGCCGAAGCGCGAGGACGTCACCGGCGAGGTCGAACGCCGCGTCGTCGCCCAGTTGCTGACGATGATGGACGGCCTCGAGTCACGCGGGCAGGTCATCGTCATCGCGGCGACCAACCGCGTCGACAGCGTCGACCCCGCCCTGCGTCGGCCGGGCCGGTTCGACCGCGAGATCGAGATCGGCGTGCCGGACGAGGTCGGCCGCGAGGAGATCCTCCAGATCCACACCCGCGGCATGCCCCTCTCGGACGACGTGGCGCTGGGCCGCCTGGCCGACGAGACCCACGGCTTCGTCGGCGCCGACATCGAGAGCCTGACCAAGGAGGCCGCGATGAAGGCGTTGCGCCGGTACCTCCCCGAGATCGACCTGGACGAGGAGGACATCCCGCCCAGTCTCATCGACCGGATGATCATCAAGCGCGACGACTTCCGCGGGGCGCTCAACGAGGTGAGTCCATCGGCGATGCGGGAAGTCCTCGTGGAGTTGCCGAAGGTCTCCTGGGACGACGTGGGCGGCCTCGAAGCGGCCCAG
>DATFIX010000178.1:0-3887 GCA_035269625.1 Natrialbaceae archaeon
CGCATCCCGCCGAGGACGACGCCGGCGAAGAGCCCGCCGACCACGCTGGTCACCAGCGCCGGCAGGCCTTCCCGGTAGGCCTCGCGGGCGACCGACCCGATGCTCATGGGGAAAGGCACATTCGGACGCCTCAAAAACCCCGGTCACCGGCGAGCGGTTCGGCGCCAGCCGTTGGCGTGGCCGAAAAACACATCCACAAGACTTACGCGATCAAGCCCGAACGAGAAATCCCAATGAGTACGCCCCGGATTCTTCTGACGAACGACGACGGCATCGACGCCCCCGGTCTCGCCGCCCTCTACGAGGAACTGACGGGGGTCGCGGACGTGACGGTGGTCGCGCCGGCCGACGAGCAAAGCGGCGTCGGCCGGACCCGCTCCAAGCGTGCGATTCGCCGACCGCATCCGTGGGGCTACTCCATCGCCGGGACTCCCGCCGACTGCGTCGCCTACGGCCTCCGGGGCCTCGACGAGGACTTCGACCTGGTCGTGTCCGGGGCCAACCACGGCCCGAACGCCGGGAACTACGTCGTCGGGCGATCGGGCACCGTCGGTGCCGGCGTCGAGGCCGGGTTCCTCGGGACGCCCGCCCTCGCAATCTCGGCCTACCACGCCGCCGACTTCTTCGTCCACCCGCCCGAGGAGTACGACTTCTCCCGGCCCGCCAGGATCGCCGCCGACCTCGTGGAGGACGCCCTCGACGCGGGCGTCTTCGAGGAGGTGGACCTCGTGAACGTGAACGCGCCGGTGGACGTCGAGGAACCGCCGGTCCAGGTCACCCGACCGTATCCGGACTACGACCTCGTGGTGGAACACGAAGGGGACGTCGCAACGGCGAACACCGACGGCGGCACGACGCCGGCGTGGCTGGACGATCGGGCCGAGGCAGACGGAGACGACGGGGACGAGGACGGCGAGGTCGTCGCCCTCCACGACAGCACCTGGCCCGACGTCGTCGGGTTCCAGAACCCCTTCCCGCCGACCGACGAGTACCGCGAGCGCTATCCGGTCGGCTCCGACCGCCGGGCGCTGATGGACGGCGCTGTCAGCGTCTCGCCGCTGTCCGTGACCATGGACGCCGCCGAGAGCGAGCGCCTGGCCGACCTGCTCGACGACTGGTAGGGGGACGGCTCGACGGTTTCCTGTGTCGCTAATCGTTCGGGCTGGTGAGGGCCCCACGAGGGTTCGACTGCGTCGTTTGCTGACCGGGACGGGTTAAATACTGTTGAAAATATCAAAATAACTGCCTTTTCGCGATCGGCCCAACACTTATTCGGTCCTGGACGTAACACATTCGTATGTCGAATACAGATACAAACAGCGGTGGCGGCCCGGAAAAGACGAACATCAATATTCGGATTACAGAGTCGTTACTTGAGGACATCGACGCGACGTGGGCTGCGGAGGGATACAACAGCCGAAGTGAATTTATCCGGGAAGCCCTCCGTGACGCCGTCCGACATCCAGGTCTCACCCGTGAAAGCTGGAAGGAAATCGCTGCGGTCGAACACGCCCGCCGGACGGGTGACAGTGAGGCAGTAACCCGCGACGATTTGCTGGACGACGATGAGTGAGGAGTGGACCTGGCAACTCCGGACACCGGCCAAGCGGACGTACGATGATCTCGACGACCACGCTCTAAATCGGATCACCGACAAACTGGACGAGATCGTCAACGACCGGTGGCGCGATCCGGACGACTACCTCGAACCGCTAACCGGTGTGCCCCACTCGAAACTTCGTATCGCCCAATTTCGCCTCGGGGCCGAGTGCAACCACGAGGAACAGATCCTCGACGTCTACACGATCGAGCGACGTGGTGGTGCTTACAACCCAGGCGACGATTGATCGGAGGGTCCCTTACCTTCCCAGCACCGCCTTGTAGTAAACGCCCCGGGGAACGATGCGTTCGACCGTCCATGGCGTCCCGACCGTCGCGTCCCGCAGTCGGAACGGGTCGAGCAGGAGGAAGTGGAGGGTGGGGCCAACGAGTCGTTCCTGGCTGTCGTCGTTTTTGCCCTTACCGGACTTCCGCACGTATTCGAAGTGGAACGTCCGGTGGGCCACGCCGTCGCGGGGGTCAGGGCGGTACCCGAAGAACTCGGCGTCGAGTTCACTGGCGACGTAGCCGTCCACCTGGGCGACGCCGTCTTCCTCGACGACGCTTGCGAGGTCGGTCAGCGTCTGGCGGACCCCGGCCATAGACCCGGCCAGGCCTAGCTGGGTCCCGTTGACCAGGACGCTCCCGTACTCGCGGTCCACGTCGAGGGCGAAGAGGTCGCCCTCCCGGACCGAGACCTCGCCCGGTTCGACCTCGGCATCGGCGGCTGGACCTGAAACAGGGGTGTCGGCCAGCCGTTTCTCGGCCGTCCGGACCGCCCCCGGACTGACGTCCAGGCCGAGCGCGTCCATGCCGTGGTCGCGGAACCACAGGAGGTGCTGGCCCGCACCGCAACCGACGTCCAGCACGGGTCCCGGGAGGGCTTCGAGACGTTCGATCGTGTCTTCGGCCCAGTCCTCCCGGGGCGTGAAGTAGTGCCCCTCGATCTCCCCATCCCGCGTCCGGTCGCCGTCGACGTACCGCACGTTCCCCTGGAGTCCGCCGCGCTGGTAGCCGAGCATCGCGCGCCCCAGTGGATCGTCACCCACCGGAATCGCGCTTTCAGTATGTGGCATACTGGTGTGTCACACACTCGGAAGTGAAAAGAGTTTGATGAAAAATGCTACCGATTCACAATGGTTCGTGCCCGCCAGTTCGCGGGTATCGGCGTTCGTCAACCGTCGCAGTAGTCGACTGGCATCGAGAAATCGAACCGAAATCGACCAGGGAAGTCGACGATCAGTCGCCGAACGGGAACCCGCCGCCACCGCCGCCGGGCGGGCCGCCGCCCTGCTGCATCTGTTTCATCATGCGCTCCATGTCGCCGCCCATGCCGCCCTGGAACTGCTTGAGCGTCTGGGCCATCATCTTGTGCTGCTGGAGCAGTTCGCGGACGGTCTCCTCGTCGGTCCCCGACCCCATGGCGATCCGGCGGACCTGGCTCGCGCCGATCGACCGGGGGTTCTCCAGTTCGTCCTCGGTCATCGAGTCCATAACGACCTCGAACTTCCGCATCCGGTCCTGGGTGACGTCCATCGCGTCGTCCGGGAGTTCGTCCATCATGCCGCCGCCCAGGCCGGGGATCATGTCCATCACCTGGTCGAGCGGGCCCATCTTGTTCATCGCGTTCATCTGCTTGCGCAGGTCCTTCAGGGTGAACTGTCCCGAGAGCATGTCCTCGGGCTCCCACTCCTCGTCTTCCTCCTGGGTCTCCTGCATCGCGCGCTCGACCCGCTCGGTCAACTGCTTCAGGTCGCCCATCCCGAGCAGGCGCGAGATGAACCCCGAGGGCTCGAAGCGCTCGACGTCCTTGACCGTCTCGCCGGTCCCGAGGAACGCGATGGAGGAGCCGGTCTCGTTGACGGCCGTCAGGGCACCGCCACCCTTCGCCGTCCCGTCGAGTTTCGTGATGACGACGCCGTCGATCCCGATGGCCTCCTCGAAGCGCTGGGCCTGGTCCTTCGCCCCCTGGCCGATGGCGGCGTCGAGCACCAGCAGCGAGCGATCGGGCTCGACGACGTCCTCGATGTCCTCGATTTCGTCGATCAGGTCCTCCTCGAGCGCGTGACGACCGGCCGTATCGACGATGTGCACGTCGACGTCCTCGGTCGCCTCGAACCCGTCGCGGGCGATCTTGACGGGGTCGTCCTCGTCGGGGTCGCCGTAGAACTCGACCTCGGCCCGTTCGGCCATCTGCCGGGCCTGGTCGTAGGCACCCGGCCGGAAGGTGTCGGTCTGGATCACGGCAGAACGGAGGCCCTTCTTCGAGAACCACCACGCCATCTTCG
>DATFIX010000179.1:0-6170 GCA_035269625.1 Natrialbaceae archaeon
TGCTCGTCGAACCGGCCCTTCTCGGTGTAGACGTACTCCTGGGGGACGGTCGTACAGCCGACGTCGACCGCGCCGAGTTCCTCCGCCATCTCGCGGAGCACACGGCCCGGTTCGTCGGCAGTTTCGAGGCGTTCGGTCCACTCCGCCACGACCGCCGCTTCGGGTTCGATGGCTTCGATCGACTCGAAGTAGTGGTCGGCCTCCGGCGTGACCGCTGGATCGTAGTACAGCGCCGCCGGGGAGCCCAGTCCCGGCTTCTCGCGGATCCGATCGTCGGTCTCCTGCAGGTCCGGCCGGCGCTCGTAGTAGTCGTCGTACGCTTCGGTCCCGGGCGTCCGCTCGGCCCGGGCGAACATCGTGTCGCGCTCGTCGACGCGCTCGTCGGGACGCTCGGTGATCGGGCGATTGCCACCGCGGGCGAGGGTCCTGACCCGGCGGCGGAGTCGGTTCAGGATCGACCCGTCGGCGTCGCTACGGCTCATCCCGTGAGCCGACCTCCCGAATCCCCGTTTTCGGTCCCGTTTCGCGAGCGATCATACACGATACACTCTCGGCATCGGCGTTAATGACTGTGATCGGCGTTGCGTCGGGACGGGTCGCTCCGCCCACGTCGATCCTTCGTCTTTCGCTGTCGAGCGCGTCCGTCACACGACCGGGCCGCCCTTTTGGCCCGAAAGCGCTTCCGTCCGACCGTGCCCGCTACCGACTCGACCGTTCCCACCGAGACCGCAACCCCTGCGACTGCACCCGCAGTCGACCCGCGAGCGCCCCGGTTCGGCCAGGGACTTACCGCCTCGCTACTGGCCGCCGCCATCGTCCTCCGGGTACCGTGGCTCGTCGCCGTGGTCGCCCTCTCGCTGACGCTTGCCGTCGCCTCCCGCTGGCGACTCGACCCCTCCGCCCTCCTGTGGCGCCACCTGCTGCTTCCGCTGGTCGGCCCTCCCCCGAGAACCGAAACCGCTGCCCCGCACCGGTTCGCCAAACTGATCGGCGCGACGTTCACCCTCGCGGCGACGCCGCTGGTCCTGGTCGGCGGCCCGGTTGCCCTCGCGGGCTACGCGCTCGCCGGCGTCGTGATGGTCCTTGCGGGCCTCGCCGCGACGACCGGCTTCTGCCTGGGCTGTCGGCTCTACGGACAACTGGCGGTCGCCCGGCGACTGGATCTGGTCTGATTCCCGACAGCAGATTGCCATCATAACATGTGTCTGTGACGAGAAATTACGCATATGGAAGTCGAATCCGGAGACTGCTATCGTTAGGATGATATCCCGGCTCACGCTAGTGGTACACGAGATGCAACGAATCGGCATTCTGGGCGGGATGGCGCCCGAATCCACGGTCGAGTACTACCGGACTATCATCGAAGCGAGCCACGAACAGGGCTGGGAGAAGCGCTACCCCCAGACGTATATCAACAGTCTGAACTTCGAGGAGTTCTACGATCCGATCTCGAACGGCGAGGACGAGCGGGTGCTGGAAGTCCTCTCGGGTGGCGTCGAGGACCTCGCCCGGGCCGGGGCCGACTTCGCCCTGCTGGCGTCGAACACGCCCCACAAGTACTTCGAGGATGTCGAAGCCGAGGCCTCGATCCCGATGCTGAGCATCGTCGACGCGACCGGGGACGCCGCGGTCGATCGCGGCTTCGAGCGCGTCGGCCTGCTCGGCACGCTGTTCACGATGGAGGGCGAGTTCTACCCGACGGGCTTCGAGGAGCGCGATCTCGACCTCGCGACGCCGACCGCGGACGAGCGCGAATGGGTCCACGAGAAGATTTTCAGCGAGTTGACCAACGGCCAGTTCACCGACGAGACGAAAGCCGGCCTGATCGAGGCGGTCGAGGGCATGCAGGAGCGCGACGACATCGACGCCGTCGCGCTGGCGTGTACCGAACTCCCCTTGATCCTCGACGAGTCCGACCTCGACGTGCCCATCCTCAACACGACCGACCTCCACGCCCGGGCCGCGTTCGACCGGGCCATTGAGGAGTAGTCGGTTCAGCGGCCCATTCTCAGCGGATCGTCACGGCGGTCGTGACCCCGTTGGCTGTCGCGGTCGGCCCAGCCGTCGTTTCGTTTTTGTCGGTCGTTTGGTTCCCATCGAACCGATCGAAGTCGATCGTTTCGGGACCGGCCTGTGCGAGCGCCCCGTTCGAGTGACACGGCACGTCCGTTCCCGGGTCGAACTCGCCGTTCCGGTTCACGTCGGCGATGGCGACGACGCGGATGGTGTGGGTGCCCTCCAGGGCGGTTTCCAGGTGGATCTCGTCCCCGTCGGACGCGATGGCGTAGTCGGGATCGCCGTTCCTGGCGTGGGTCACGCCGAGGACCGTGTCGTCCTCGTAGGCCACGAAGAACACGCTGGCGTTCGGCGGGAGCGTGTACCCGATGCGGACCCGGTCGGGCGACCACAGTCGCTCGCTCGTCGGACCCTGGAGTCCCCAGAAGGACACGTCGTCGACGCAGGCGGACGGCGAGTTGGCTGTCGTCGTCGGCGTGGATCCGGTGTCGTTCGACGGCCCCACCACGCCGCCGAGACACCCGGCGAACAGGAGGAGCCCCGCGACGACGGTCGCAGTGAGGGAGTGACGGGCGGACGAGGACATGGTCGCACGTGGGACGCCCCGGGTAAAGCGCTTCGTCAAGGTACAACTGCTGTGTTAGTGTCCGCCCCAGGGGACCTGGTCGGGCTTCGTCCACCGCCCGGGCCATTTATGATGTCTCGCTGCCACTAGTGGTTCGTGTTCGACCCCACCGACGGAGGAACTCGACACCCGGCTCGATTGCCGGAGCGCGTCGAGAGTGGTGGGACGGGAGGAACGGGATGTCCATAGACCGCGCCGCGACGATGGGTGAAGCCGACGCCGGGGCGTCGTCGCGCCGGGCGCTCGCGACGGTGATCGGTATCGTTTTCATCGACCTGCTCGGGTTCGGGATCGTCATCCCGATCTTGCCGTTCTACGTCCGGTCGTTCGGCGTCAGCGACGTGTACATCGGGTTGCTCGCGGCGGCGTACTCGCTGATGCAGTTCCTGTTCGCGCCCTTGCTCGGGCGGATCTCCGACGAACGTGGTCGCCGACCCGTGCTCATGCTGTCGGTTCTGGGTAATGCCGTCGCGTGGACCTTCTTCGGCCTGGGGGCACAGTTCGAACTCGCGTTCGGGACGGTTGGCGGCCTGGGCATCCTGTTCGTTTCGCGGATGCTGGCCGGTGCCATGGGCGGGAACGTCGCCACCGCGCAGGCCTACGTCGCCGACGTGACCGACCCGACGGACCGGGCGGGGGCGCTGGGTCTCGTCGGTGCCGCGTTCGGCCTCGGATTCGTGTTCGGCCCGGCGATCGGTGCGCTGTTCGCCAGCGACGCCGTCGTCGGCTGGGCCGCGGGCACGTTCCCCGCGTTCGTTCCCACGACGGCCTTTTCCTTGCCGAGTTTCGCGGCGGCGGGATTCAGCGTCCTCGCCTTCGTTGCGACCTACCTCACCCTCCCCGAACCACCCCGTCGTCGGACCGCCGCCGTCGGCCGGGTCGGGATCGTCGGCCCGTTTCGGGACGCCCTTGCGGACGTCGATCTCCGCCCACTCGTCGTCGTGTTTCTCGTGGCGAGCGTCGCGTTCTCGGGCGTGCAGGTGGTCTTCGTGCCGTTCGTCGCGGATTCGTTCGGATACGACGCGACCCAGGCCGGATTCTTGCTGACGTACGTCGGCGTGCTGGGAGTCATCAACCAGGGGTTCGTGGTGGGCCGCCTCTCGCGGCGGTTCGCCGACGCGCTCCTGTCGCTGGCCGGAGCCATACTCCTGCTGGTCGCCCTCGCTACCTTCCCGTTCGCGCAGTCGATCGGGAGCGTCCTGCCCGCCGCCATCTCGCTGTTCGGCGAGGGGCCGGGGCTCGTCGTCCTCCTGGTCGTGCTCGCGATCCTCTCGACGGGGAACGGTCTGCTCAACGTCGGCATCGCGACGCAGGTGTCCCGGGCCGCCAGCGAGGACCAGCAGGGGAGCGCCTTCGGCGTTACCCAGGGTGCGGGGAGCCTCGGGCGGACCGTCGGTCCGCCGATCATGACCGCGCTGTACGTGTTCGCGGTCCCGGCACCGTTCGTACTCGGGGCGGCGCTGACGGTTCTCGTCGTCGTGGTGCTCGCGGCGGTGGCGCGACGGGGGCTCCCGGACGTTTTCGGAAGACCCGAGTAACCTCACGGGGGAGGCTCGACGGACCACGGCTGGGAATCGTCGCGGGACTTATTTTCGCGTAATGATAACGTGGAGGCACGATGGGGATGTCGAACCCGTTCCGATGGCTCGCCCGTCTCCTGAAACGCGACGAACTCACCGACGCGGAAAGGCGGGCGCTGGACACCGTCGCCATTTACTCGGCCGGCGGGATGAGTTACGAACGGCCGACCGAAAAGCGGGAGCGTGAGAACGCGGAGGGCCTCGAAGAATCCACGGAAGAGGGGCTGTCCGACCCCGACCGTTTCCCACGAGCATGATTTCGACCGTCGCCATTCGAGAACCGGGGCGTCAGAAACACTCCAGTAGTATCCCGTCCTCGTACGGGGCGAGTTCGCCCGGATCTGCCTGGGTCCCCGCCTGGACCCGCCAGACGGCCCGGTCGGTCACGAGATACGCCGTGGTGTAGGGACTGCCGTCGAAGTGCCCGGGGGAGTCAGTTTCGTCGGTCACGGTGGGGTCGTCGCTCTCGTAGTCGATCCGACCGTAGGCCATGCTCTGGAACGCCACGACGACCACCTCGTCGCTGGCCGTCCGAACCTCCGGGATCGCTTCGATGGACACCGACACGAGTGGTGACCCGTACGTTCGCGTCCACTTCCGCCACTGGTATGCCCGTTCGTACGCCCCCACGTACTCCTCGACGGCGTGCTCGTCGTCCAGCGTAGTCGGCGGTTCGGGAATCGGCGGCACGTCCGCCCCGTCGGGGTGGGGTTCGGGGTCGGGAACTCGCGGTTCGTCGGGGCAGTCGTTCGGTATCGGTGGTGTGAACACACTGTCGGTCGTCGTCGGAGTCTCGGATTCGGTTTCGCCCGGCTTCGACGTCGGCGACCCGGTGCCGCTACCGATCGAGAGGCAACCGGCGACCCCTGCGGCGATAGCGGCACCACCGATTTGGAGCAATTCCCGACGGGAGGGCGGCATGGATTCGATCTGGGGTCTCTCGGACAAGTGTTTTCTCCCGGTTTCGGCTTCCTGACGGCCTGTAGCCGTCTCGACGAGTCCAGCCCGGCGTTCGTAGTCCCCGGCGGAGGGGTCCCGAGAGATTTGGTATAGCGAAATTTAGTTTATTCATTGGCGACGATCCACCGTCCTGTCGAAATCCGTCGTCAGAAAACGGTCGCGAAAGGAAAAAATCCGCCGTTACCAGGGGTCGGTGTACCGGTCCAGCCCATCGATTTCGCCTTCGCGGACCGCCCGGGCCAGGGCCGGGACGTCGAGATCGGGCGTCGCTTTCGGGTACTTGCGCCGGAAGTACCCCACGAGGTTGGAGACGTCCCGTTCGAGGAGTTCCTCGGCGTTCTGGTGGTCGGTCGGGACGGCCTGCGGCCAGTCGAAGACCGTCACGCCGTCGTCGGCGACGAACACGTTGTACTCGCTCATGTCGGCGTGTACCCACCCCTCGCGGTACGTGGTCGCCAGTTCCTCGAGCAGCAGCGTCAGCAACGGCCGCACCTGGCCGTTCTCGAGGGCGGCCCGCGACAACTCGACGCCCTCCATTTTCTCCATCACGATCGCGTGGCGGTTGTGATCGATCGGTCGCGGGACGGCCACGTCGGGATAGAGCGCCTGGAGGATCTCGTACTCGCGTTCGGCGGCCTTGCGCGCGGTGTAGAGCGTGGAGACGTGGTCGCGATCCGAGGTGTAGTCCCGCTCTTTCATCACCTTCCGGAAGTTGGTAATCCCCTCGCGGTGGTACTTCAGGGCCAGGGGCTTGTACGATCGGACCTCGTAGACGTCGCTCTCTTTTCCGACGCCCAGGGACGCGCCGACCCCGTCGATGGTCTCGCGCTCGGCGAAGGTGTGCAGCGCCAGGGCGTCGTAGCCCTCGAAGGTGAGCTTGTAGCCCTCGTACTGGATGGTCTTGCGCTCGATCAGGCCGCGGTCGAGACAGCGATCCAGCCGGTAGTCCACGTTCTCGGGGGTCAGTCCAGAGAACTCCGGCACTTTCT
>DATFIX010000180.1:0-12537 GCA_035269625.1 Natrialbaceae archaeon
TGACCGACCACGAGGTCCCGCGGATCGAGGTGACGCGGGACCCCCACCGGCGCGTCGGGGCGGAGGGGAACCGTGGCGGTGGAGGTGGTTCGACCGGCGACGCCGCCAGCGCCGGGACCGTCTTCGGCCCGTACACGGACAAGGGGCGAGTGGACACCGTCGTCAAGGCGATCCGGGAGGTCTACGGCCTCCGGGGCTGTTCGGACCACAAGTACCGGGGGCGCGACCGGCCCTGCCTCGACTACGAGATGGGCCTGTGCTCGGCCCCCTGCACCGGCGAGATCGATCGCGAGAGCTACGCCGGGGACGTGGCCGCTGCCCGGCGGTTCTTCGAGGGCGAGACGGGCGTCCTGGCCGACCCGCTCCGGCGACAGATGGAGGCCGCCGCCGAGGCAGAGCGGTTCGAGGAAGCCGCGAACCTCCGCGATCGTCTGGATGCTGTCGAGGCCTTCCACGGCGACGCGGACGACGCGGTCGCGGCGCGGAACGACGAGCGCACCGTCGACGTGCTCGGCGTCGCCGTCGCCGGCGAGGAGGCCGCGGTCGCCCGCCTGCACAGCGAGAGCGGCCAACTCGTCGATCGGGACCGCCACACGGTGGCTGCCCCGGAACCGGAGGTCCCCGCCGTCATCGCGGCGTTCGTCCCGCAGTACTACACCGAACGGAACCTGCCGGACGCCCTCCTGCTGCCCGAACACCATGGCGACGACGAACTCGCCGACTGGCTCGACCGCGAGGGCGTCGCGGTCCGGGTTCCCGGGGCGGGTCGCGAGGCCCGCCTGGTCGAACTGGCGCTGAAGAACGCCCGGAGCAACGTGGAGGCGAGCGACGGAGTTGGCGCGCTGGCCGACGCCCTGGGGCTCGATTCCGCCCGGCGGATCGAGGGCTTCGACGTCAGCCACGCCGGGGGCAAAGCCGCGGTCGGCAGCGACGTCCTGTTCGTCGACGGGCGGGCGGAGAAGTCCGGCTACCGCCGCAAGAAACTCGCCGACCGGAACGACGACGTCGCCAACGTGCGCTCGCTCCTCCGGTGGCGTGCCGAACGGGCGGTGGAGGGACGCGACGACCGCCCGGATCCCGACCTCCTCCTGATCGACGGCGGCGAGACGCAACTCTCGGCCGTCCGGGACGCCCTCGACGCGACTGGCTGGGACGTTCCGGCGATCGGCCTCGCCAAGGACCAGGAACTGGTGGTGACGCCGGATCGGACCTACGACTGGGCCGACGACGACCCGAAACTCTCCCTCCTTCGACGGGTGCGCGACGAGGCCCATCGCTTCGCCGTGCAGTACCACCAGACCGTCCGCGACGACGTTTCGACGGCCCTGGACGGCGTGCCCGGCGTCGGCCCGGAGACGCGAAAGCGGCTCCTCCGGCGGTTCGGCAGCGTGGCGGGCGTCCGCGAGGCGTCCGAGGCGGAGCTTTGCGAGGTAGCCGGCGTGGGCGAGAAGACGGCACGAACCATCGCGAACCGACTGTGACTGACAGGCCGGTCGTGACCGACGGGCCGCTACTCCAGCAGCGTCACGTCCCCGTTGGTCGTTCTGATCCGTAGTTCCGGCCCACCCGTCCCGATCGTGCCCTCGAGACGCTTTCTCGTCGACGTGTCGATCGACACGTCGAGGCCGTCCACCGAGACGTCGCCGTTTTTCGTTCGGGCCACGATCCGGGCGTCGATCCCGCCCAGGCGGGCCGTCACGTCGCCGTTCGTGGTGTGCATCACGGCGTCGTCGCTCAATCCCTCGAGTTCGACGTCGATTTCGCCGTTGACCGTCCAGATGGAACGGAGGTCCGCCAGCGCCTGGCCCCGCACGTCCCCGTTGTTGGTGTCGACGTCCGGCGCGGCGTCGACGGACTCGAAGAGGACGTCGCCGTTCACGGTATCGACGGCGAGGTCGTCCCCGGTGAGATTCGAGAGGCGAACGTCGCCGTTGGTGGAGGCGACCTGCCCGACGAGCAATCCGTCGGGAATCGTCGCGTCGACGTCGATACCGACGGGTCTGGAGAACTCCCCCTCGTTGCTCGCGATCATGAGCTGGCCGTCGGCCCGCTCGACCCGGAGTCGAAGTCGGTCGAGGATGCTCTCGTCGCCGCGGGTCCACTTCGTCCCCTCGAGTCGGACGGCGTCCCCACCGTCGCCCTCGACCGAGACGTCGCCGTTCGTCACCCGGAGCGAGAGGGTGGTGGCGTCGCGGACGGGCACCTCGCGATCGATCGACCGTTCCGTTCGTGGCCCGATGTTCAGGTAGATGCAGCCGGACAGGGATCCGACCGCCGCGGGCAGGCCGGCAAGCAGAGTTCTGCGTCGCATGACTACGTGAATGTGCCGTGACACCTTAACCGGATGGTGTCGAGTCAGGTGTCGTTGCCGGGCGGGAACACGGTTCGTTCGACGAGCGTTTTCATCCCTCGGCGGAGGCGCATGGACGCGGCCGTGTCCGAAACTCCGAGCCCGTCGCCGAGTTCGTCCAGGGTACACTGTCGGGGGACCTCGAAGAAGCCGTTCTCGACCGCTGCGATCAGCGTTTCGCGCTGGACGTCGGTCAATCCGAAGTGTGCGTCCTCGGCGTTTCGCCCCTCGATCACCCGATGGATCTCGTACTCGATGTCGCGCTCGCGACAGGCCCGGAAAAAGCGGTCCAGGGCCGACCGGTCGGGAAAGCCGAAGTGACAGCACCACCCCTCGTGGGTCGCCGTCGCGCTCTGGATGAAACTCGCGGTTTCGATCAGTATCGGATAGAGTCCGGCCGCCGATTTACCGTCCCGGTCTACCAGGACGACGCGGTAGATTCGCTCCTCGCCCACTGCGGTCGAGTCGAGGAGTCGAACCGTCGGATCGGTCTCGATCGCCGCATCGAACCCGTCGAAATCGGAGCCGTGCGCCCAGAAGAGCATCTCCCGCCCGCTGTCGGCGGCGACGTTACGAACCCACTCGATTTCCATCCCGGGGACTCGCTGCAACGCCTCTCGCAAGAAGGGATAGTCGAGGCGGAATTCGACGAACGTCACCGTCATGTTCGACCTCGGGCCTTGTTAGCTAGTAGCAATGGTGGAAATATCAAGGGTTGCCCTGCATTTGGGGGCCGACGAAAGCTCCGGGGTTCTCTCCACCGCTCCGGCGACCGTCGGATCCGCCACCCGGGTCCGGAATCAACAGCTATAGGCACGTGCCTTCCTCTAGAACTGCCCATGGACACCGGTGTCGTACTCCTCAATTTCGGGGAGCCGGCCGAACCCGAGCGGGAGGCCGTCGTCGAGTACCTGGCGCGGATCTTCCTGAACAACGCGGAACTGGAGGGGGCGAATACGGAGGACGAACGCCGGGAGCGCTCCCGGCAACTCGCCGAGCGCCGGGCCCCGGGCCTGATCGGGGAATACGAGGCGATCGGCGGCTCGCCGCTGAACGAGCAGTCCGAGGCCCAGCGCGTCGGACTGGAAGCGACGCTCGCGGACCGCGGGTACGACGTCGAGACCTACGTTGGCTTCCAGTTCGTCGAGCCGACGATCGAGGACGCCGTCCGCGAGGCCCACGCCGACGGGATCGAGCACCTGATCGGACTGCCGATCTACCCGCTGTGTGGCCCCTCGACGACCGTGGACGCGCTGGAGGACGTGGCCGACGCGGTCGCGGGGATCGACGACTGGGATCCCGAGATCGACGAGGTGACGGGCTGGCACCGCCACCCGACCTACAACCGACTTCGGGCGGACGCCATCCGGGAGACGGCCGCCGAGGCCGGGGTCGACCTGCAGGACCCGGACACCGAACTCGTTTTCTCGGCCCACGGCACGCCCCGGCACTACCTGAACGAGGGAAGCCGGTACGACGTCTACGTCGACGAGTTCTGCGAGACGATGGCGGGCATGCTGGGCGTCGAGGACTACACGCTGGGGTTCCAGAACCACGCCAACCGGGACATCCCCTGGACCGAGCCCGAGATCGAGGACGCGATCGAGGCCCTCGACGCCGAGCGCGTCGTCGTCGATCCGATCAGTTTCATGCACGAACAGAGCGAGACGCTCTCGGAACTCGACGACGAACTCCGCGAGGAGGCCGAGGCGGTGGGCCTGGCGTTCCACCGCGTCCCCGTTCCCCACGATGACGAGCGCTTCCCGGCCGTCCTCGCCGATCTGATCGAGCCGTTCGTCGCCGACTTCGACGCCGGGTACTACCAGCTCAGGCCCTGCCAGTGCCGGGACGATCCGAACGCGATGTGTCTCAACGCGCCACGGGGTGAGTGATCGTGCACGGCAACCCCCCACGCGTCGGCATCGTCGGTGCCGGGATCACGGGGCTGGCGCTGTCCTACCACCTCGACGAGCGGGGTATCGACCACGTCGTCCTCGAGGCGGGCGACGAACCGGGCGGGATCATCCGGTCGTCGACGGTCGACGGCAACGTTCTCGAACACGGTCCCCAGCGGGCGCGTCTCACCGGCCCGATCGAGGCACTGGTCGACGAACTGGACCTCCACGACGCGACGGTCACGGCCGACCCGGCGCTCCCGATGTTCGTCTACGCCAACGGGTCGCTCGGGACGGTCCCCTTCTCGATCACGAAGTTCTTCACGACCGACTTGCTCTCCTGGCGGGGCAAACTGCGATTGCTCGCCGAACCGCTGACCAGCCAGGGGCGCGAGGACGAGATGGCCGCCGAGTTGTTCACCCGGAAGTTCGGCGAGGAGGCCTACAGGAACTTCATCGGGCCGCTGTTCGGCGGCATCTACGGCTCTGACCCGGCGGAGATGCCCGCGGGCTACGCTCCGTCGCCGATCCTGAAACTCGAACGCCGGTCGGGGAGCCTCCTCCGGCCGGCCCTGGAGACCGCACTGGAGAACGAGCGCAACCCGCCGCTCACCTTCGAGGAGGGCCTCCAGCAACTTCCCCGCGCGATCGCTCGCGAGGTCGACGAGTACGTGCACTACGAACGCCCGGTCCAGGGCGTCCAGGAGACTGCCGAGGGGTACGTCATCGAGACGGAGGCGGGCGACGAATTCGTCGATCGCGTGGTCATCACGACGCCTGCCGACGTCAGTGCCGACCTCCTCGAGGACCTGGCACCGGACGCGGCCGAGCGTCTCGACCGACTCAACTACAACCCCCTCGCGGTGGTCCACCTCTACGCCGAGACCGACCACGAGGGCTTCGGCTACCAGGTTCGCCGGGACGAGGGACTGCACACCCTGGGGGTCTCCTGGAACGGGAAACTGTTCGACCGCGACGGCGTCTACACCGCCTTCCTCGGCGGGATGGACGAACCCGAACTTCTCGAGGAGGACGACGAGACACTCGGCCGGATCGCGACCGGGGAGTTCGAGGACGTCATGGGCGAACCGGCCGAGGTGATAAACATCACGCGTCTCGATCGTGGGTTCCCCGCCTGGGACCGCTCCTGGGCGGCGACCGACGACCTCGAGTTCCCCGACGGGATCCGCCTGGCGACGAACTACACCGCCCGGATGGGGATTCCCTCGCGGCTCCGGGAGGCCAGGCAACTGGCCGAGACGTTCGCTGAAGAGCGAGCGGAGCGCCCCGAGACTGCGCCGTCGGCCTGATCGCCGGGAACGGCAGGCGAGGTGAAACGCGGGATCGACTCCCTTTTTGCATTCACTCGACTATCACGGGTGTGCGCCGTTTCGACGCCGAGTACCTGCGCGAGACTCGCCGGGGGATGTGGAGCGACGACCGCGAGGCGCTCGACGTGCTCGACGTCGGTCCCTCGGACGACGTTCTCGACGTTGGCTGTGGGACGGGGGCGCTCACGCGGGTGCTCGCCGAGGAGACCGACGGGCGAGTCGTCGGCCTCGATGCGGACCGTGATCTGCTCCGGGCAGGGGCGTGTGACGTCCCAGTCGTCGCCGGCGACGCCCGGTCGCTCCCGTTCGCCGACGATAGTTTCGACCTCGTGGTCTGTCAGGCCCTGCTGATCAACCTGCCCGACCCCGAGGGCGTGGTTCGCGAGTTCGCCCGCGTGGCGAGCGACCGGATCGCGGCCATCGAACCGGACAACGAACGCGTCGCGGTCGAGTCGACCGTCGACGCCGAACCCAGGCTGGAACGTCGCGCCCGCGAGGCCTACCTCGCCGGGGTCGAGACGGACGTCGCGCTCGGCCCCGTTCCGGACCTCTTCGAGCGCACGGGCCTCGGTGACGTCCGGGTTCGGCGCTACGACCACACCCGGACGATCGAACCACCCTATGGCGAGGTCGCCCTGAAGGCCGCCCGGCGGAAGGCCACCGGCGTCGGCCTCGACGACGACCGGGCAACGATCCTGGCCGGCGGCCTGGCCCCGGAGGAGTACGACGACCTCCGGGCCGACTGGCGGGCGATGGGCCGGAGCGTCGTCGAGGCCATGCAGGAGGGCGACTATCGCCGCGAGGAGACGGTTCCGTTCTTCGTCACCGTCGGCGAGGTGTGACGGTCGATTTCAATCTATCGATAGGGCGAACGTCATCGGAAAACAGGAACGCTTACGAGGGTGGGTCAGGATATCTTACACGATACGCCCGTCCAATTTCGGATCTCACAATGGCTCCAAATTCACACGATCGTTCGGGTCGCTCGCGAGAGAGAGAGGATTCGCGGCCGCTCGACCGGTATCGCGTCTCGGAACCGAATCCCGGCGTCGTCGTCATCTACGACGTCGAGAACGAGGCCGCCTGGGTCCGGTCGGAGTCGGCCGTCAAACTCTCGGACGTTCGCTGACGCGACGGTCGCCGAACTGCTACCGCCGTCGAGCGTTTCGTTTCTCGCCCGCGTTGTTCGTCCGCCTGCACTCACACGACGTCCCCACGAACGGTCGTGCCGTCCTGTCGCTCGTGCCAGGCCGAGAATTCCTCGGCGGCCGTCTCGGCCGTCTCGGCGTCTAGGCCCAGCGATTCCAGCGCCCCCGCCAGCGTCGGGAAGGCGAACTCGCTCTCCCGGAGTTTCCGGAACGCCTCCTCGCTACGGACGCCGTCGGCCCACAGGCAGACGCCCCGCGGGTCGAGCAGGCGCGTGTAGTCACCCGTCGCTTCGGCACCCGTGAGTCGCTGGGTGACGTTGTCGCCGAACGAGGCGTTGCAGACCTCCAGGTGGATCGGTTCGCCCTCCTCGAGCAGGTGGGTGGCCAGGCACTGCTCCGGCGCGACGTGCCCGTTCGCGTTCGCTCGCAGGTGTTCGGGGTACTCGTCGGCCCACTCGGCGCGGACGGTCTTGCCGACGCCCGCGACGCCATGCGTTTCGAGGAACTCGTCCTCGCGGTCGGCGTTCCCGCCCATGAGCACGTCCTTCGTCAGGTAGACGTCGAGGCGGTCGATCGGGTCGAGTCCGAGCGCGACGTCGCCGTAGATCCACACCTCGCGGACGGGAACGGGCATGGTCTCGCGTTCGACCGTTTCGACGATCTCCTCGGCGCGGTCGATCGCCGTCTCTCGCGGGAGGCTCATTGTTCGCCGGTAACGGTCCGACGGGTAAAATCTCGCGGGTGACCTATTCGGCCGGTTCGTCCACCGTGGCCGTCTCGGTCGCCGTGCTCGGCTTCGCCAGCGGGAGGTGAATCGCGACGGTCGTCTCGCCGTCCTCGCGCTCGAAGGACAGGTTGCCACCGAACCGTTCGACGACCCAGTTGACGAGCCAGAGCCCGACGCCGCTGCCGTGTTCGAGCGGCGTTTCCGTTCGACTCAGGATCGGTGCCAGTTCCGCGTCCGGGATGCCGGGCCCGTCGTCGGAGACGCGGATCACGGCTTCCTGCCCCTCGCGGGCGACGGTAACGGTCACGGTCGAACCCGCGTCGCCACCGTGTTCGATCGCGTTTTCGACGAGTTCGTCGACGGCGACTTCGAGGGACGAGTCCCCGGGGATTCGCACCTGGTCTTCGACCTCGAGGCGGAGGTCGACGTCCGGACCCGCCCTGCGGCGACGGTCGACGGTGGTCTCGACGATCTCGCGAACGTCGATCGTCGTTGTCTCTTCGGTGCGGAACTCGTCGACGATCCTGAGTTTGTTGCTCCGGTCGATGACCGTGTCGATCCGCGAGGTGATGACGCTCGCGGACGCGCGGGCCCTGTCGTGCTGGTCTCCGGGGCCGTTCGCGAGCGAGACCAGCACGTCGACGTGGCCGCGGATCACGTTCATGTCGTTGCGGAGGTTGTGCCGGAGGAGTCGGCGCATGACCGTCACCTGCTGTTCGCGACGCTTGCGGTCGGTCACGTCCCGGGCGTTGACGACGATCCCGTTCACCAGCGGGTCGTCGGTCAGATCGCGGGCGAGCGCCTCGAGCCAGCGCCAGGACCCGTCGGCTTTCCGGAACCGGAACTCCATCCGCTGAGAGTCCCCCGAGTACGGGAGTTCTTCCCCGAGGAGGTCGAGCACCTCGTCGGTATCCTCGGGGTGGACGTATTCGATCACCGATCCCTCGAGCACCGTCTCGATGTCGTACCCGAGAACGGACTCGACCGAGGGGCTCACGTACGAGATGGTCCCGTCGCGGTCGAGGATGGCGATGATGTCCCGCGACCGGTCGATGAGGGTCTGGTAGCGCTCCTCGGTCCGGCGGCGTTCGGTCACGTCCCGGAGGGTGAGGAGTCGGCCCTGGATGGGGCCCCGCTGATCGATCGTCGAATGTCTGACGTCGTAGTAGTGGCGACCGTCGTCGGTCTCCAGCGTCAACACCGGCGGGTCGTCCGAGGAGTCCAGGTCCAGCGATGCCAGCGCCGGCATGACTGCATCGTATGGGTCCCCGATAACGTCGTTCGCCAGTACGTCGAACGTCTCCTCCGCAGCAGGATTCACGTCGACGATCCGGTCATCGCGGTTCAACACGACGACGGCGTCCGGAATCCCGGTAATGAGTTCCTCCCTGGCGATCGTCCGGGCTGCGGGGACGACGTCCAGGGCCTGCTGTCGCCGGATCGCCACCAGCAGGATGCCACTCCCGAAGACGAACGCCAGGTTCGTCGGGTCGAGACCGGCGGGCGTGAGCCCGAGCACGTACGCCGCGTTCGAAACGAGGAGGATCAGGACCGTGCCGACGAACGCGATCACCTGGAACGTGTAGACGCGTCTCGACAGGAGCAAGGTCCGGACGAACAGCACGAGGGCGATGCCGGTGAGGAGATAGGAGTAGCCGAAGTGGGCGATCAGGACCGGTCCGAACGTCTCCGCCAGCAGTGGCGTTCCCTCGAAATAGACCAGCTCTGCCCCGGGGCGAAGGAGGTCGCTTTGGAGCCACGCGATCGCGATGACGACGCCCGGTTCGATGGAGAGCATCGCGATTGCCCGCCTGGTGATCCAGTCGATCCGGCCCGTGTACTCGAGGGCGATGAACACCCAGGCCACCGGGACGAACGTCGAGAGACAGATCTCGATCCGCGTCCAGAAGAGTTTCGCCCCCAGGCTCGTCGAGGAGACGTTCATGAGTTCCGCGATCGTCCACAGCGCGCCGAAGACGGCGAAGAAGACCAGCGGCGTTGCCCCCGGCGTCTCCCGACGACGCCAGGCGAGTGCGGCGACCGCCCCCGAGAACGCGAGCGAGAGCAAAAGCGGGACGTGGTACGGCGTCCACTCGAGAGCCATGGGTGAATTGGGTGGCGACGGGGCCGGGGGTTTCACCGGCGAATGGATCGACGGCCCCGTCCTGTGCGAAGTGAGATTCCCCGCCGGGAAGTAGCTTATTGCCAGGCGTCAATTCGACAATCAAAACCGTGAACTGATGGCCCGATCGAACGCCGCGATCACCCGCCGGCCGTCGCCGAGGCGGCGTCCCTGGCGGCGGTCGAGGCCTTCGATACGTCCGTCGCGTTCGTCCGCGTTTCGTTCGTATCGGTCGTCTCGTTCGTTCCGGGCCCGATCGTCTCGTTGCCGACCGGTTCGATGACGTACTGGCCGCCGAGCGCCGGGTCGAGAAGGCGGTCGACCGGCGCCCTGTCGTCGCGGAGGACTGGCACGTTCTCGGTGGGGAGGTCGCGTCGGTAGAAGTCGATGGCTCGATCCAGGTCGATCCCGATATCTTTGCGGTCGTTCAACCGGTGGAGTTCGCCCTTCGTGAAGAGCGCGTCGTCCTTCGAGGCGACCAGTTCGACGTTCTGGACGGCGTTCGTGCCGGTGGTCCGGAAGCTATAGACCTGCGGGAACGCCTGCTCCATGGTCTTGTACTGGGCGCGGGCGAACCGGGAGGCGGGCCCCGACGGCGCAGCGATCACGTTGGCGACCATGGCCCCGTCCTCGTCGAGGTGCGAGGCGGCGAGGTGCATGAACTCGACGGTGGTGAGGTGGAAGGGGACCTTCGTCGGCCGGTAGGCGTCGAGGACGATGACGTCGTAGGTCTGGTTCGTCTCCCGGAGGTACTGCCGGCCGTCCATGACGTGGATCCGCATCTCCGGGGTCTCCTCCACGTGGAAGTACTCCTTGGCGGCGTGGACGACCTCGGGATCGATCTCGACGACGTCAACCGTGACGTCGTACCGGGCGGCGAACGCCTTCGGGCCGGTGAACCCGCCGCCGCCGATGAACAAGACGCGGTCCACGTCGTCCTGCATCAACATGGGGAGATGGAAGTAGCGGGTGTAGGTGAACACGTGATCGTTCGGCGAGTCGAGGTCCATAGCGCTGTGGCGCTGGCCGCCGAGGTACAGCGTGCGGACGCCCTCGTGATCGACCACCGCCAGCGACTGGTAGGGCGTCTGGGTGCGGTAGACGACGTCGCCGCGATAGTTCGTGCCGGCCGTCGCGCCGACGACCGCGCCGATCAGGAGGATGCCGACGAGGGCGACGCCCACGACCGACCGGCGCGGGACCGACGGCGCGAGGACAGTTCCGGCCGCCGCGAGTTGCAGGACGCCGAACAGCAGGGCGATGTAGGTCACCTCCAGGGTCGGCACCAGGAGGAACGTGGTCGCGAACGCGCCGACGATGCTCCCGATCGTTCCCAGGGCGTAGACGTGCCCCGACGCCTCGCCGATCCCGGCCTTCCCCGACAACTCGGCGGCGTAGGGGCTGATGAACCCGAGCCAGTAGACCGGCGGGCCGAACAGGATCGTCACGGGGATGATCGAGGCGAACCGGGGCGGGACCGGCAACAGCAACGCCTGCTGGAGGAGGTATTCGCTCGCGAGGATCAGGAACGCGACGTACGCGGCCGATCCCAGCAACAGGGTGCCGAGGTCGCGCCGGTTCGCGTCGGCCGCCTGCCGGCCACCCCTGGCGTACCCGAGGCTGAGCGCCGTCAGGAACACGCCGATGATGCTCCCCCAGGTGTAGATGCTCGACCCGAACACCGGGGCGACCATCCGCCCGGCGAGGATTTCGAGGCCCATGCTCGACACGCCCGAGACCAGCACCGCGAGTTCGACCGTCGTCGCGGGCAGGCGACCCTCGCCCGTCCACGGCAGGCGACCACCGATCCTCATACTGGCGACGCGTTGGCACCCGAGCGGGATAACCCCTGTCGTTCGGGGGTCTCGTGGGATCGCGGCCGTCCAACCGCCGATCCACCGGGAGAGACGTTTTTGTACTGTCACGTCGAACGATCGGGTATGCGATTTCGGACGTTCAACCAGGCCGGCGATCGAGACGTGATATTCGTCATGGGGTGGGGCAACCGGTGGGATCACGGATCGGTGCGGTGGCTGATCGACGAACTGACCGACGCCGGGTATCGGGTCCACGCCGCGGAACTCCCGACGCGACTCCGGGACTTCCGGGCCGACTGGGTCGAACCCGTCGCCGAGTACGCGCGCGACCTCGAGGAGTTCGCCATGCTGAGTCACAGCGCCGGCGGCCTCGTCGCGACCACCATCGACGGGGCGAAGACCCACGTCTACCTCAGCCCGTTCTGGGGCTTTCCGCCGTCCTATCCCGACTGGCTCCTCGACGTTGTCGGCCGAATTCCAACGACGATGCCGTTCATCCCCTCGGGGTTCGACGATCCGGCGCTCCTCGGCGAGCACGCCGGCACGGACCGCCTCCAGGACACGCCCTCGTGGCTCTCGCCGGCCTTCGTCCGCGAGACGCGGGACGCGCAGTCGCGACTGCTCCCCGCGAACGTGAACCTCGCCGCCATCGCCAGGGCGCGTTCGTCGGCCGCCGGAAGATCCGAAACCGAGGAAGGGGAGGACGCGACTGCTACGCCGACCGACCTCCCGTCTCCGCACTGGTCGGTCGAGGACGACGCGGTGGTCTTCTGCTCGCTCTCGGACGAGGTCGTGAGTCTCAACGCCATCGGGGCCCGGGTGAACGCGGACAGCGTCGTCCTCTACGAGGGCGGCCACGAGCTGTTCGCCTCGACCAGTCGGGAACAGCACGTCCCGACGTTGCTCGCCGCCCTGGAGGAGGGCGACGACGCGCTCCGGTAGGTGCGGTCACGAAGGCGCGGATCGCGGCGGCCGAGCGAAACCCGTATCCTTCCCGGTCGGTAACCCCACGCCGATGGAGTGTACAAAGTGCGACGGGGAGGCGGTCATGCACGCGGCCTACTCCGGCGCCCACCTCTGTGCGTCGCACTTCCTCGAGTCGGTCGAGTCCCGCGTCCGACGGCGGATCCGCGAGGACGACCTCCTG
>DATFIX010000181.1:0-4624 GCA_035269625.1 Natrialbaceae archaeon
TCGTCCACGCCGGGCCGCGCGAACTCGCCACCGGCGGCCTCGCTCCGGAGGATTTCATCCTCTACCGTGACTACCCGCACGTGATGGACACGAACGACCTCGCCGCCCTGGGCTGGGAGTCGACGCCGCTGGAGACCGCGATGGAACGTACCGTCGAGGACCACCTCGACAGCGACCGCGACGGGAGCGAGTTCGACCCCGGCCGCGAGGCCGAGGAGGCCGTGCTGGGCGTCCTGGATACACTCTGAGCGCCCCTGGAGGCGACCGGACGATCGTCACCTCGATGGGCAAACGGTTTGCCTGCCCGTCACGAGGTCCCGGGTATGTTCGAGAAATCGACGTGGATCCGTCTCCCCCGGAACGTCGTCGTGGGCCACGGCGTCCTCCCGGAGACGACGCGGGTGATCGCCGACCTCCACCTGCACGGTCGGCCCCTCGTGGTGACGAGCCCCACACCCCGGAAAATCGCTGGCGATCGCATCGTCGAGGCGTTCGAGGCCCGGGGCGACGATCCCGCGGTGGTCGAGGTCGAGAAAGCGAGTTTCGACGCGGTCGAACGCGTAATCGCCGTCGCCGAGCGCGAGGACGTGGACTACCTGGTCGGCGTCGGCGGCGGCAAACCCATCGACATCGCGAAGATGGCGGCCGACGACCGCGACCAAGGGTTCGTCTCGGTCCCGACGGCCGCGAGCCACGACGGCATCGTCAGCGGGCGCTCCTCGATCCCCGAGGGCGACACGCGCCACAGCGTCGCCGCCGACCCGCCGCTGGCCGTGGTCGCTGACACCGAGATCATCGCGGACGCCCCGTGGGAACTGACGACCGCCGGCTGTGCCGACATCATCTCGAACTACACCGCGGTCATGGACTGGCGGCTGGCCAACCGCCTCAAGAACGTCGAGTATTCCGAGTACGCCGCCGCACTCTCGGAGATGACCGCCGAGATGCTGGTCGACAACGCCGACTCGATCCGGCCCGGCCTGGAAGAGTCCGCCTGGGTCGTCGTGAAGGCGCTGGTCTCCTCCGGCGTCGCGATGTCGATCGCCGGCTCCTCGCGCCCGGCCTCGGGCGCGGAACACCTCTTCTCCCACCAGCTGGACCGGATCGCACCCGGGAAGGCCCTCCACGGCCACCAGGTCGGCGTCGGATCGATCATGACCGCCTACCTCCACGGCGGCGAACGCGGGATCTGGAAACGCATCCGCGACGCCCTCGCGGCCATCGACGCGCCGACCACGGCCGACGAACTCGGCGTCAGCGACGAGGAGGTCATCGAGGCGCTGACGACCGCCCACGAGATCCGCGACCGGTACACGATCCTGGGCAACGGGATGAGCGAGGCAGCGGCCGTCGAGGTGGCCCGGAAGACGGGCGTGATCTGAAGCCGCAGCCGTTCGCCTTCCCGGTGCGGTCGGACCGACGGTCCGACTGCAACACTTCTCGACGCGGACCGAACGCCCCGCATGGAGCCCAGGATCAGCATCGTCACGCTCGGCGTCGAGGACCTCGACGAATCGACGGCGTTCTACCGCGACGGTCTCGGCTGGCCCCAGGAGGAGACCGAGGGCGACATCGCATTCTTCGAAACGGCCGGCCCAACGCTGGCGCTGTACCCGCGGGACGCACTCGCCGAGGACGCGACAGTGTCTCCGGAAGGTGACGGGTTTCGAGGAATGACCCTGGCCCACAACGTCGAATCGAAGGCCGCCGTCGACGACGCGCTCGACGAAGCACGAGCGGCGGGGGCAGAGATCGTCAAACCAGCCCAGGAAACCTTCTGGGGCGGCTATTCGGGCTACTTCGCCGACCCGGATGGGTTCCTGTGGGAAGTCGCCTGGAACCCGGACTTCGAGATCGAGTAGGAGTATTTCGTCCCGACCCCCTGCTCAGTCGGCGGGGACCGCCGTCGGCCCGACGCTGTTGAGATACAGCCCCGCGAGACCCCCGACGACGACCGGGAACCAGAACGAACAGAGCCGATAGAGCAGGACGACCGCCGCGACCACCGCGAGCGGGAGGTCCGCCAGCGCGACCAGGAGGCCGCCCAGCGCGAGGTCGATGCTCCCCAGACCACCCGGCAGGGGAACGATCGCGGCCGTCCCGCCGAGGGGGACGACGACCATCGCGACTGCGACGGGCGGATCGACGCCGAGCGCGAGCAGCGACCACTGCATGGGCAGGATCGTCGCGATCCAGGCCACCTGGGCGTAGAGGTAGCCGGACGCGACCGTCTCCGCGTCCGCGCCGACCATCGCCATCGTCGCCCGGAAGCGATCGACTCGCTCCCGGAGGCCGGTGCGAGTGAGTCGGCCGCCTCCTCCGAACGGGACGACCGTGATGGCTCGCCACGTGGCCTCGAACACGCGGGCCGCGACCGCCAGGGTCCACGCGGGCCGGACCACGAGGAGGAACGCGACGCCGACGATCAGGACCGCCGTCGAGAACAGGACGGCCGCCAGCCCCGGTTCGACCGGGAGGGTGCGGGTCGCGACCAGGAACGCGACGCCGATCGCCAGCATCACCATCGACGCGAGAAAGCTCAACGTCTCGGCGACGACGAGCACCGCGAAACTCGACTCGAACTCGGTGTCGGCGTCGCGAGCGAGGAGGTAGGCCGTCAACGCTGACCCCGCCGTCCGGCCCCAGGGGAGGACGTTGCGGAGGAAGTTCGCGAACGCGTAGATCGTGACGACGCGGCCGGGCCGCCACCCGTCCTCGACCGTCGAGAGCAACCGGACGACCGTCAGCCCCCGTGCGAGGAGTGCCAGGAGGACCGTCCCGAGCGCGATCGCGACGAACGCCGGGTCGGCCCGCTTCAGTTCCGCGAGGACGCGCTCCCACCCGACGCCGAAGACCAGGAGTCCGAGCAGGACGACCGCGATCGCCCCGCTCGCGACCGTCCGTCGCCAGTCCATGTCGGGAGCCAGAACGCCCTGGCGTAAGAATCTAGACCCGCCCGGCGGCAAAGGACCAAGACGCCAGGGCCCGAATTGTCACTCCGAAAATGTTTGACCGCATCCTGATCCCCGTCGACGGGAGCGACGAGGCGAACCGCGCCGCCAGGCGGGGACTGCAACTGGCCGCGGAATTCGACGCGACCGTCGACGTGCTCCACGTCGTCGAGCGAAAAGCCACCCGCCTCACGAGAACTGCCGACCAGAAGACTGCGCTTCGGGAACGCGGGGAGGAGATCCTTGCAACCGTCGAGGAAACCGCCGCGGAACGGGGCCAGTCGATCACGACGGAACTCCTCGAAGGGAGCCCAAGCGAGCAAATCAGCGATTACGCCCGCGATCGAAACGCCGAACTCGTCGTCGTCGGGCGCCAGGGAATGACGGGGCTCGGCAAACGGTTCCTCGGCGGCGTCACCGAACAGCTGCTGTACTGGAGCGACGTTCCGGTCCTCGTCGTCACGGACGAAGAGGAGACGCCGGAAGCGGGAACGGCGTTTTCCAACGTGCTTTTCCCCACTGACGGGAGCGAAAACGCCAAGTCGGCCATCGACCCGGCGATCGAGATCGCCCGGCAGTACGGCTCGACCCTGCACGTCCTGAACGTGGTCGATCTGCAGGCCGCAGGTGGCGTGTTCGACGCGGGAGGGCTCGAGAAGGAGTTCGTCGAACGACTGGAAGAGGGGGGAAAAGAAGCCGTCGACGCGGTCGTCGACGAGGTCGGCGAAACCGCCCCGGACCTGGACGTGGAATCCGCCGTCGTCCGGACGTCCTCGTTCGACGGCGCCGCGGCCGGCATTCGGGAGTACGTCGCGGAGCACGAGGTCGACCTCGTCGTCATGGGGTCGCACGGCCGCTCGAACCTGAAGCGACAGGTCCTCGGTAGCGTCGCCTCGACGCTGGTCCGGAGCGTTGACGTTCCGGTCCTGATCGTCAGACGGGATTCGTAGCCCGATCTCGCTCGGGACCGCCGTCAGACGTGGTCGTCGAGGAAGTCCACGATCGACCGGTAGGCCTCGATCCGGTTCTCGAGTTTCGCGAACCCGTGACCCTCGTCCTCGAAGACGAGTTTCCGGACCGGGACGCCACGCTCCTCGAGTTCCTCGACGATCTGCTCGGCCTCGCCGAGGGGAACGCGGGGATCGTTCGCGCCGTGGAGGACGAACAGCGGGGCCTCGATCTTCTCGACGTGGTTGATCGGACTGACTTCTTCGAGGAACTCGCGGTCGTCCGCCAGCGATCCGTACTCGGCCTCCCGGAGTTCGCGCCGCCACTCGCCGGTGTTCTCGAGGAACGTGACGAAGTTCGCGATGCCGACGATGTCGACCCCGGCAGCCCAGAGGTCCGGGTACTCGGTGAGCGCGGCGAGCACCATGAACCCGCCGTAGGACCCGCCCATCGCGGCGATGCGGTCCGGATCGACCGCGTCGCGGTCGTGGAGCCACTCGACGCCGGCCCGGAGGTCGCGCACCGAGTCCATCCGCTTTTCCACGTCGTCGAGGTGCGTGTATTTCCGGCCGTAGCCCGTCGAACCCCGGACGTTCGGTTCGAAGTAGGCGTAGCCCCGGTTCAGGAAGTACTGCTTGACCGGGTTGAACGACGGCCGGCGCTGGCTCTCGGGGCCGCCGTGAATGTCCACGACGACTGGGACCTCGCTGTCCGGCGTTTCGCCG
>DATFIX010000182.1:0-3276 GCA_035269625.1 Natrialbaceae archaeon
CCTGGAGGAGAAACGACTTGTCGCCGGTCGCCCGGTAGTCGTGAACCAGATCGAGGTAGTCAGAGATGCCGAGCAGCGAGTCCGGGTCCTCGGCCCGGGCGACGCCGGTCCCCCGGGTCGTCGAGTTGGGTTTGACGACGACCGGATAGCCGATGCGGTCGGCCGCCTGCAGGATCTCGTCTTCGTCGACGGGCGAGGAGAGCATGACGGTCTCGGGGACGGGAATACCGGCGTTGCCGAGGCGGGCCAGGACGCCGGCCTTGTTGCGGGAAGTGAGGACTGCGTCACGGCCGTTCACCCACGGAACGTCGAGGGCGGCGTCGATGACGGCACCCTCCATGAGCCGTCCGGGGTACACGAACCCGACGTCGATCGCGTCTGGATCGACTTCCGCGAGGGTTGCCCCGTCCGAGGAGAGCGGAAACGACCGACCGGTCGCGGGAACGTGTTCGAGGTCGATCCCGCGCTCGGCGAGCGGGGATTCCATTCGCTCGAAGGTCCCGGCGCGGTTGACGACCGCGAGCGTGATCATAGACGGGAATCGCGGCGGAACGGGAAAAAGGAACGCCCGATCAGGCGATGAGCTCTTCTTCGCCGCGCTCGACGACGATCCGGGCGGGCGGCGAGATCTTGTTGTACGCGCGGCGGAACGCCTCCTTGACGTGGTCGGCGTCCTCGACGCGACACCACGCGGTGAAGACCCGGTCGCCTTTCTGGATCCGGGCGGCGGTCCCGACGACCTTGCCGAACGCCTGGCGCATGCCGTCGGAAACGCGGTCGGCCCCGGCCCCGGTCGCCTGCTTGTTCTCGCGCAGGACCTGGTGGGGGAACTTCCGGAGGATCATCTTGTAGTTGTTCTCGCCGGCGTGCTTGAGCATGTAGCGGTTGGCCGACAGGCGCGAGGCCTCCAGCGACCCGTGGCGGATCTGGCACTCCTCCTCGAGGACGAGGCTGATCTGGATGGGGTAGTCCTCGGGGTCGGCGTCCGCGTCGCCCATTTTGTGCTGTGCGATCTTCGAGCCCGGGATGCCCGTGATGTACTCCCGACGGGTGTAGGCCGGCTTGTCGATATGCCGGTACATGGAGGCAGGCTTCTCTGACATGGTTATTACGCGAGTCTGAGTCGGACTGAAAGGATAAACCCTTCGAAGCACGGAGGCGAACGCCGGCGTGCGGGGCGTTCACAGGTCGTCGAGGCGGCTGTCGCCGTCCGGACGCCGGTCACGCTCACGGATCGCCGGCGGAGAGGGTATGCTCGACGAGTGCCACTATGGCGCGACGGAGCCGTTCCGTCACGGCCTGGTCGGAGATCCCGAGTTCGTCCGCGAGTTCCTGGGTCGAACACGCCCTCGGGATGTCGTAGTATCCCCGCTTGACGGCGAGACGGATCGCTTTGCGCTGGGGCTCGGTCAGCCCGTACCACGGACCGGCGTCCGGTTCGGTCGGGTTGTACACGCGCGTCATCGCCAGCGGTATCCCCGCGTCCTCACAATGGGTCGTGAACTCGCTGAGGACCTCGTGGCTGGGGAATCGCAGTTCGAAGTCCCACGCGGCGGGGTGGCCGACGGCACTCAATAGCTGGCCGTCGTGCTCGTCGATTCCCCGGAAGAGGCGATCGCGGTTCGCGTCCCAGTCGAGCGTGAAGAGCGTCCGGTCCTCGAACACGTCCACCACCGCCGTTTCGTTGACGGCCGGGTGGTCCTGGACGGCGTCGACGAACGACTCTCGCGTCGAGTTGTGGACCCAGAAGAGTGGCACGGTGGCGCCACCGGTCGGGACGAGACTATCGAGTTCGATGGCGGACGGTTCCTCGACGGTGAGGATCCGTCCGAGCTCGAAGTCGTCGGACGCCACCCGAAACTCCGCGATTACGGTCACGAGGGGATCTTGATAGCATGGTAGACCATGCCTACATAAAACGGTAGGGCATGGTACACCATGGTCAGCCGAACCGACCGCGAACCCCGCTCCGGTCTCTCTCGGAACCGTCACCCGTCGCCGTGGGGCGGTCGAGGTCGAGGCTTGGTACACCAATCCCGCGGGTTATGCGGTCTCGGGACGAACCCCCGGTATGGCGACCGTGATGGAGTTCACGAGTCCGGCAGCCGAGTTTCCCCTGGGGACGGTCTTCGAGAACCTGCCGGGGGTGACGGTCGAACTGGAGCGACTCATTCCACACCAGACCCTGATCATCCCGTACTTCTGGGTCCGTGGGGCGAAGGCCGAGGACATCGAAGCCGCCTTCGAGACCCACGCCGGCGTGACCGGCATCGAGCTCATCGACAACGTCGAGGACGAGTACCTCATGCGCGCCGAATGGGAGCGGGAGTACGTCGGCGTCTTGAGCGCCCTCGCCGAAGCCGACATCGTCGTCCTCGAGGGGGTCGGAACGAAAGAGGGATGGAAGTTCGAGGTGCGGGGCGAGAGCCAAGAGTCGGTCAGCGAGTTCCGAACCTTCTGCCAGGAGCGGGACATTCAGATCGACATCACGTCCGTGCACGCGCTGCTCCCGATCCAGGGGGAGGGATACGAGTTGACCGACACCCAACGAGAGGCCCTGGTCGTGGCCTACGAACGCGGGTACTTCGACTCGCCGCGCACGGCGTCGCTCGAGGACGTCGCCGAGGAACTCGGGATCACTCAGCAGTCGCTGTCGTCCCGTCTCAGGCGCGGCCATCGGCGGCTCATCGGTGCGACGCTCGCGGAGGAGTGATTTCGGCCACCCTCATCGGTTATTTATACCCTCTGTATTATCAGTAGGCGAATTAACCCGGTTCAGGCGGATACGTCGAGGTGATCAATGGTCTCCATACGAGCCGGTGACGAGCGAAACTCCGTGATCGCCTTTCGGAACGAACGACGGACTGACCCGCACGAGGAGGGTTCCCACCGATGACCACCGAAGAGACCGCGATCACCTCCGAGGAGGAACTAAACGAGGAACTGAAGTTGCTCCTCCAGTGGGCACACAACAACGGCATCGACGTTAGGGGCGGATGGGAGTGTCGCAACGGCGACGAGCATCCGGACTGGGATCTGGTCGTCACCGAAGTGCGAAAGAACGAGGAGTAGCGGGCTGGATCGGCCTCCGGGGGAACGGTGTCGAATTATGGTCCCGGGAGCGACGGGGGCTGCAATACTGAATTTTACGTGACAGAGAAACGAACGAGGGCAGTCCTGGTTTTGTCGGTGATCGCCGGACTGCAGGGTTACGAGGCCGGCGGACGCTCGAAGTGCCCAGCATACCATCGAGGCGACCACGATGGCGGCGGACGT
>DATFIX010000183.1:0-15251 GCA_035269625.1 Natrialbaceae archaeon
CTCGAGAACGGCGAAGGGATCGCTCTCGAGCAACGTTCGGTCCATGTAGGCGCCGGGGTCACCCTCGTCGGCGTTACAGATCAGGTACTTCTGGTCGGCGTCGTTGTCCGCGATGAACTCCCACTTCAATCCGGTCGGGAAGCCACCGCCGCCGCGCCCGCGCAGGTTCGATTCCTTGATCGTCTGGATGACCGTCGCCGGGGTGGATTCGGTGACGGCTTCGTGGAGGGCAACGAACCCACCCCTGGCGACGTATTCCTCGAGGCTCTCGGGATCGACGAGGCCGCTGTTGCCGAGGACGACCCGTTCCTGGGCCCCGTAGAACGGAACCTCGTCGATGTGTGGGACGTCCCCCTCGTGATCGGCGTCCTCGTGCGTTCGTGCTGCGAGCGCGTCCACCGCCGGATCGCGACCGCTCTCGATCGCGCCCGCAATCGCGTCCGCGTCCGCTTCAGACACGTTCTCGTAGATGACAGACTCGCCGCCCGGGTCGATCACCTCGACCAGCGGTTCCCGGTCACAAAAGCCCATGCACCCGGTTTTCCCGACTTCGACGTCGTCGCGCTCCGACAGCGATTCCGTCAGCGTCTCGTAGACGTCGTCCGCCCCGGCGGCTTTCCCGCAGGAGGACATGCCGACGAGGACCTTCGTGTGGTCGGGATACAGCGACGCCCTGCCAGCCGATTCCAGCTCTTCGAGGTCGTCTTCCGTGGCGATACGCGCGTCTTCGGCGACGGTGATCGACATTGCGTATCGCCTCCTATCGATACTCCTCGATGACGTCGGTCACGTCGTCCGGGTCGACGTTGCCGTGGACCTGGTCGCCGACCATCACGGCCGGCGCGAGGCTACAGGCCCCGATACAGCGGACGTCGGTGACGGTGAACTGCCCGTCGTCGGTGACCTCCTCGACGTCGACGTCGAGTTCGTCGCAGAACGCTTCCGTCACCCCGTCGGCGCCTTCCACGTGACAGGCCGTCCCCGTGCAGACCTTGATCGTGTGTTCGCCACGCGGCTCCATGTAGAACTGGGAATAGAAAGAGGCCGTCCCGTAGACGTGCCCCAGCGACATCCCACAGTGGTCGGCGACGAGTTCCAGCGCGAACTTGGGCAGGTACCCGTACTCGTCCTGGACGTCCTGGAGAGCTGGAATAACACCCTCCTTTCCGTCCGGGATTTCGTCGAGTATCGATCGAACCGTCTCGATTTCCTGGTCGCACACGTCGTCCAGGTTCGTTTCGGCCGATAGAACCCCTGCAGCGTCGTCGGCGTCCCCGCCGTCCTCTGCTCGGAGTGACTGTTTGACGGCCTCCAGTGGCACCATAGCATTTGAAGGTACGATGCAGGTTTTGTAAAGAAACGGCCTCTGTTTTCATATGATGAAAAAACATGAGACTAGATATCACGTATTGGGCCAAATTATTGGCGGTGATGGCTTACTGTGTTCAAAGTACCTTCTAAAGATAGAACAGTTCGTTGAATTGGGCGTTGATGCTCGAATTGAAAAAATATTCTCTACTATAGGCAGTTTGGAGTGTTACTCGTCGTCCAAAATGGCATTATCGCCAAAGGATTCCTGTCTGTCGTCCACGCGCCCGATCCCGGGGTTGTCGAAGGGATTCAGGTCCACTGATTTCGACGATCGACGATATTCGGTTTCGGACATGAATTAAAAACAATAAAGGACTGCTGGCCGAACGGACGCATACATGGACCTCACCCTCTCACAGGAACAGCGCCAGATTCGCGACATGGTCGCGGAGTTCGTCGACGAAGAGATCGTCCCCGTCGCGGACGAGATCGACGAGACGGACGAGTTCCCGGCCGATCTCGTCGACCAGATGGGCGACCTCGGGTTGATGGGGATGCCCTTCCCGGAGGAATACGGTGGTGCCGGACTCGATTACCACTCCTATGCCATCGGTATCCAGGAGATTTCCCGTGGTTCGGGCGGTCTCGGGACCATCGTCGCGGCCCACACCTCGCTCGCGGGCAACATGCTCTACGAGTACGGCGACGAGGAGCAAAAGCAATCCTACCTGGTCCCGCTGAACGAGGGGGACGAAATCGGTGCGTTCGCCCTCTCGGAGGCCGACGCCGGGAGCGACGTGCCCGCCATGGAAACGACCGCCGAGCGGGAGGGCGACGAGTACGTCCTCAACGGGTCCAAACTGTGGATCTCGAATGGCGCGGTCGCCGACACGATCGTGGTCTTCGCGAAAACGGACCCCGATGCCGGTAACAAGGGCATCTCGTCCTTCGTCGTCCGGGCCGACGACGACGGGTTCAACGTCGAACGCACGGAGGAGAAACTCGGCGACAAGGGCTGTCCGACGGCCGAATTGCGCTTCTCGGACCTGCGGATCCCGGCGGACCGTCGCCTGGGTGAGGAAGGTAACGGACTCATCCAGTCGCTCAAGACGCTCAACGGGGGCCGGATCAGCATCGCGGCCCGGGGCGTCGGTATCGCCAAGGCGGCCCTGGATGCGGCCGTCGACTACGCCGACGAACGCGAGCAGTTCGGCCAGCGGATCGGGGACTTCCAGGCCATCCAGCACAAACTCGCCGACATGGACACGAAATACCAGGCTGCGCGCCTGCTCATGCACCGGGCTGCCGACCGGAAGATGCGCGGCGAGGATTACATCGTCGCGGCTGCCGAGGCGAAGCTCTACGCCTCGGAGGTCAGCCGCGAACTGGCCAACGAGGGCATCCAGATCCACGGCGGCTACGGCTACACGAAGGACTTCCCCCTCGAACGCTACTATCGCGACGCCAAACTCAACGAGATCTACGAGGGAACGAGCGAAGTGCTCAGGAACACGATCGGCGAACGCCTTCTCGACTGACCCTTAGAGTTCGACGCCGCTCGGAATCAGGCTGTGCTGGCGGAGCAGGTTGCCGTCCTCGTCGTACACGAGCAGCGTGCGCTTGTCGTAGTGGGCGAAGGGGTCGTCGTCGATCAGGACGGTGATCTCGTAGCGCCCTTCGTTCTCTTCGCCCCGTTCCTGCCCGTACCGGCGGGCGGCCTTGACGAACCGGAGGACGTCTCCCGCCTCCTCGTTGAGTTCGAGGACGAAATCCCCAGTGATGCGGTTCGAGATGCTGACGACGCCTTCGGTGTCGGGATCGTCGACCGAGCCCTGGAGACGATACGCGACGTCGACTTCTTCGGCCGCGAGCGGTTCGTCGTCCACGTTCATGAGGCGCTCTCGAAGCGTATTGGCCGGGCCATCGAAATCGATGGTGACCGATGGTTTCGCGGGTTCGTCGTCTGTTTCGACCCAGTCGACGTTCTCGACGTCGAGCGTGAAGTAGTCGCGCCTCATTTCCTATACCGGCGTTAGGATTCACGCGCTTTGAACGTAACGCTCCCCGGGAACCGTTCTCCTGCTCCGGACCGTTCACGCGGGACGGGAGTCGACAGGTTTTACCGGGCACCCTGCGCGAGTCCGTGTATGGTCTGGGTTCGCTCCGAGTACGCGGAGGAACTCGCGGTAGTCTCGGCGTGGCTGATGGCGTTGCTCCCCTGGAGCCTCACGTACGGCCGCCCGATGGGCGGGCGGTACGTCGCGATCAGGTTTCCCCTGTTCATCTACGAGGCCCTACAGGGGTTCGGACTGCCCAGTCACACCGGGTTTCTGACGCCGCTGAACGCCCTCGATCGGTCCATCAACGCCGGACTCACCGGGGAATTCGGTGGGTCGGCACTGCAGGCTCGATACGGAACGACGGACCCCGGCATCTCGATCGAAACCGTCGCCGACGCGGTGACCGTCTCCTCGTACGCCGACGGCGTCTGGGCGTATCTGCTCTGGTCCGTCGGGCTCGTGGTGCTCGTTCTGGCCATCGTGCTCAGTCTCCTCATGTACTTCGAGACCGACGTCGTGGACCGCTGGCCCTACGATCGCGTTCGGACGATGGGCGTCCTGCTGACGACCGCCGCCGTGTTCTACGCGGGCGCCACGATCATGCTCTACCTGCAGTTCCCCGGGATCTATGTCCCGATCGGCCCGTTCCTCTACTTCGCGCTCGGTTACGTCCTGTTGACCGTCGAACGGACGTGACTGGCCAGCTAATTTAAGGCCCAAGCCGGCAAACGAACCGATCGAGGAACGGGAGTGGACGCGGTTTCGCCAGCACCCGGAGAGCGATTATGTCAGGAGACCCCGACGCGTACGATCCGTCCGTGGATTCGATCGACGAGGAGGTACGTTCCGAGGACTTCGATCCGACGGTCCGCGACGACGCCGGATCGACGTTTTCCCGGGTCGCTCGAAGCGCGATTCGGACCGTCCAGATGCTCCGGGGCTCGACGGTCGACGTCGATCCGTTCGTCCCCGAACGCGACGGGCCGCTCGTTTCGGAGGAACTCCCGGGCGAGGAGGTCCCCGTCGATCGGTACTGGGTAAACGCGCCGTTCGCGTACGTCGCCATCACCCGGAACGAGGAGGAGAACGAATATCGGTACCGGACGGTCGAGCCGACCCTCTCGGACGCCGAGTACGCGTTGCTCCAGATGCTGTTCGAGGACGTCAGGGATCCGCTCGTCTATCGCGGCGAGGTCGACGACGCGGACGTGGAGACCGTCCTCCAGGACGCGGTGCGCGATCACCTCGAACGCTACGGCGCCAGGATCGACATGCAGGGGTTCTACAAGCTGTTTTACTACCTCTACCGGGGTTTTCAGGGATACGGTCGGCTGGATCCCATCATGCACGACCCTCACGTCGAGGACGTCTCCTGTGACGGGTACGACCTGCCGATCTTCGTCTATCACGACGAGTACACCGACATCCAGACCAACGTCTCGTTCGGCGAGGGGGACCTGGACAACTTCGTCATCCGCCTGGCCCAGCAATCCGGGCGGCACATCTCGATCGGCGACCCGATGGCCGAGACGACGTTGCCGGACGGTTCGCGCGCGCAACTCTCGCTCGGCAAGGAGGTGACCCCACGGGGGTCGGCGTTCACGATCCGGAAGTACTCCGACGAGCCGTTCACGCCGGTCGATCTCCTGAACTACGGCACGTTCAACATCGACCAGATGGCGTTCCTCTGGCTCGCGATCGAACACAACAAGTCACTCATCTTCGCCGGCGGGACCGCCTCGGGGAAGACGACGAGCATGAACGCCATCTCGATGTTCATCCCGCCGCGCTCGAAGGTCCTCTCGATCGAGGACACCCGGGAGCTGTCGCTGTATCACGACAACTGGCTCTCGTCGGTGACCCGCGAGCGCCTCCACGAGGGCACGGACGTCACCATGTACGACCTGTTGCGCGCCGCGCTACGCCACCGCCCCGAGTACATCATCGTCGGCGAGGTCCGTGGCGAGGAGGCCATCACGCTCTTCCAGGCGATGAACACGGGCCACACCACCTATTCGACGATGCACGCCGACTCGGTTCGAACCGTCATCAACCGACTGGAAAACGAACCGATCAACGTTCCCCGCCCGATGGTCGCGTCCCTCGACATCCTGCTCGTGCAGACGCTGACCCGGCTCGAGGGCGAACGCGTCCGCCGGAACAAGACCATCGCCGAGATCGAGGGGATCGACCAGCGGACCGGCGAACTCGACTACTCGACCTCGTTCACCTGGAACGCCGAGGACGACACGTTCGCCTCCAGCGGATCGATCGTCCTCGACGAGATCAGGGACGAGCAGGCCTGGTCGCAGTCCGAGTTGCTCGAAGAACTCCGGAACCGACGGCGATTCCTTCGCTACCTGCGGGACCAGGAGGTCACCGACTACCGGCGATTCACCGCGATGATCAACGAGTACTACACCGATCCCGACCGCGCCATGGCCCTGGTCGCGGACGGTTCGACCGACCAACTCGGGCCTATCACGACCGACCGATAGCGCATGACTCTCGCCAACTACGTTCCGCTCGTGCTGGCACTCGGGCTCTTTTCGGTCCCCTTTCTCGCGACGGTCAGTCGCCGCCTCGACTGGCTCGTGACCCGGATCGCGCTGATCGTGTTCGGTGCCCTCGCCAGCGAGCGCAGTCGCAACTCGTCCAGAAAACAGGCCCAGTTGCGGGCGGGGCACTACGCGACGACGCTGCGGGAGTACGCCGCCAAGACCTACCTGTACGCGGTGTTCGTCGCGCTGTTCGCGGGCATCACCGGGATGTACCTCATCTGGGGCATCCTCCTCCTGCTATCCATCGACGCCGAGACGATCCGGACGACGATGCCGTCGCAACTCGACTTTCTCGCCAACTACGTCGGCGTCCCGTCCCTGACGCTGGAACAGCTATTCGTCCTCGTGACGGCGACGAGCCTTTCGCTCGGTGCGGTCGCTGCCGTCGTCACGTACTGGTTCCGGTGGTGGTATCCCGGCACCGTCGCGACAGACCGGAAACGACGCATCGACGCGACCCTCCCACAATCGGTCGCGTTCGTCTACGCGCTGTCCCGGAGCGGCATGGCGTTCCCCGAGGTGCTCCGAACCCTCGCCCGGAACCGCCGGATCTACGGTGATACCTCCGAGGAGGCCGCGGTCGCCGTCAGGCACATGGATATGTTCGGGACCGACGTCATCACGGCGATCCAGATGATGGGTCGTCGGTCGCCCAGTGCGAAGTTCAAGGAGTTCTCCGAGAACCTGGCGAGCGTCCTCCGGAGCGGGCGAAGCCTCTCGGAGTTCCTTCGCCGGCAGTACGAGGAGTTCCAGGAGGAGGCCGAGGCCCAGCAGGAACAGATGATCGACCTCCTGGGGACGCTCGCCGAGGCCTACGTGACCATCTTCGTCACCGGCCCGCTGTTCCTGATCACGGTCCTCGTCGTCCTGGGAATCGTCTTCGGCGACACGCTCGAACCGCTCCGGGTGCTCGTCTACGTGATCATTCCGATCGCGAACGCCGTGTTCGTCCTGTATCTCTCCCAGTCCATGGGCACGCTGAATCCCCGGACCCGTCTGGATCACGACGAGGAAGGCCGGCGTCTCGTCGGACTGCCGTCTCGCGCGGAAGTCACGTCGTCGAAACGACCGGACGGCGGTCGGGATCCCGACGCCGCGAATCTCGACCGGTTGCGCGCGTACCGTCGGTTTCGGGCACTGGGGAAACGAATCGGCCAACCGGTCCGGTCGGTGATCGATCGTCCGGCACGGTTGCTCTACGTCACTGCTCCCGTCGCGGTCCTGTTGACGGGACTCCGGCTCTACGACAGTGCGTCGCCGTTCGCGGTAACGACGATCGACGACCTCCTGATCCAGGCGACGATATTCCTCGTTGGCACGTTCGCGATCGCGTTCGAGGTCCACAAGCGCCGGATCGAGGCCATCGAGGCCGCGATCCCCGACTTCCTCGATCGTCTCGCCAGCATCAACGAGGCGGGGATGACCATCGTCGAGAGCCTGGATCGCGTTCGCGGGAGCGAACTCGGCCCGCTCGACGAGGAACTCGACCGCGTCTGGTACGACGTCCAGTGGGGATCCGACGTCGAGTTGGCGTTGCGGCGGTTCGAATACCGGGTGCGAACGCAGACGGTCTCGCGCGTCGTGACGTTGCTCACCAACGCCATGCACGCCAGCGGTGACCTGACCCGGGTCCTCCGGATCGCGGCCACCCAGGCGAAGGCGGACCGTCGGCTCAAGCGGGATCGGCGCCAGGAGATGCTCTCGTACATGGTGGTCGTCTACGTCTCGTTTTTCGTCTTCCTGTTCATCATCGCGATCATCAACGTCGTCCTGATGGGGAACATCACGGAAACGACCACGGTCGCAAACGCGACGAGTGGCGGCGGGGCCCAGAACGTGCCCGCCGTGGCCGGTGCCGGGAAGGTCGGGAGCATCAACACGGACGCGTACAAACTCATCTTCGTTCACACCGGCGTCATCCAGGGCGCCGTATCCGGGTTCGTCGCCGGGCAACTCAGCACCGGGGACCTCCGCGACGGGGCCAAGCACGCGACGATCATGATGGCGGTCGCCTACGCGGCCTTCCTGCTCTTTCTGGGTTGAGGCGGGTCGGAAGCGGGCCACTTAACGTCCGGCCGAATCGAGATGCCCGCATGAACCCGTCTCGGGACCGGGTCCGACGGACCTACGACCGGATCGCGACCCACTTCGCGGCCACCCGGGAGTACCCCTGGCCCGAGGTCGAGTCGTTCCTGGCGGATCGGACCGGGCGGGTGGGCCTCGACGTCGGGTGTGGGAACGGGCGGCACGCCGAGGTTCTGTCCGAACACGTCGACCGGGTCGTCGGCCTCGACGTCAGCCGTGGCGTCCTCGGAACGGCCCGATCGCGGGCGGCGGAACGCGAGTTCCCCGTCGAACTGGTGCAAGGCGATGCCGTCACCCTCCCGATTTCGACGGGGTCCGTGGATCTCGCGGTCTCGATCGCGACCGTCCACCATCTCCCGACTCGGGACGGTCGCCGCGAGAGTCTCGCGGAACTGGCCCGGGTTCTCTCGGCGGACGGCGTGGCGCTGGTCAGTGCCTGGAGCACGGCCCACGATCGCTTCGACGCCGCCGAAGACGACGACCAGGGGTTCGACACCACCCTGGAGTGGACGCTTCCGGACGACGAGACGATCGATCGATACTATCACATTTACGCGCCGGCCGAATTCGAGGCCGATCTGGCGGCTGGCGGCCTCGAAATCGAGGATTCGTTCGTCTCCAGCGGGAACTGCTACGCGGTGGTTCGGCCCGGGAATTGACTGCAAAGGGTAAGGCCCTTATTCTCGCGTGCGGAATCGGAGGATGCGAACGAGCGCCGGTGTCCTGCTGATGCGGGACTCGGCGTCTGAGCGCCGGTGTCTCACCGAACGAAGTGAGGTGAGGCTCGGGGCACGAGCGACCGAAGGAAGCGACGTGCCCCGGTGGTGAGCAAGCCCGAAGGACTTGCGATCCTCGGCGCGACTGAACGCAGTGAAGGAGCGCCGGTGGTCTAGTGGTAGGACCTGAGCCTTCCAAGCTCATGGCCCGGGTTCGAATCCCGGCCGGCGCATTTCTGCGAGGAGCGGACGCGAGGAGCGAAATCGCCAAAGGGATTCGAACTACGCGAGACGAGCGAATGCGAGTCTCGCCATCGAGTTCGAATCCCGGCCGGCGCACTCCCTGCGGTCGTGCACCGCCTGACGTTTGCCTCGCGAGGCTCGGCAAACTCCCGGCCGGCACATTTCTGCGACGAACATTTTCGTTATCATGAGCGCCGGTGGTGAGCAAATCCGGAGGATTTGCGATCCTCGGCATACGAGCGAACGAAGTGAGCGACGTGTGCCGGTGCCGAGCCGAGCGAAGCGAGGCGAGGGTCGATGGACGAGCGCTAGCGAGTCCATCGGAAGTCTAGTGGTAGGACCTGAGCCTTCCAAGCTCATGGCCCGGGTTCGAATCCCGGCCGGCGCATTTCTGCGACGAACGGACGTGAGGAGCGAAATCGCCAAAGGGATTCGAACCACGGAAACGCGAGCGGAGCGAGCGTTTGCAGTCGGGTTCGAATCCTGGCAGGGCCCCTCCGTTCGGTCGTGGCCCTGCCAACGTTCGCCTCACGGTGTTCGGCGAACTCCCGGCCGGCGCACTCCCTCCGGTCGTTCGCCGCCCGACGGTTGCCTCGCTACGCTCGGCAAACTCCCGGCCGGCGCATTTTGCGGCGAACATCATCGTGATCAACGACGATCAGTATCGAGTGAATCGAACTCAATTGGGTCGGTTCACGACGACGATCCGTTCGTCGGGAACCCGGACCGCATCGTGGCTCTATCGTCCGCCCGGCGGGTCCTCCTGATAGACGCCGGACGGCCCGGGCTGGGTGCGCGATACAGGTTCGAGCGTCGGATCGAATTCCTGCATGGCCCACGCGCTCCCCGCGGCGGCTCCGGCGGCGAAGACGGCCAGAACGAGTGTTTCGAGAATCAACCCACCGAACGCGAGACTGAAGTTCTCACCGGCCACAGCCCCGACTGCGAACATGTAGAGGAGAGCGACGACGGCGCTCCCTCCTGCAGCGGCCTCCGCTGCAGCGACGTACCCCGCGACCGTCGGCTCGTCGGGCATCGATCGGACGACGGCCATCCCGAACAGCGCTGCCAGCGAAAGAACGATAACCGAAAACGTACTCCCGGTGAGTGACGCGCCAGTCGAGACCGATATTCCCGCCCCGAACCCGCCCTGATCGAATGTCAGGAAGGGCGTGTCGAACGCGTCGAGCAGGAAGGTCAGGACCAGGAACGTGATTCCCACGATCCCGGCCTGGACGGCGGCGAATTTCACGTACTGGATCGTCTTCGGTGCCTGGACGAAATCGGACGCAGAGGGGCCGGTACGGACCGGTTCTCGTGGTGGTCGCTGTTCACCGGGCCGATCCGGTTGCTGCTCGTTCGGTCGGTCCGCTTCGGGAGGCGCACGGTCGTCTCGCGACTGAGGCTCGCGACGGGAGGGATGGTCCTCCCGCCGTTCGTCGTCGGGGGACCGCCGGTCCGGCGTTTCGTCACGATCGTTGTTATCGTGGCTCATGATTCGGACGTGTCACGACAACTGGTTAATTCTATCCGTACCTCATCAATTATTGATATCACTCCGCCGTCGGTGCCTGGACAGCTCGTGGTTTCGACCCGTGAGTGCGCCAGTCAGTCCTCGAGGAGGACGCCGTGGGCACTGTTGCGGCGCTGGGTGCCCTCCTCGATCTTGATGAATTCGGCACTGTCGCGTGCCTCTTCGATCGTCCGACCACCGCAGTAACTCAGCCCGGATTGGATGCCGCTCGTGAAGTCCGCGACGACCTCGGCGATCGTGCCCTGGTACGCGGTGAGCCCCTCGACGCCCTCGTCGACGTGGTGGCCCTCGGCGGTCTTGTCCGATCGCGCCTCGTTGGCGGCGGTGGTCGCCATGCCTCGGGATCGCTTGTAGATCCGGCCCTCGCGCTCGATGAGTTCGCCGGGCGATTCGTCGGTCGCTGCGAAGAGTCGGCCGAGCATCACGGTGTCCGCGCCGGCCATGAGCGCCTTGACCGCGTCGCCGGAGGACCGGATGCCGCCGTCGGCGATCACGCGAACCCCGTGCTCCCGGGCGGCGTCGGCGCAATCGTCCACGGCCGTCAACTGTGGGACGCCAGCCCCGGCGACCGCGCGGGTAGTGCAGTGCGATCCGGCACCGATACCGACTTTCACCGCGTCCACGCCCGCTTCGGCCAGGTCGTGGACGGCCGAGGGCGTTGCGACGTTCCCCGCGACGAGTTCGGCGTCGGGGAACGAATCGCGAACGCGGGCGGTGGCGTCGAGGCACTTCTCCAGGTGTCCGTGGGCGACGTCCACGACGAGCGCGTCGGCCCCGGCCTCCACGACCGCCTCGGCACGCTCCAGAAACCCGTCGGTGATCCCGATGGCCGCGCCGACGGTCGCCCCGGCCTCTTTCGCCCGGCGGACTTCGGCGGCCTGCTCGTCGATGGAGAGGAATCGATGGATCGTCCCGAAGCCACCGATCTCGGAGAGTGCGATGGCCGTCTCGGCCTCGGTGACGGTGTCCATGGGGGCACTGAGAAGGGGCAGGTCCAGCGAGATGGCCGGAGTGAGTTCCGTCGAGAGGTCCACCTCACTCCGGGAGTCGACCGGCGATCGTTGCGGCACGAGCAACACGTCGTCGTACGAGAGTCCGGTTCGCACGTCCATTTTCGACCGCCAGAAAGCCAGGCACTCGATTGACAAAGGCGCTCCGGTATTCGTCCGTCTCGTACGGTCCCGTGTCGTGACGGAGTTCGAGCAGCATGCCGCATTCCTTTGGGCGTCGAGTACCGAGGCCGACCATGGAATTCGTGGTTCTCGGGTGGCCCGACGACGGCCCGACGTTACGGCTCGATCACGAGCGGTTCAGCTACGCGGGGAAGTTCGTCATGTCGAATACCGGGAAGGCGGTCGCGCGGGAGGACGGCGACCTGCTCGGGGCGATCGCTTTCAACGAGGACCGGACCGATTCGACGGCGGCCTGGCTCCGGTACGTCACGGTCCGGGACGATCGTCGGGGCGAGGGAATCGGGTCCCGTCTGGCGGCCGGACTCCGGGCATACCTCCTGGAGCGGGGATACGACACGGTTCGGATCGCCGTCAACAACCCGTTCGCGTACCGGGCGCTCTACAAGGCCGGGTTCTGTTTCACCGGTCGAACGACCGGGCTGGCCGAACTGGTACTGGAAGCCCCCTGTTCGGCCGGGGGGGAACCGTACCGAGATGGGATGACGATATTCGGCGATCGTGATCTCAGCGACGCCGAAGAGCAGTTGCTCTCCAGCGAACGTGGCCGGCGTCCCCCGGAGCGGATCGACGCTCCGGGTGTTATAGAGGCGTAGTGGCTTCCCCCTGCTGTCGCTATCGGCGGGCGAGCCCCCGATTCATTGGTTTCGTTACAGACGCTTGAGGTTGACTGCCCGTGGACCTTTGTCGGCCTCTTCGATGTCGAATTCGACCTCCTGGCCCTCTTCGAGGTCCTCTCCCCCGACGTCTTCCATGTGGAAGAAGACGTCTTCGTCCGCGTCGTCCGATTCGATGAACCCGTATCCCTTCCTGTCGTGGAAGAATGTGACTGTCCCGGTCGGCATCGTACTTCGGCCTCCGTTAGCCCTTCACACGTAAATAGCCTCCGCCGCCGAGAGTCTCGATCCGTGTGATCCACCTCGCGACGACGGGAGGGCATGATTCAAACCGCCGTCGTCCCTACGTGGAGTCGATGGGAAACGCAGCGCTTCGCGAGTTGGCGAGCCTGGAAACGGTATCCTTCGACGATCTCCGAGGCTCGGTCGTCGCGGTAGACGCACACAATTGGCTCTATCGGTACCTGACGACGACGGTCAGGTGGACCGACGACGCGATCTACACGACCGCCGACGGCACGGAGGTCGCGAACCTCGTCGGGATCGTCCAGGGACTGCCGAAGTTCTTCGAGAACGACCTGACGCCGGTGTTCGTCTTCGACGGCGGGCCGTCCGAACTGAAGACCGAGGAGATCGAGAAACGTCGCGAGGAACGCGAACAGTACGAGGACCAGCTCGAGGACGCCCGCGAACGCGGCGACGAGGTCGCAGTGGCGACCCTCGAATCGCGCACCCAGCGCCTGACGGACACGATCATCGAGACGAGCAAAGAACTGCTCGAACTGTTCGACGTCCCGGTGATCCAGGCCCCGGCAGAGGGCGAGGCCCAGGGCGCGCACATGGCCCGGCGTGGCGACGTTGATTTCGTCGGGACCGAGGACTACGACGCCCTGCTGTTCGGCGCGCCGAAGACGCTCCGAAAGCTCACGAGCAAGGGCGACCCCGAACTGATGAACCTCCAGGCGACCCTGGACGAGCACGACCTGACTTGGGAGCAACTCGTCGACGTCGCCATCCTCTGTGGCACGGACTTCAACGAGGGCGTCGACGGCGTCGGCCCGAAGACGGCCCTGAAACTCGTCAGGGAGCACGGCGACCTCTGGGGCGCGCTCGAGGCGCGGGACGCGTACGTCGAGAACGCGGACCTCGTCCGGACGCTGTTTCTCGACCCCAACGTGACCGACGACTACGCGTTCGACGAGGACGTCACGCCGGACATGGACGCCGCCCGCGAATACGTCATCGACGAGTGGGAGGTGGACCCCGACGAGGTCGAACGCGGCTTCGAACGCATCGACGAGAGCGTCGTGCAGGCCGGCCTCGACCGGTGGTCCTGACGGGCCCGGTAGCGATTCCCGTCTCGTTGTCGACGAATTCGGTGCGGTCTATAGCGTCTTTCACAAGACCGATTGGCCAGTGCCGTCGACGTTGTGGCGGCGCTGTGGCGCGTTTTTCGACGACTACGGCGTGATACGCCCAAATTCGTTCGCGCGGCAAACGCCCCCGGCTTCGGATAGTTTTACGCCGGTCCCGAACGATGGGGCCACACATGTCGGAAGACTATCGAACGGAATCGGACAGTCTCGGGGAAATGCAGGTGCCCACGGACGCCTACTGGGGCGCACAGACCCAGCGAGCAGTCGAGAACTTCCCCATCAGCGGGATCACCTTCAGTCGGCGATTCATCCGGGCGCTTGGCGTCGTCAAGAAGGCCGCCGCGCAGGCAAACCGTGACCTCGGCCTGATCGAGGATTCGACGGCCGACGCCATCGTCGAGGCGGCAGACGAGGTCATCGCCGGCGAGCACGACGAACACTTCCCGGTCGATATCTTCCAGACGGGATCGGGGACCTCGACGAACATGAACGCCAACGAGGTGATCGCCAACCGCGCGGCCGAGATCGCGGGCGAGGGGATCGGCGACCGGGTCGTCCACCCCAACGATCACGTCAACTTCGGCCAGTCGAGCAACGACGTGATCCCGACCGCGATGCACGTCGCAGCACTCGAAGCCGTCGAGAAGGACGTCATCCCGGCCCTCGACACGCTCCGGGAGGCCCTGGAGGAGAAGGAAGCGGAGTTCGACGGCATCGTCAAGACCGGGCGGACGCACCTCCAGGACGCGACCCCGATCCGACTCGGCCAGGAGTTCTCCGGGTATCGAACGCAGGTCGAGAAGGGTCTCGCTCGCGTCGACGACGTGCGCGACCACCTCTCGGAACTCGCGCTTGGCGGGACTGCAGTCGGGACCGGCCTGAATACCCACCCCGAGTTCCCCGAGCGGGCGGCCGAGTACATCTCCGAGGAGACGGGCGTCGAGTTCCGCGAGGCCGACAACCACTTCGAGGCCCAGGCCGCTCACGACGCGATGGGCGAGGCCCACGGCGCGCTCCGGGTCGTGGCGGGATCGCTGAACAAGATCGCCAACGACCTCCGGCTTCTCGCCTCGGGTCCGCGCAACGGGCTTGGCGAGATCGACCAGCCAGAAAACCAGCCCGGGTCCTCGATCATGCCCGGGAAGATCAACCCGGTCGTCGCCGAGGCCGTCAACCAGGTCCACAAGCAGGTCGTGGGCAACGATGCCGCCGTTTCGGCCGGTGCTGCCGAGGGCCAGATCGACCTGAACCTCTACAAGCCCGTGCTGGCGCACAACTTCCTGCAGTCCGCCGAGTTGATCGCCAACGCCAGCGAGACCTTCGCCGAGAAGTTCGTCGCCAAACTCGAGGCCGATCGCGAACACTGCGAGTCCCAGGTCGAGCAGTCGATGGCGCTCGCCACCGCGCTGAACCCCGCGATCGGGTACGACAAGGCGAGCGAGGTCGCGAAGACCGCGCTGAAGGAGGACAAGACCGTGAAGGAGGTCGTCGTCGAGAAGGGCTACCTCGACGAGGACGAGGCCGAGGAGGTCCTCGACCCGGCGGCGATGACCGAGCG
>DATFIX010000184.1:0-9244 GCA_035269625.1 Natrialbaceae archaeon
CGAATCCGGCCCGTCAGCAGCTTTAAGTTCGCCAGCCCCCAAATTTCGCCCATGGCCGCTCACGGCCGGCGCGCCCTCCGGGACCTGTTCGACGAATCACCGACGCCCCACATCGCTCATCCTCCGCGCACCCACCACCGCGACTTCTACGTGGCGACCGACGGGTCGTTTCGGGATGGCGGTGGCGGGCTGGGCGTCGTCATCGAAACGCGGGACGGGGCTCGACTCGCCCGCGTGGCCCTCGAGGACGCGCCGCCGAACAACAACGTCGCCGAGTACCGGGCCCTCCACCTGGGCCTGGACGTGCTCGCCGCCCGCGTCCCCGCCGAGGCGAGCGTCGGGATCCTCCTCGATCACGACGACCTCGCCGCCAAGGTGAACGCGGCGGTCCTGACGGGGGCTGACGCCGACTGGACCGTCCCGACCGACCTGACGGTCCCGACGGCCAGCGCGAACCACTGGCGCGGCATCCGTGCTCGGCTGGAAGGGTTCGCCGAGGTTCGGGCAGCCCGCATCCGGAGCGATCTGAACCCGGCGCACCCCCTGGCCAACGCGCCCCAGGAATACGCCCACGTCAACCGCGAACCGGCCCGCCGTGTCCGGCCGAGCGATCTCGAGGACCTCGGCGTCGAGGCGAACGAGGAGCGCTATCCGCCGCCGTCGCGGGCCGACCGCCACGCGGGAGACTGACCGGATCACGGGGTCCGATAGCAACGGCGTGGGAACCGATTTCCCGGGACGACGGTAACGACTGCAGGACGAGTCGGTGATCAGTCCTCGCTTTCCCTGCGCTGAGCGTCGACGACGGCGACGGCCGCGAGGTTGACGATCTCCTTGACCTCGTCGCCGCGCTGGATGACGTGGACGGGCTTGTCCATGCCGACGAGCATCGGGCCGATGGCTTCGGCGCCGCCCAGTCGCTGGAGGAGTTTGTAGCCGATGTTGCCGGCCTCGAGGTTCGGGAAGATGAGGACGTTCGCCGGTTCCTCGAGGGCCGAGAAGTCGTAGGTCCCCGTCAGGATCTCCTCGACGACGGCGGTATCGGCCTGCATCTCGCCGTCGACCGTGAAGTCGACGTCGGGATCCTCGCGGAGGCGTCTCGCTGCTTCCCGGGGCTTTCGGGTGCCCTCGTTGTCGACGCTCCCGAAGTTCGAGTACGACAGCATGGCCACGCGCGGGTCGACGTTGAACTCGCGGGCGAGGTTGACCGTCTGCTGGGCCACTTCGGCCAGGACCTCCTCGTCGGGGTCGAGGTTGACCGTCGCGTCGGCCACGAAGAGGACCCGGTTGCCGACGGTCAGCATGTAGACGCCGGCGGCGTACTGGTTGTCCTCGCTCGTCCCGATGACCTCCAGGGGCGGGCGGAGGGCGGTCGGGTAATGGTGGGTCAGGCCCGTCACCAGGGCGTCGGCGTCGCCGTACTCGACCATGGCGCTCCCGAAGTAGTTGAAGTCGTTCCAGACGAGGTCGTCGGCCTCGGTGCGGGTAATGCCCTTGCGCTTGCGTTTCTCGTAGAGCACCTCGGCGTACTCGTCGGTGCAGTCGCACTCGTGGGGGTTCACGACCTCGGGATCGAATTCGAGCCCCAGTTCCGTGCGGACCGCCTCGACCTCGTCCGGGTCACCGATCAGGACCGGTTCCGCGAGGCCCTGGTCCTGCAACTGGAAGGCGGCCCTGACCATCTTCTCGTCGTCGCCGTCCGCCAGCGCGACGCGCTTGGGGTCGGACATCGCCTTGTTGTAGACGACCCGCATCATCTCGCGGGACTTGCCCAGACGGGCCTCGAGTTCTTCGCGGTATTCCGCCAGATCGAGGTCCTGCCTGGCGGCCCCGGACTCCATCGCCGCCTCGGCGACCCTGGGCGCGACGTCGAAGAGGACCCGCGGGTCGAGCGGTTTGGGGATAATGTAGTCGGGACCGAACTGGAGCGGTTGGTCGCCGTAGGCCTTGACCACCTCGTCCGGGACGTCCTCTTTGGCGAGGTCGGCCAGCGCCTGGGCCGCGGCGACCTTCATCTCCTCGTTGATGTCGGTCGCCCGGGCGTCGAGCGCGCCCCGGAAGAGGAACGGGAACCCGAGGACGTTGTTGACCTGGTTCGGATAATCTGACCGACCGGTCGCCATGATGACCTCGTCGTCGCGGGCCGCCTTCGCCTCGTCGTATTCGATCTCCGGGTCGGGGTTGGCCATCGCGAAGATGATCGGGTTGTCGGCCATCGACCGGACCATCTCCTGGCTCACGATGCCCGCGACCGAGAGGCCGACGAACACGTCCGCCCCGTCCATGGCGTCCGCCAGGCCGCCTTCGGGGACGTCGCTGGCGAACTCCGCCTTGTACTCGTTGACTTCGCCCGCCTCGGCGCGGGCCGCCGTGATGATCCCGTCCGAGTCACACATCGTGATGTTCTCGTTGCGAGCGCCCAGCGACTCGTAGAACTTGGCGGTCGCCAGCGCACTCGCGCCAGCGCCGGAGAAGACGATGTCCAGGTCCTCGACGTTTTTGTCGGCGATCTCGACCGCGTTCAGCAGGGCCGCCCCGGAGATGATCGCAGTGCCGTGCTGGTCGTCGTGGAAGACGGGAACGTCCATCCGCTCCCGAAGACGGTCCTCGATGACGAAACACTCGGGCGCCTTGATGTCCTCCAGGTTGATGCCACCGAAGGTCGGTTCCATTGCCGCAACCGTTTCGATGAAGGCGTCGGGATCGTCCAGGTCGAGTTCGATGTCGAAGACGTCGATGTCGGCGAAGCGCTTGAACAGGACGCCTTTCCCCTCCATGACCGGCTTCGAGGCCTGGGCGCCGATGTTTCCGAGGCCGAGGACGGCGCTGCCGTTCGAGACGACGCCAACGAGATTCCCCTTCGCCGTGTAGGTGTATGCCTCGTTTGCGTCTTCGTCGATCTTCCGGCACGGGCCGGCCACGCCGGGCGAGTACGCCAGGCTCAGGTCGCGCTGGGTGTTCGTCGGTTTCGTCGTGGCGATCTCGATCTTGCCGGGCGGTTCGGAGCGGTGATAGTCGAGCGAGTCTTCCTCGAGTCCCATGAACATCCACGGTTCGACGGGGAGCGACTAAAAAGATACGTCGCAGGTAAGTGACGGGGTAACTGCACCGTCGTTTCGGCGACGTGAAGTCACGATGTTATGATGTTTTCCCGAACATATCGGTAGCAAACGGATCGTGGTCGGTTCCGCCCCCGACGGGCATTGATCGATTTTCGTTTCATAATCCTCAGCCGTGGAACAGTGTTGGTCCGGCGAAAAGTTCAAACGAACTCCACGCATACTCCTTTGATATGAGGCGCGATAACGCATCAGTCGACCGACGAACGTATCTCAAACTGACCGGCGCGGGCGGCGTAGCGATGATGACCGCGGGCTGTCTGAGCGACCTCACCGGTGGTGGCGACTCGCAGGAGATCGTCGCCGGGACGGCGGTCGGGTTCCCGCCCTTCGAAATCCGGAACGATCAGGGCGAAATCGACGGGTTCGACATCGAACTCCTGGAGGCGATCGTGGACGAGACCGACTACGAACTGACCGACTGGCGGAACTTCGACTTCAAGTCGCTCGTTCCGTCGCTGACCAGCGACGAGATCGACGTGATCGCGGCGGCGATGACGATCACGGAGGAGCGCGAACAGACCATTTCCTTCACTGACCCGTACTACAGCGCCGACCAGGGGGTTCTGGTCCGCTCCGGCGGCGACTTCCAGCCGTCCTCGCTCGGGGATCTCGCGGGCAGGACGTTGGGTGCCCAGAAGGGGACGACGGGCGAGTCAGTGGCGCAGGACGAGGTCGAGGATTCGACCTACCGGGGGTACGACAGTTACGTGCTCGCGGTCCAGGACCTCCAGAACCGGAACCTGGACGCGGTAGTGCTGGACCAGCCGGTCGCCCAGTCGTTCGAGGCCAACCAGAACGTGGAGATCGCGTTCGTGTACGAAACCGGTGAGGAGTACGGGTTCGGGGTTCGTAAGAACGACGACGACCTCCGCGAGGCCCTCAACGACGGCCTGGCGACCGTACAGGACGACGGTACGTTCCAGGACCTGACGACCAAGTGGTTCGGGGAAGAGTAAGCTGCCAATATATGGATCCGATAGTCGGTGGGTTCGATCCGTCCCTCTGGGGGTCAGTGTTCGCAGGGTTCGATCCGTCCTTCTTCGGGTTGACCCAGATGAGCGACTGGGAGTACGTCTGGGCGAACCGCGATTATCTCTTGGGCGGGACCGTTCTCACGATCGGCCTCACGCTGTTGAGCGTGGTTCTGGGGTTCGTCCTCGGATTCCCGGCCGGTGCAATCGAGGTGTACGGTGGTCGGATCTCGCGCCCGCCCGTCCGAATCGTCGGCGTCATCCTCCGCGGGACGCCGATCCTGGTGATCTTCATGTTCATGTTCTTCGTGTTTCGCGTCGGCCGGCTGTTTCCGATCCACGAGTTGATCCCGGGCGTCGGGAGCGCCTTCATCGCCGCGGTCATCGGGTTGGGGCTCCGGAGCGCGGCCTACCAGGCGCAACTGTTCCGTGGATCGATACAGAGCGTTTCCGGTGGACAGATGGAGGCAGCGCGGTCGGTCGGGATGACGAAACTACAGGGGATCCGGCACGTCGTCGTGCCCCAGGCGCTTCGTCGGAGCATCCCTGGCTTCCAGAACGAATTCACGATCGTGCTCAAGGACACGAGCATCGCCATCGCGCTGGGCCTCGCGGAGATGCTCACGCGCAGCTACAACCTGTTCCAGCGAAGTGGATTTGCCGACTCGGCCCTGGAACTGTTGCTGTTCATCAGCGTCATCTATTTCGTTCTGACCTTTGCGACGAACCGCGGTCTCGACTATCTCGGCCGCGTCTACCACATTCCGACGGGTGAATCATCATGACTACAGACGATCCACTGGTACGCGTCGACGACGTGTACAAGAGCTACGGCGACGAGGAGGTACTGAAGGGTGTCAGCTTCGAGATAGAGCGCGGTGACGTCGAGGTACTGGTCGGCCCGAGCGGCAGCGGGAAGTCCACGCTGTTGCGATGCATCAACCGGCTCACCGAGCCGGACGAGGGCGACATCTACCTCGACGGCGAGTGCGTCACCGATCCGGAGTACAACGTCAACGAACTCCGACGACAGGTCGGCATGGTGTTCCAGGACTTCAACCTCTTCGCGCACCTGACAGCTCTCGAGAACATCACGCTCGGGCTCAAACGGGTTCGCGGGATGTCCAAAGAAGAGGCCCAGGACGAGGCCATGGAGCGGCTCAAGGAGGTCGGGCTCGAACCCCAGGCCGACTCCTATCCTGCCGAACTCTCGGGCGGGCAGAAACAGCGCGTCGGCATCGCCCGCGCGCTGGCGATGGACCCGAAACTGATGCTGTTCGACGAGCCGACTAGCGCGCTCGACCCCGAACTCATCGGCGAGGTGACCGAGGTCATGCGGCAACTGGCCGATGAAGGCATGACGATGCTCGTGGTTACCCACGAGATGGGCTTCGCCACCGAGGCTGCCTCGAAGATCATGTTCCTCGACGGCGGGAAGATCGCCGAGCGAGGCCCGCCGGACAAGATGTTCCAGGACCCCGAACACGAGCGGACCAAGGAGTTCCTGGAGCGCATCACCCGGCTCCACGGGGAGACGGAGGCACCGCAATGAGTGCCGAGCCGGAGACCACCGAGGGAGAAACCGAACCCACCTCTGGGCGTACCGGGACGGGGTGGGAGAGCGGCTTCTCGCCGTCGGGAACTCTCCGGTGGATCGGAATTATTGCCGGCGTGATATTCTGGGGCTGGTTGGTGTTGCGGTGGATCACGAACTGGGGCTGGAACCCCTTGATGAGTTACTCGGACACGTTCATCCCCGTGGGCGCCATCGAGGGGTTCTCGCCGCAACTCGCCGAGGCCGCGGGATACCTGCCCGCCCTCGCGACGGGCGCGTACTTCACCATTCTGCTGACCGCCGTCAGCATCCTCCTCGGGCTGATCATCGCGATTCCGCTCAGCGTGGCCCGGATCTACGGTACCTACTCCAGTTACCTCTCGCTGTCGTTCACCGAACTGATCCGGGGGACGCCGCTGGTCGCCCAGCTGTTCGTCCTCTACTACGGGTTCAACCTCTCGCAGTATTTCCGGGGGATCTTCCCCGAACTCGTCCCGAACCCGGCTGTCTGGGTGGCCCTGATCGGATTCACGATCAACAGTGCGGCCTACCAGGCGGAGTACATCCGGACGGCACTCCAGAGCGTGGACCGCGACCAGCTGGTTGCCGCCAGGGCGATCGGCCTCACGCAACTGGCCGGTATCCGACGGGTCGTCCTTCCACAGGGACTGCGCTATGCGATCCCGGGATGGACGAACGAACTGGTGTACCTGATCAAGTACTCCTCGCTCGCGACGTTCATCGCCGTTCCGGAACTGTTCGCTCAGGCGGAGGACATCGCGAACACGAACTACAAGTACACGCTCGTGTTCGGAATCCTCGCGCTGTTTTACCTTGCCCTCGTGATCTCCGCGACGAAGGGAATGGACGCCTTCGAGGAGTACGTCAGGATTCCCGGACTCGGAACGAGCGGCGTCGAGCGGTAACGGCCGCCGCCGCTACCTGACGTCCGCCGCGTCGATTTCGCGACCGGCGTCGTTGGACCGGCGTCGAATCCCCCGACGCTCGCCACTCTATAGCGGGATTCGCGAATCCGAACGGACCGAGGGTGTTTCGACCCGAACGCCGACGCGACTGTTTCGAACCGTTGAAGGCACGCGGCCGTGACGTTTAAGGTAGATGACCGATCGGGGGTTCGATCTCGACGACCGCGTCGCCGATGGAGACGGGGGTCGCCTGACGCCGGCCGACCACGTCGGCGCTCGTGCCACGTTCGCGCCCGATCCGGGCGGTGGGCTCCCCGTCCTCGATGCCGAAGCGGTCCTCGTCTTTGCTTCGCACAACTACCTGGGGCTGGCGACCGACGACCGCGTCCAGGAGGCGGCGACGGCCGCCGCCGAGGTCGTCGGGACCGGCGCCGGTGCACCGCGTCCGACCGTCGGTGACACGATGGTCCACTGGGACCTCGAGCGACTGCTCGCCGAGGTTCACGAGAGCGAGCGCGCGCTGGCCTTTTCCTCCGGCTACGCCGCGAACGTCGGCGCGATCGTTGGCCTCTCGCCGGACGTCGTTTTCGTCGACGAACACGTGCACGCGAGCGTCGCCGACGGGGTTCGACTCGCCGGCGGCGAACTCGTCACCTACGACCATCTTGATCCATACGACCTCAGCGAGCGGATGGCCGATCGCGACGACCGAACCGGGGAGTCCTGGCTGGTCGTGACCCAGTCGGTGTTCGCGGCCGACGGGATGGCAGCACCGCTCCGGACCCTGTGTGACGTGGCCGAGCAGTACGGGGCCTGGATGATGGTCAACGAGGGACTCGCGACCGGGCTCTACCGGAACGGCGGCGGCGTGGTCCAGGCGGAGGACGTTTCCGACCGCGTCCACGTCCAGACCGGATCGCTCGCCAAGGCCCTCGCCAGCCAGGGCGGGTTCGTCGCGGGATCCGCGGCGCTCGTCGAGCACCTGACGCGCACCGCTCGACCGTTCGTCGACTCGACCGGCCTCGCACCGCCCGCCGCGGCGGCCGCGAGCGAGGCGCTGCACGTTTCCCGCCACGACGACGTCAGGGACCGTCTCTGGTCGAACGTTCAGCGACTCCGGGACGGCCTGCGCTCGATGGGCTACGACGTGCTGGGCGAATCGCAGGTCGTCCCGATCGATCTGGAGAACCCGGAGACTGCGAGGAGACTCGAGGCGGCCGTTCGCGAGCACGGCGTGGTCGTCTCGGCCGGTCCCCGCTCCCCGACCGCGCCCGACCGAGGGCGGGTCCTGTTGACGCCCATGGCGACACACTCCGCCGAGGACGTGCAGACGTGTCTGGACGCCTGTTACGAGGCCGGGCACGAACTCGACGTGCTTTGATGTCGACGAATATCGGTACTACATGAAGTCGCCGAGTCCCGACTGTGCGTCGTCGCTCTCGGCTTTCTCGGTGCGAACGTCGCCCTCCCCGTCGCCCTCCCCGTCGCCGGCTTCTGCGACGTCCTCGCCATCGCTATCTGCCGGCTCGTCGCTGGAATCGTCGCCGGCCGAGTCGCCGAGGGTCAACTGGCCGTCGTCGCCGTCGTCCCCATCCCCGGTCGCTCCGTTCCCCTCGTCTTCGCCGTCCCCGGTCCCGTTTCGGGTCCGTGTGCCCTCGAACGCCGGTCCGGCGTGTGACTCGATCGCCTCGTCCCGGCGCTCCCGGGCTTCCTCGACGATGGATTGCACCTTGTTGGTCGACTCGCCCGACCCGGTGACGAAACTGACCTGGCTCGCGTCGAGGTCGTAGGCGGCGGCCATCCGAACGGTCAGTTCGCGGTCCTTGCAGTGGTGGGTCATCGTGGCGAGATACGGGAGCACGTCGCGCCTGGCGCTCCCGAGGCTCGTCCCGGCGCTCTCGGCGATTTTGCGGGCGATCGCGTCCCGGGTTTCGCGAGTCCCGCGACTGCGCCCCAGTTTCGACCAGTAGCTCGGCGGTCCGTACCGCGTCCACCCGCCCTTGTTCTCCCGCCGGGCGGCCGCCACGCCGGCGGTCATGTTGTCCGCGGCGTAGCGCCAGTACGAGTAGTCCTGGGTGGCCCGAACGCGGCCGAGCCAGCGGTCGGCCCGCGAGAGGGCGTCGAACGCGTCCGTGAGTTCGGGCCCGTGGTAATCCTTCGGCACGTTGTCCTCGATCCAGTTGATCAGGTCGTCGGGCGTCTCGTCCACGTCGTAGGAGGCCTTCAGCGCCGCCTCCGCGTCCCCTTCCTTGATCAGGAGGTCGAGGAAGTCGAAGATGCCCTCCGTTCGGTCGCGCTCCCCGGTCACGACGTCGTCCTCGGTGATCCGGTCGCGGCCCTCCGCGGCCGCCTGCAGGTCGTGGATCGCCGACCGGAGGTCGCCGTCGGTCTGTTCGGCGATCGCTTCGAGGGCGGCGGACTCGAACTCGATGCCCTCCCTGCGGCAGATGTCCCGAAGCACCGGGACGATCGAGCGCTTCGAGACGTCGCGGAACTCGATCTCGCGGCAGGCGTTCCGGAGTCCCTTCGACATGTCGTAGAAGTCGTTGGCGATCAGCACCATCGGCTGGCTGGCCTCCTTCACCAGGCTCGTGATCGCTCCCGTCCCGCCACGGTCGTGGGTGCCGTGGATGTTGTCGGCCTCGTCGAGAACGACCAGCCGCCGGCCGG
>DATFIX010000185.1:0-25463 GCA_035269625.1 Natrialbaceae archaeon
AGCCGGGGGTCCGGCGGAGCGCCTGGAACCCGAAGTCCTCGTACAGCGAGATGGCGGTGTCGTTGGACTCGCGGACTTCGAGTTTGACCGTCGGCGCGCCCTGGGCCGCGAGGGTCCGGATACTCCGGTGGAGGAGGGCACGACCGATGCCCCGACCGCGTCGTTTGGGGTGGACGGCGAGGTCCTTCACGTGGCCGACCGACCCACCGTGGTTGGGGATGATGTCCGAGACGACGTAGCCCACGACCGCGCCGTCGGCCCCCTGGGCGACGAGAAAGCCCGGTTCGCCCAGGAAGCGGTCGAAGGCGTCGTACGGCCATGGCTGGGGAAACGACTCGTTCTCGATGTGCAACACACCGAGCAGGTCCGCCCGTTCGGCCTGGCGAATTCGCACGGACGGCGGCCCGGGACTCGCGGTCGTCGTCACGAGCGCCGGTACGGCCCGAGACAGTATAAGGCCCGGGGAGGAGTTACTCGAAAGGAAGTCCCAAGACGGGGGCAACAGCCCGGAGCTATATCCGGCCCGACCGGTGCGTTAAGCCCGTCGAACCCCCACCGGCAGGTATGCGAGAACTCGTCTTCGCCCTCGATTACCGGCCGGGGTGCAACGCGGTCGCGGATACCCTGGCCGAACACCCGGACGCGAGGATCCGGTCGCTCTCCCTGCACGCCACGGCAGACAGACTGTGGCGCGTGGACCACGTCACGGGGCCTCCGGACGCGCTCGACGCCGTCGCCGAGGCCTTCCTCACGGCGGACTACTACGCCGACTGCCTGGCGACCGACGACTGTGGGGCGACCTCGCGGACCGAAATCCTGGAACACGGGGAGGACACGCTCGTCCTGTACTCCTACTGGGAGCGGACCGCCGTCTGTGATTCGGTCCCCCACATCGCGCTGGACCATCTCGGCGACGGCGTGCTCTTCGAGACGCGCAACGAGGGGCGGCGCTACACCTGGCGGATCGTCCACTCGGGCGACGGCGACGTTGCGGCCTTCTTCGACGACCTGGAGCGCGCCGTCGGGGACTGTGCCGGGATGGAGATGCGCCGGACGACGGACGTGTCACCGAGTTCCGAGGCGGAACTGGACGGCGACGAACTCCCGCCCGAACAGGAGGCGGCCTTGCGGGCCGCAATCGAGCACGGATATTACGAGACCCCGAGGAAAGTAGACGTCGGCGACCTCGCCGAGCAACTCGACGTCCCCCGGTCGACCCTGACCTACCGGTTGCGGCGGGCGGAGGCACAGTTGGCAAAGCGCCACGTCGGTATGGGGTCGCCCGTCGAGGAGTCCACCGAGACGCTGTGACCGAGCGCCGGCAGGTCGCAGGACGCTCCCGACGCCAGCGCGGTTGGAATATTCCAACGAAGCCTTATCGGTCCGAATCCCGTACGGATACTCGATGGACGAGAACGCCGGGAAGCGGGGGGACGCGGACGAGAACGTCCGTGAGCTGACGGCTCGCCTGGCCGTCCCGGAGATGGATTGTCCCTCCTGTGCGAAGAAGGTCGACAGGAGCCTCGAGCGCGTCGAGGGAATCGTCGACGTCGACCTCCGACCGACCACCGGGACGGCAAGCGTGACCTACGACCCCGACCGGGTCACCGAAGCGGACGTCGTCGGGGCCATCGAAGGGGCGGGCTACGAGGTGGTCGGCAACGCGGCGAGGGAGCAAGGTGACGACGCCGAGGGCTCCGCCGACGTCGCCCCGCCGACCGAGGTCTGGACGAGTTCCCGGGCGATCAAGACCTGGATCGGTGCCGTGCTGGTGACGCTCGGTCTCCTGTTCGAGTTCGTGCTCCCGGGGCAGAACCCCGTCGTTGCGACCGTCCTGGAGTACGACCTCGCCCTCGCGGCCGTCCTGTTCCTGGGGGCGATCGCTGTCAGCGGTACCCCGGTCGTCCGGAGCGGGTACTACTCGGCGCGCCAGCGCACCCTCGACATCGACCTGCTAATGGGATTCGCCATCCTCGCCGCCACCGGCATCGGGTTCTACGTCGAGGCGGCCACGCTGGCGGTCCTGTTCAGCGTCGCCGAACTCTTGGAGGAATACGCGATGGACCGGGCGCGGAACTCGCTGCGCGAACTGCTGGAACTCTCCCCGGAGGAAGCGACGGTCAGGCGGGACGGCAAGGAGCAGACGGTCCCGGCCGAGGAGGTCGAAGTGGGCGAAACGGTCGTCGTCCGGCCGGGGAAGAAAATCCCCGTCGACGGCCGGGTTCTGGACGGCGGGAGTGCGGTCGACGAGTCCCCGATCACCGGGGAGAGCGTCCCCGTGGACAAGGAAGCAGGCGACGAGGTCTACGCCGGTACGATCGCCCAGGAAGGATACCTGGAGATCGAGGCCACCTCGGCGGCCGGCGAGTCGACGCTGGCGCGGATCATCGAACTGGTGCAGGACGCCCAGGAAGCCAAGACCGAGAAGGAACAGTTCGTCGACCGCTTCGCGGGGTACTACACGCCCACCGTCGTCGTGCTCGCGGCCCTGACGGCCGCCGTCCCGCCGCTCGCCTTCGGTTGGGCCTGGAAGACGTGGTTCATTCGGGGCCTCACCCTGCTCGTGATCGCCTGCCCCTGCGCGTTCGTCATCTCGACGCCCGTGTCGGTCGTCTCCGGGATCACGAGCGCGGCGAAGAACGGCGTCCTGATCAAGGGCGGCAACCACCTGGAGGCGATGGGCGAGGTCGACGCCATCGCCCTGGACAAGACGGGGACCCTGACCCGGGGCGAACTCGCCGTCACCGACGTCATTTCCCTCGGGACCGTTACCGGGGACGAAGTCCTCCGGCACGCCGCCGCCCTCGAACGCCGAAGCGAGCACCCGATCGCGGCCGCGATCCGCGAGCATGCCGAGGCCGTGGGAGTGGACGACGATGCGCTCGCCGACCTCGCCGACTTCGAGAGCCTGACCGGGAAAGGCGTCCGCGCCGACCTCGACGGAACGACCTACTACGCGGGCAAGCCGGCGCTGTTCGAGAGCCTCGGGTTCGACCTCTCGCACGCCCACGTGAAAACTGACGGCGGCGCGACGACCGGACCGGCGTCCGATAAGCGACCCCCGGAAGACTGCGAGCGCGAGGACTGCACCGACCTCCGCGACGAAACCATCCGCCGCCTCCAGAACGAAGGCAAGACCGTGATCCTGGTCGGCACGGAACGGGAACTCCTGGGGATCGTCGCCATCGCGGACGATATGCGACCGGAGGCCGGACCAGCGATCGACCGCCTCCACGACCTCGGCGTCGAACGCGTCGTCATGCTGACCGGCGACAACGAGGGGACGGCCCGCGCCATCGCCGACCGGGTCGGCGTCGACGAGTACCGGGCCGAACTCCTGCCCGACGAGAAGGTCGACGCCGTCGAGGCCCTCCAGGCCGAGTACGGCGACGTGGCGATGGTCGGCGACGGCATCAACGACGCGCCCGCGCTGGCGACCGCCGACGTCGGGGTCGCCATGGGCGCGGCCGGGACCGACACCGCGCTGGAAACCGCCGACGTCGCGCTCATGGCCGACGACCTCTCGAAACTGCCGTACCTCTACGCGCTCTCGAACCGGGCCAACGCCGTGATCCGACAGAACATCTGGTCGAGCCTGGGCGTGAAGGCGGTGCTCGCGATCGGTGCCATCCCCGGGTTCGTCACGGTCGCCATGGCCGTCGTCGTCGGCGACATGGGAATGAGCCTCGGCGTGACCGGGAACGCACTCCGGCTGTCACGACTGAAACCGGATCGGTTCTTCGACGCCTCGACCGACGACTCGCCAGTCACGGCCGATCGATCGGCGGGTCGTTCCCGCGCGTCGTGATGCAGGAGCGGAATTTCTAAGGGCGGATCGTCGGAACCGAACGCCCACGACCATGATGTCGCTGAACCAGAAGGCGCTCGCGATCGGCGTCATCGTGCTGATGAACGCGTTCGCGTTCGCCGCCGGACTGTACGCGGCGGGGCTGCTCGGACTGGGGCTCGCCGCCGTCTTTTTCGGCCTCTCGGTCGCGGCCGGCGGGAAAATCGTGCGGCTGTGAGCGACAGGAACCGGTGCGCGGGCACTATTCGACCGCGGCGTTGGGGGCGTCAGCGTGGCCGTCGACCCTCCTCAGTCGTCGGCGGGCGCGGCACCCGACCCGCCCTGGGCGTGCTGTTTCGTCCAGGGGAGTTTGCCGCCGGCGGTGAGCAGGTCGCGCTCGCGCTCGGAGGCGTCCAGCGTGGCGGTCGCCTCCCAGTCGTCGTTCACGCGGATCGTGAACTCCTCCTGACCCGCGGTCACGCCCTCGCGCACGTCGTCGACGACTTCCACGTCGTCACCCTGGTCGATGCGCTCGTAGGTGTCCTCGTCGATGATCAGCGGGACGATGCCGAAGTTGAACAGGTTCGCGCGGTGGATCCGGGCGAAGCTCCGGGCGAGGACGCCCTCGATGCCGAGGTACATCGGGCACATCGCGGCGTGCTCGCGGGAGGACCCCTGGCCGTAGTTCTCGCCGGCGACCAGCCAGCCGCCGTCGGACTCGGCCGCGCGGTCGGCGAAGGTCTCGTCGACCCGCGAGAGGGTGAACTCCGAGAGCTTCTCGATGTTCGACCGGTACATCAGGATGTCCTGGGTCGCCGGGATGATGTGGTCGGTCGTGATGTTGTCGCCCATCTTCAGCAGGGCGGGCCCGTCGATCTCGGCGTCCAGCGGGTCCTTCAGCGGGACCTCGCCGATGTTCGGGCCCTTGACGAGTTCGTCGTCGACGGCCTCGTCCGGCCCGATGAGGTCGGCGCCGCTGGTGCCGATGTACTCGTCGGGGAGTTCGAAGCCCGGGGCTTCGAGGTCGCCCAGTTCCTCGGCGAGGTCGCGGGGATCGACGAGTTCGCCCTTGAGCGCCGACGCAGCGGCGACCTCCGGCGAGGAGAGGTAGACGCTGTCGTCCTCCAGTCCGGACCGCCCCTCGAAGTTGCGGTTGAACGTCCGGACGCTCACCGAGTCCGAGGCCGGGACGTGGCCGATACCGATGCAGGCCCCGCAGGTGGACTCGGAGAAGTTGACGCCCGCGGCCATCATGTCGGCCGCCCAGCCCTCGCGGGCGAGCATCTCGGAGGCCTGCTTCGATCCGGGCGCGACGATCATCTCGGTGCGCTTGTCGATCTCGCGGCCCTGCAGCATCTTCGCGGCGGGGAGGATGTCCTCGTAGCCGCCGTTGGTGCAGGAACCGACCATGACCTGGTCGACCGGCTTGCCGGCCACTTCACGGACCGGAACCACGTTGTCCGGCATCGACGGCGCGGCCACGAGCGGTTCGAGGTCGGAGAGGTCGACCACGACCTCGTCGGCGTACTCGGCGTCCTCGTCGGGCGAGAGTTCGACGTACTCGTCGCCGCGACCGAGGCGTTCGAGGTAGTCCCTGGTCTTCTCGTCGGTCGGGAAGATGCTCGAGGTCGCCCCGAGTTCCGTCCCCATGTTCGTGATCGTCGTCCGCTCGGGGACGGTCAGCGTCTCGACGCCCGGGCCGGTGTACTCGAAGATTTTCCCGACGCCGCCCTTGACGGTGAGGCGCCGGAGCAGTTCCAGGATGACGTCCTTCGCGGTCGCCCAGTCGGGGAGTTCGCCCTCCAGTCGCACGTTGACGACTTCGGGCATCTCGATGTAGTAGGGCGCGCCGCCCATGGCGACCGAGACGTCGATCCCGCCCGCACCGATGGCGAGTTCGCCCATCCCGCCGGGGGTCGGCGTGTGCGAGTCGGAGCCGAGCATCGTCTTGCCCGGCGCGGCGAAGTTCTCCTTGTGGACGTTGTGACAGATGCCGTTGCCGGGGCGGGAGAAGTGAGCCCCGAACTTGCCGGCCGCAGAGCGCAGGAAGCGGTGGTCGTCGGTGTTCTTGAAGTCGAACTGGTAGGTCTGGTGATCGCAGTACTGCGCGGCGAGTTCGGTCTGGACCTCGTCGAGGTCCATCGCCTCGAACTGGAGCCAGACCATCGTGCCGGTGGTGTCCTGTGCCAGGACCTGGTCGATCTCGATCCCGATCTCCTCGCCCGGGGTGAGGTCCCCGTCGACGAGGTGATCGTCGAGGATCTTTTCGGTAAGTGTGAGTCCCATGACGTGGGCTAGTGCGCCACGAGCGACCATAAATCCCGCGCGTCTGGGGCATCCAAAAGCGGAATAGCGTGCCGCTGTCGGTCGATTTTCGCAATATTTGCGACGGATATTCGCAAGTTTTGCGCCCGAGTTTCGGGGCGCGGCGCGGCGCGCGCCGACCGATCCCGAAGCGCTTTTCGTCCCGCCACCGGCCACCCCCGGTATGTTCCGTTCCGGCGCCTTCGTCGCCCAGCACCTCTCCGACGTGGCGGACGAGCAGGTACAGCCAAACGGCGTCGACCTCACCGTCGACGACGTGTTCGAACAGCGCGAACCGGGCCACGTCGGCCGCGACGGCAAGGAAATCGGTGACCGCCAGGCCGTCGAAACCGAGCAGTTCGACGACGCCGGCCCCGAGACGTTCTACCTCGAACCCGGCGGCTACGTCCTCCGGTACGACGAGGTCATCTCGATCCCGACCGGTCACGTGGGGTTCGTCTTCCCGCGGTCGTCGCTGATGCGCAACAGTTGCATGCTGAACACGGCGGTCTGGGACACCGGCTACGAGGGGCGCGGCGAGGGCCTCCTGCAGGTCCACCACGACGTCGCGATCGAACGCGGGGCTCGAGTCGCCCAGATCGTCTTCGCGGCCGCCGACAACGTCGGGGCCTACGACGGCAGTTACCAGAAAGAGAACCTGTAGCGACGGGGGTTCTCGAGACGCTACAGTTCGACGGAGACGTTCGTGTACGGCACGCAGACGCGTCGCTTCCGACCGTCACGGCGCTGTCGGCGACGAACCCCGTCGGCCGCACGGCCGACTAGCCGACCCGTCGCCGCCAGCACGAAGACGCCGGCGACGGTCGCCACCGGGGCCGCGACGGCCAGGACCAGGCCGAACGTCGCCAGGACCGTCACGACCGACGCCATCACGACGGTTCGAGCGCTGTGCTCCGGTCCCGGGTTGTGAGGTCCGGGTGCGGACGGGTTTCCGCTCATGGTATCTAGTCCGAGGGGCGACAGCCCCATAATAGTAATCTGAATGATATTTCTGTAACGTCGAATACTGAAATTCGTTTCACCGGATTTCGGCCGTGCTGGTGCGGCGAACCGTGGAGTTAGAACGTCGCCGTTAGCCCCCGCCACCGTCGCCATCGACCTCGAAGTAGTGGTGATGATGCGTGGCACACCCCGGATTGAACGCCGCCCCGCAGTTCGGGCACGCGTCGTGGGCAGCGAGATACGCCTCGATCGACAGCGTCCCGCCACAGACCCCACACAAAACCGCTTCTTCGTCGACGGCCTCCCGGGGCCACACCTCGGGGTCGTGGTCGGCCAGCGCCTCGTGACACCGGATGCAGGCGTAGAACTCGCCACAGCAGCGAAACCGGATCGCCACGACGTCGCGCTCCGTGTGGTAGTGGGCACATCGAGTTTCGGCGTCGAGGTCGACACCGCGGACCGTCACCTCGCCCACGCGTCGCATGAGGTGGCGTCAGGGTTCCAGGAGCGTGAATCCAGCGGTGGCGAAAAGGTTCATTGGCCCCACGCCGCGACTATCGGACACGGACGTCGGCGCGACGTCTCGGACTCGCACCGAACCACCCGGTACGAACCAGGAGGAACACGCGTGGCAAACCAGTCGGCACGACTCCTGTTGATCGTCGCGAGCATCCTGGTCGTGAGCGCCGTGGCGGGTGCCATCGTCGGTGAGTTCCAGTCGATTAACTCGGCCCTCGAAGAGACCGCCAAGACCGAGAGCGAGGACCTCGAGTCGGACGTCGAGATCGTCGACGATCCCGGGACCGGGCCGTCGATCTACGACGACGGGACCGACGAACTGACCCTCCACGTCGAGAACACGGGAAGCCGGACCTTGCCGGCCGATCCCGACGCCATCGACCTCCTGGTCGACGGCAACTACCGGACCGACGTCGACGTGACCGTCCTGGAGGAGCGGGCGTGGAAACCCGGATCGACCGCCCGACTCACCGCCCGATTCGACCTCGACGAGAACGAGACGATGCGAGTGATCGTTCGCGTTTCGGGTGCCGAGGACGTCCTCGCGTTCGACGCCGTCGGTGGCCCCGAACTCCCCCGCGAAGCGGTCGTCTACACGACGGCCGTGGGGTCTCTCAGGAGCGTCGCGCCCGATGGCACCACCGAGAGTTACGGCGTCACCGCGGCGGCGATCGGGCCGAAGGAGATCGATTTCGACGACGACGATCGCCTCGAGATCCCCTTCGTCCGCCCGGACGGGACGCTGGCAATCGTCGACGAGAGCGGCGACGCCGAGGACCTCGCGACGGGCGCAAAGACGGCGTCGACCCTGCTCGCCGTCGGTACCTGGCGTCACGAGACGAGCGTCTTCTACGTCAACGAGAGCGACGACGGCTACGTCTACCGGGTCGGAACCGACGCCGGACCCGAGCGCGTCTTTGCCGACGGCGCGCCGATCCGGGCGAGCGCGATCGGTGGCGTCGCCGACTACAACGACGACGGCGACCCCGACCTCGTGTACGCGAATTCGACCGCGAACGTGACCTACGTGGACGGGAAGACCACCCACGACGTCGGCCGAAGCGTCGGGACGAGTTCGGGCGTCGGGATCGGCGCACCCCGCGAGTTCGACGGGACTGCTCCGGTTCGAATCCCGTTCGTCGACGCCGGCGGCGAGGTCGCCCTGCTGTCGGCCGCGAACGCGAAATCGATCCTCACGGGGAGCGGGCCCGCTACCGAAACCCCTGTCGCCGGGATCGACTGGACGGACGACGGGTCTCGCGAGGTCGTCTTCGTCGACGCCGCGACCGGGACCCTGTACTACGTTCGCCTCGACGGAACGGTCGTCGAAATCACCGATCCCGACGGCGACCCGATCGCGGCCGATCCGGAAACCGGCGTGGCGTGACCGGTGGCGGAGAACGATTTCCGGAATAGGTGCCCTTAAAAACGACCGGGACCGAGCCACGTCCAATGACAGGACGGTCACAGGACTCGACCCGCCGCCGGTTCCTCGCGTCGATCGGTGCCGGTGCAGCAGTCGGTCTGGCCGGCTGTATGGGGTCCGACGGGGCTGGAACGAAAACGGCGATCCCCGAAAACACGGTGCGGATGGTCACGGACAACGCGCGGTACTACTTCACGCCGATCGGCCTCCACGTCGAACCGGGAACCACGATTACCTTCGTCAACGCCAGCGGCGGGCACTCCGCGACGGCGTACCCGAACCGGATCCCGGAGAGCGCCGAACCCTGGGACAGCACGACGCTCAACAGCAAGGGCGCGACTTACGACCACACCTTCGAGGTCGAGGGCACCTACGACTACTACTGCATCCCGCACAAGCCGATGGGAATGGTGGCCCGGATCGTGGTGGGCGAACCGGGCGGTCCCGCCGAGGGCAGCATGCCGCCTGACGGGAAGGTCCCGAAGAGCGACCGGATCGTCGACGATGGATCGGTTACCTACGGCGACTTTACGGGATGACGCCATTACTGTCGTCCGGGTGACAGAGGGGTTCTTCGCGTCGAATCGCCTATCGACAGTCGGAGGACTGGGCCGTGACCGACAACGACTACACGTACACCGAGGGGATGACCGACCGGGAGATCGAGGAGCGACTGCGGGAGGCGGAAACCGGGGTACTTGCGCTCGCCCGGGACGGGGACGCCTACGCGGTGCCGGTGGCCTGCCACTACGACGGCGACGCGCTGTTCCTCCGACTCGGCGACCACGAGGGCAGCGAGAAGATGGCCTATCTCGAGACGACCGACCGCGCCAGCCTCGTCTGTTACGAGTACACGCCGCCGGACGAGTCCTGGAGCGTCGTCGTCAGGGGGCCGATCACCCGGGTGGACGACACCGACGAGTCGTCCAGTCCGGGGGCGGACGCGTTCCTGCCGATCCGCATCTTCGGTGAACCGATCGATGCGGTCGAAGAGGTCCTGTTCGAAATGGAAATCGAGTCGGTCACGGGACGCCAGACGTAGTTGGCCGATCGGTCGGGATCGAGGGCCTGTCAGCCGATCACCACCTCGATCACGAACCGAACGAGTAGCAACAGCATCCCGGTGACGACCAGGACCATGACGGCGTCGAGGACGACCCCAGCCCGGAGCATGTCTTCGCGGCGGACGCGCCCGGTCCCGAACGCGATGGCGTTGGGCGGCGTCGCCACGGGGAGCGCAAAGCCGAAACTCCCGGCGACGCCGACGGTCACGGCGAGGAAGACGGCCGCCAGTTCGCCCGAGGTGGCGAGCGCCGCCGCGTAGGCTGGACCGGCCGTCACGAGCAGGGGAACGAGGATCGCTGCCATCGCGGTGTTCGAGGCGATTTCGCCGAAGACGACGGTGAGGGCCACCAGCGCGAGGATCAGCAGGACGACGGGAATCCCCTCGAACGCGTCGAGGATGACGTTCGCGAGCCACGCCGTCGCGTCGGTCGCGGCGAGCGCGTCCGCGAGTGAGATGCCGCCGCCGAGCAGGAGCAACGTCCCCCAGTCGATGTCGACCAGCTCGTCCCACTCGACCGCGCCGGAGCCGACGAGCGCGGGGACGGCGAGCAGTCCAACGAGAACGAAATACAGGAGTCCCTGGTGGGGACCGACCCCGAAGAGGCTCCCCGTGCCCCCGAACAGCGTCGCGTACCACGTGGCCGGGACGGCCCCCTCGAACAGGAAGTCCAGGCCGCCGAGCACCCACAGGCCGGCCGTGGCCGCCGTGACGTACAGCACCCATCGCCCGTCGCGGGACAGGTCGCCGGCCTCGCGAAGGAACTGCTGGGCGTTCCGCCTGGCGGCCGAGACGTCCCCGACCCGGATCGGATAGATCCGGTAGGTCAGGAGGTACCACGCCAGCGGCAGGGCCACCAGGACGATCGGGATCCCGATCGCCATCCAGTCGAGGAAGGACACGCGGACGCCGAGTTGCTCCTCGAGCCTCGCCACGACGATGGTGTTCGGCGGCGTCCCGATGACGGTGCCGACCCCCCCGATGCTGGCGGCGTAGGCCGTGCCCAGGAGCAACGACAGTTCGAAGTTCGAGGGGTTTTCGCTCGGCGTCGGCGGGTTCGATGGGTCCTCGCTCGGCGTCGGCGGGTTAGATCCCTCACTCGTGCCGGACGCCGCACCGTTCCGCGGGCCCTCCACCTGGCGAACGATGCCGAACGCGATGGGCACCATCATCGCGGTCGTCGCGGAGTTCGAGACGAGCATCGACAGGCCCGCCGTCGCGATCATCACGCCCAGCACGAGTCGGTGCGGCGACGTCCCGATGGCCGCGAGGATGCGGTAGGCGATCCGACGGTCGATGTTCTCGGCCTGGAACGCCTCGGCCAGCATGAACCCCGCCAGCAGGAGGAAGATCACCGGGTCGGCGAACCCGGCGAGCGCGTCGGCCATCGTTGGCTGGACTCCCGTGGCGGTCAACAGGACGGGGACGAGCAACGCCGTGACGGCCAGGGGCAGACCCCCGGTCAGCCAGAGCGTTCCGGCGAAGGCTGTCGTCGCCAGGGCGTACTGCCCGGCGCGCGAGAGGTCCGGGATCGGCGCAAGGACGACCGCGACGAAGGCGACGGCCGCGAGCAGGACGAACCCGCGATCCCGGCGAGTCGCCGTCACGACGAGTCCCCCATCGAATTCGATCGATACCGCGTCCCCCTGTCCATGCGCGAACGTTCTCCGTGCGTAAAGAAAACGTGACAGACGAAAAAAGTGACTCACTGTTACTCGCCCGTGGCAGGCTGCGCCGCTCGCAGGCGGGCGTGTCGAGCTGTGATCCGGCTGCAACGATAAGCCGTTCGAGCCCGTAGGTATCGTATGGCACAGGGGGAGACGCTCGTCTCGATCCCGGTCGACGGGGTCGAACTGGAGGGGGAACTGATCGTGCCGTCGGGGGCCGAGGGCCTGGTCGTGTTCGCACACGGGAGCGGGAGCAGCCGCCACAGCCCGCGGAACAACTTCGTCGCGGAGACGCTGCGCGGTCGGGGGCTTGGAACGCTGCTGTTCGACCTGCTCACCGAGGCCGAGGACCGGGACCGCGAGGCGCGCTTCGACATCGATCTGTTGACCGAACGGCTGCTGGCGGTGACCGACTGGCTCCGGGGCCAGGACGCCACGGTCGACTTGCACGTCGGGTACTTCGGGTCGAGTACCGGGGCGGCCGGCGCGCTTCGCGCCGCGGCCCGCCGCGAGGACGTCGACGCCGTGGTCTCCCGCGGGGGACGGGTCGACATGGCGGCCGAGTCGCTCGGCGACGTGACCGGGGCGACGCTGTTCATCGTCGGCGGCGACGACGCGCAGGTCCTCGAGTGGAATCGCGAGGCCTACGAGGCCCTCGACTGCGAGAAAGACCTGTCCGTCGTCGAGGGTGCCGGCCACCTCTTCGAGGAGCCGGGGCAACTGGAAGCGGTCGCGAACGCCGCCGCGGACTGGTTCGCGGAGCACCTGGGATAGCCATGTTCGAGGACCGCACCGACGCCGGCCGGCAACTCGCCGACCTGCTCGACGACCTCGACGTCGAGGCCGACGTCGTCCTCGCGATTCCGCGCGGCGGGTTGCCCATCGGCCGGCCCGTCGCCGACCGCCTGGGGGTTCCGCTCGACGTGGTCGTCGCGAGCAAGGTGGGCGCGCCGTGGAACCCGGAACTGGCAATCGGCGCCGTCGCGAGCGACGGGACCGTCTGGCTGAACGACGGCCTGATCGAGGACCTGGGGCTGAGCGACGACGACGTCCAGCGCCGCGTCGACGCCGAACGCGAGAGCGCGGCGGAGAAACGCGACCTGTACCGCGAGGACCGCCCGCCGCTGGACCTGTCGGGGAAAGCCGTCCTGGTCGTCGACGACGGCGTGGCGACCGGGGCGACGACGACCGCCTGCCTCCGGTCCGTCAGGAACGCCGGGGCGGTCCGCGTGATACTCGCCGTCCCCGTCGCGCCGCCGTCGTCCGTCGAGCGGTTGCGCGGCGAGGCCGACGAGGTGGTCACCGTCGAGACGCCGCCACACTTCGGGGCCGTCGGGCAGTTCTATCACTCGTTCGCGCAGGTGTCCGACGAGGAGGCGAGGACGTACCTGGAGACGGAGTAGCGCGGGTGAGAACCGCGACCGCGGCGCCTGTCCCAGTCGTCACCCCTTGACGTTCGCCATCGGGGCCGTCCGGGCGACCAGCGTCCCGATGCCGAGCGCGTCGCTGACCCGGACCACCTCGTCGACGTCCTTGTACGCCCCGGGGGCCTCCTCGGCCATCGTGCCCCCGGACCGCGCCCGGACGAAGATGCCCCGTTCGCGGAGCGTCCGCCTGAGTTCGCCGGCCGTGTACTCCTCCTTGGCCCGGGTCCGGGACATCACGCGACCAGCACCGTGGGCGGTCGATCCGAAGGTACGGTCCATCGACTGGCGCCCGCCGGCCAGCACGTACGAGTGCGTGCCCATGCTTCCCGGGACGAAGACTGGCTGGCCGACGTCGCGGTAGGCTTCGGGGATTTCCGGGTGCCCTGGCGGGAACGCGCGAGTCGCGCCCTTCCGGTGGACGAGGAGGTCGGTCTCCCGCCCGTCGACGACGTGGCGCTCCTCCTTTGCGACGTTGTGACACACGTCATACACCAGTTCCAGGGTCGGATCGTCGAACAGGTCCGCGAACACCTGCCGGACCGCGACGGTGATCGCCTGGCGGTTGACCCACGCGAAGTTCGCTGCCGCGTTCATCGCGCTCCAGTAGCGCTCGGCAAGGCGGTCGCCCAGCGGCGCGTAGACGAGTTGCCGGTCCGGGAGCGCGTCCACGACGTCGGCGTACTCGCGCTCGAACGCCCGGACGTAGTGCGTGCAGGTGCCGTGACCGAGCCCGCGCGACCCCGAGTGGATCAGCACGACCACCTGGTCGAGTTCGAGGCCGAACGCGTCGGCCGTCGCCGCGTCGTAGACGTCGGTCACGCGCCCGACTTCGAGGAAGTGGTTCCCGGAGCCGAGCGACCCGACCTGGTTGACCCCGCGCTTGAGCGCCTCCGACGGGACCGCGTTCGGATCGCCGGGGAGTCGCCCGTTCTCCTCGCAGTGGGCCAGGTCGGCCTCGGTCGCGTGCCCCCGTTCCAGGGTCCACTCCATGCCGCGTTCGAGGATGGCGCGGACGTCGTCGAGGTCGGTGTCGAGGATGCTGCCCTTCCCGGTTCCCGTCGGTACCGCCTCGTACAGGCTGTCGGCGAGGTCCTCGGCCGACTCGGCCACGTCGTCGGCCCGGAGGTCGGTCCGGAGCAACCGGACGCCGCAGTTGATGTCGAACCCGATGCCGCCCGGACTGATCACGCCCGATTGGCGGTCCACGGCGGCGACCCCGCCGACCGGGAAGCCATAGCCCTGGTGGGCGTCCGGCAGGGCGAGGGCGAACCGCCGGATGCCCGGCAGCGTCGCGACGTTGCGCAGTTGTTCGAGCGTCCGATCGCCCTCGCTCCCCAGCGCCTCGACCAGGCCGGCCGATCCGTAGACGCGCGCTGGCACGCGCATGTCCCCCGCCCGTTCGATCCCGTAGACGTTCTCCGCGAGTTCGACGAGTTCGGTCATGTCCCCGTTTCCCCTGGATAGCGATTCGTCGCCGTCGAAGGTAACCGTTGTCACGGGACGAGATGGGAGGGACTGGGGGACGTAGAAGGGTTCACGATGTACCGTTTTCAGCCGGAATTTGAACGGACCGGCTCTTCGTCTACCGTGCGGTCACCGGTTCACATCAAGTACATATCGTTTTGTATAAACACGATTGTCGACACGTTCTTGTGAATCGTGGAAATATCAGCAGCTATGAGCGAGATAGTGGTGCCACAGGCGGACCGTCCCGCGATCGGGAAGTACGTCATTTACACTGTGGTCGGTCTCCTGCTCGTGAATTTGTTCATCGCCCTCCTCGTCGAGGGGGCAGGAAACGTACTGATTCGATTTGGCGGGCTACTCGTCGCAGTAATTGCTGACTTCGCGATCGTTTTCCTGATGGTGCAATCCCTCATCGAGGAGTGGTTCCAGGCAGCGACCGTCACGAGCGAATGAACCGGCGCGCCGAGGATTTCGGCTTTTGACGCCGTTGGACCCACAGCGAATGCTTCCCATCGACACTGGAACGGGACTTCCTCGATCGGGAGCCACCGCGCGGTAGATATCGACGGAAAGCGTAGGAATAGCATGAAGACGAGAGCCATCCTGGTCGCGAGCGTCGTCCTCATGGTCGCCCTCGCGGGGTGTTTGACCATCGGCGACGCGGGCGCTGACGACGCGAACGGCGACGAATCGCACGCGACGATCGACGTCGGGGCGACTGCGAGCGTCACCTCCCCACCCGACCTCGCGCTGGTCCGGGTCGCCGTCGTGGTGACCGCGCCGACCGCCGACGAGGCCAGGGCCGGCGTCGCCGAGAACGTCTCCGAGATGCGCGACGCGCTCCGGGCGGCCGGAATCGACGACGACCGGGTCGAGACCACGGTCTACTACCTGCGGGCCGTCACCGAGTACCCGAAGGAAGGCCCCGAGGTCGTCCGGTATCGCGCCGAACACGCCCTCGAGATCGAGACCGACGTCGACCGGGCCGGTGAGATCGTCGACGTCGCGGTGACCAGCGGGGCGAACCGCGTCTCCGGCGTCCAGTTCGCGTTGACCGAGGAGACTCGCCGCGAGGTGCGCGCCGAGGCGCTCGCGCTGGCGATGGCCAACGCCCGCGAGGACGCCGACGCGGTCGCGGCGGCCGCCGACCTCGTCGTGACCGACGTCGAGTCCGCCAGCACGTCGAACTTCGGCTACGTCCCCTTTGACTCGCGGTTCGAGGGCGACGGCAAGGCCGGCGGATCGACCGTCATCGAACCCGGGCCGGTGCGCGTGTCTGTCACCGTCGCCGTGACCTACCGTGCGGAGTGAGGGCTGACGACCCCGCAAACTAACCCGATTCGGCCCGTCATTTTCGCGTACCGATGCGGATCATCCGCGCCGCCGAGACCCAGCGCTGTTACGAGTGTGGGCAACGGGCGGACGTGGTCGTCGCCCGCGGCCCACGCATCTGGTACAGTTGCTGGGAGCACGCGCCCGCACTGCTGGAAAACGGCGGCGTCCTGATCGGCGGCGATCTGGAATCTCGCCGCCGGTGACGCGATTTCCTGACTGGCAGTCCCGGATCCCTCACCGGAACCGAGGGTTCTGGATTGGTCTTCCGACGGGCTGGATTATCGTCGGATTGCTGCAATAATTTCCGCTACCTATTTGTAGACTGGTTAGATAATTGTCACCGCACACCATGGTTGATGCAAGCATCGACGTGATTCACCGCGGCGGGCTGGAATGTGACCTGAATTACCTCGTCCAGGGGAACACGCTGGGGTCCCACGACGACCCCAACCCGGACACCGATTACATCGAGATTCCGGTGTTCAACCTCGTGATCGACCACCCCGAGGGGACGATCCTCTGGGACACGGGGAACCACGAGGAAGCCCTCGACGGGCACTGGCCGGAGGGCCTGAAACAGGCGTTCTATCCCCACGACGTGGGGGAGCACGCACTGGAAGACGACCTGGAGGAGGCGGGCTGGAGCCTGAACGACATCGACTACGTGTTCCAGACGCACCTGCACCTGGACCACGCCGGCGGCCTCCATCACTTCGACGGGACCGACGTGCCGGTGTTCGTTCACGAAAAGGAACTGAAGTTCGCCTACTACTCGACGAAGACGGACAAGGGAAGTGGAGCTTACGTCCTCGGGGACTTCGATCACGACCTGAACTGGCGGGTCCTCCACCAGGATCGGGAAACCCACTTCGAGGACGTCGAGTTCGTCAGACTGCCCGGCCACACGCCCGGGTTGACCGGGACGGTAATCCACCTCGACGGCGAGGGGACCATCGCGTTCGCGGGCGACGAGATCTACCAGACGGCGAACTACCGGGACGAGGTCCCCCTCGGAGCGGGGCTGCTCTGGAGCCACCGCCACTGGTTCCGGAGCCTGCAGACCCTGAAGGAGATCGAACGCGAGCACGACGCCGAGATCGTGTACGGACACGACCCGGACCAGTTCGAGACGATCCGATCGGGGTGGGGATAGATGAGTCACGAACGCTCGGTCTCGGCGCCGGAGCACGAACTGTCGCCGGAGACCGTCTGGCACATCCAGATGCCCGAAATCCGGTTCGGGCTGAACGCGACCGAGGAACTGCCCGTCCAGATCCGCGACATCGGCGTCGAGGCGGGCGCCCACGGCCTCGTCGTGACCGACGAGACCCTCGTAGACCTGGGCCACGCCGACCGCGTCGTCTCGGAACTCACCGACGCGGGCTTCGAGGCGGACGTCTACGACGAGTCCGAGCGCGAACCCTCGGTCTCGGCCATCGACGACGCCGTCGAGTTCGTCCGCGATCAGCAGGGCGAATCGGGGTACGACTTCTACGTCGGCCTGGGCGGCGGCAGCTGTATCGACACCGCGAAGGCCACCCGGGTCGTCGTCGAAAACGGCGGGAGTCCCCTGGAGTACATCGCCGAACCGACGGGTGACGGCAAGCCGATCGAGGACGCCGGACCGCCGCTCGTCCTCATGCCCACCACGGCCGGAACGGGGGCGGAAATCTCGCCCGTCGCGATCCTCTCCGTCGAGGAGAAGGAGATCAAGGAGGCCATCTCGAGCAACCACGTCCGGGCCGACGCGGCCGTTCTCGACCCGACGTTCACGACGACGCTCCCGCCGGAGATGTCGGCGAAGACGGCGATGGACGCGCTCGGACACGCGATCGAGGGGTACACGACCCACCCGTTCGACTCCCTGCTCCGGGCGAGCGATCCCGGATCGCGGCCGGTCTACGCCGGGCGGACGCCGCTCACCGAGATGTTCTCCGAGAAGGCCATCGACCTGCTGTCGAACAACGTCAGGCAGGTCGTCAATAACGGCGACGACCTGGAGGCCCGCTCGAAGATGCTCCAGGGCGCGCTGTTCGGTGCCATCGCCGGGCTGACCGCCGGCGCGACCCTGTGTCACGCGATGGCCTACCCGGTCGGGAACCGGTATCACACCTACCACGGCGAGACCATCGCCACGCTCACGCCGGCGAGCACGATCGACTACAACTCGGCGAGCGACCCCGCCCGGTTCGCGAGGGTCGCCGAGCTGTTCGGCATCGACACCACCGGCCTCACCGACCGGGAGGCGGCCGACGCTCTCAAGGCACAGTACATCCAGCTCCAGAAGGACCTGAACGTCCTCCCGAGCGGGCTGAACGAACTCGCGGGCATCACCGAGGACGACGTGGACTGGCTGGCCGAGCAAACCGTCGAGACCCAGGCGCGGCTGTTGCGCTGTAACCCGAGGCCCGTCACGAAGGAGGACGTCCACGAGATATTCGTGGACGCACTGTACAACTGGGATCCCGACGAACCGTAGGCGACCGGTTCGCGGTCGCCTAGAGTTCGACCGTCCGGTCCGGGTCGGGCATCGAGTCGACGTTGTCGGCGGTCTCGAAGATGACCCCGTTCAGCACGTCGGTCGTGTCGAAGTACCAGTACGGCGTCCCGCCGAAGTTACCGCTCTGGATGACCGGCATGCCGGCCTCCTCGAACTCCTCGACGACGGCCTCGGCGTCGTCGAACGCGAAGCAGGCGATGTGGTGGAGTCCCTCGCCGTGCGCATCGAGGTGCTCGGTGTAGAGACTCTCGCCCTCCATCGGTTCGATGAGTTCCATCATCGTGTCGCCGATGAACCCGAGCGCGAGTTTCATCGAGTAGTCGTGTGCCTCGCCGCGCAGCGTGGTGTCGGTGAGCGTCGGGGGTTCGAAGCGGTACACGTCCCACTCCGTGAGGCCGAGAACCGCGCCGTACCGCTCCATGCCGTCGTCGAGGTCTTCGACGACGATGCCGATCTGGGTGATTTCCGGGATGTCAGTGTCGATCTGTGGAATGTCTGGCGTCATGATTGGTCTGGTGTGCGTGTTGGTGGTGTGCGATTTGCTGGTGTGTCGGTCGCGTGTCGATACTCTGTGCGAACCTGGCTGGCGTGTCGTTCGTTCGATTCCTGGTGCGGCCCCCTGTGGTCGTGTGCTGATCGGTGCGGGCCCGCTTCGGTCGCGTACTTCGCAAGTGCGGTCGTCGCGAAACGCGAAAGCCGGCCACTGCTGGCGATTTTCCCGCGTTACATCTGCGCGCCGCCGTCGACGTTCACGGCCTGGCCGGTCACGCTCGGGTTGGTCGCGAAGTAGACGGCGAGGTCGGCCATCTCTTCTGGCGTCTGCTCGGTCCCCTGCGGGATGTTCGCCTCCAGGCTCTTCTCGAACGGTTGGTCGAAGAACGGCGTCAGGACGTTCTCCCACATCGCGGTGTTGAGGATACCCGGACAGATCGCGTTGACCGTGACGCCGTCCCTGGCGAGTTCCATCGCCATCGTCTTGGTGAGACCGAGGACGGCGTACTTCGAGGCGACGTAGTGGGCGAGCCCCGGGAACGGCATCTTGCCCGCGATCGAGGCCGTGTTGATGATCCGGCCATCTCCGCGCTCTTTCATGTGCGGGATGACGGCTTTCGATCCCAGGAAGACCCCCTTGACGTTGACGTCGAACAGCGCGTCCCACTCCTCCTCGTCGAGGTTCTCGGGATGGTTCGCCGTGATGATCCCCGCGTTGTTCACCATGACGTCGATCCCGCCCCACTCGTCGGTGATCGTCTCGACCGCGTCGTGTACCTGGTCGGCCTTCGTGACGTCGCAATCGATGGCCATCGCTTCCCCGCCCATGTCCTCGATCTCCGAGACGACGCCCTGGGCCTCGTCGTAGCCCCCGATCTCTTTCGAGTCGTACTGGTTGTACTCGTAATCGAGGTGATCCGTCTCGAGAATCGCGACGTGCATCCCCTCTTCCGCGAACCGGTGTGCGATTCCGCTGCCGATACCGCGGCCACCGCCGGTAACGACGGCGACCTCCCCCTCGAGGTCGTGTGTTGGCATACTGCTTCCCCCAGAAAACTATTACGAAAGACCATTATATATAGTAACCGCCCACAAACTGAGGGCGTTCTACATGGCCCCGATTCGCGGTCGGGGGGCGGCGGCGACGAACCCTCCGGGCGTCCCCAGGGCGATTCGGCACCAGGGTTATCCGCACGGGATCCAACCGAGGTACGTGAACCATTACCCAGGAGCGACACGCGGAACCGTGACGGACCGAAGTGCCAGCGGACCGGCGGGAGGTGACCGATGGGCCGCCTGATCGACGGCGAGTGGCACACCGAGAAGACGCTCGAGCACGACGACGACGGCTCGTTCGAGCGCCAGGAGACGACCTTCCGGGACTGGGTCGAGGCCGATCCCGACGCCGAGTTCCCCGCGGAGCCGGGACGGTACCACCTCTACATTTCGCGGGCCTGTCCATGGGCGCACCGCACGACCATCGTCCGGCGACTGAAGGGCCTCGAAGACGCCATCTCGCTGGACGTCGTCGATCCGGTCCGGATCGACCAGGGCTGGGAGTTCGCGCCCGAGAAGGACGACTGCACCCCCGACACGGTGAGCGGTTTCGACCACCTCCGCGACGTCTATACCGCCGCCGATCCCGAATACACCGGGCGCGTGACCGTCCCCGTCCTGTGGGACAAAGAGCGCGAGACCATCGTCAACAACGAGTCCGAAGAGATCATCGAGATGCTCGATACGGCCTTCGACGAGTACGCCGAACGGGACGTCACCCTGTATCCCGAGGGGCGTCGAGACGAAATCGCCCGCCTGATCGACGAGATCTACGAGCCAATCAACAACGGCGTCTACCGCGCCGGGTTCGCCGGCACCCAGGCGGCCTACGAACGGGCGATCGAGGACCTGTTCGACGCCCTCGATCGCTGGGAGTCGGTCCTGGCCGAGCAGCGGTTCCTCGCCGGCGACCGCCTCACCCTGGCCGACGTCTGCCTGTTCCCGACGCTGTATCGCTTCGATTCGGTGTATCACACCCACTTCAAGTGCAACGTGCGCCGGATCGCCGACTACCCGAACCTCCGGAACTACCTGCGCGAGCTGTACCAGCTTCCCGGCGTCCCGGCCACCTGCAACATTGAACACGTCAAGGAGCACTACTACCGGAGTCATACCGACATCAATCCGAGCGGGCTGGTGGCGGTGGGGCCGGAGGGGGACTTCGACGCGCCGCACGATCGAGAGGGTCTACCCGGCGGGCCGCCCGCCGCGCTGGCGGAACCGCTGGACTGAAGCAGGACGGATGAACCGAACGGGACGGACCCCGGACGACGACCGGGAGACCTGACGACCAACAACTATTGGATAAGTGGTATTCTCATTCGTGGAGAATTCCTACCATGCTCGAAATCCTGCCGCTGTACGGCGAGATGATGACGGCAGACGAGTTCGTCGAAGCGTAGCATTCGGTTCGCTCGCCCGGCGACGGGGATCGTTTCGGGCCGTCTCGAAGGCGAGGAAGACCCGGCGAGTGTTCGGAAAAATAAAACGAGCGTTTTACCCAACACAAGGCCCTTTCCGTCTCGGCCCCCAGTTCGACCTGCCTCGCCCCTTCGGGTGAGGTATGCCCCAGCGCCACTCCACGCTACCGAGTCACCCACGCCCGTCACGCTTTTCGGCCCGCTCCGCTGCCTGCAGGGATGCCGCCATCCGCTCCCGCTTTTCGGCTCGTTCCGACCGATCGGCACTCACAGTCGCCGCTCGAGGGATCGGTAAAACCGTTATTTGAGCCTCCACAAGGCCCTTTCCGTCGTGGCCCCCAGTTCGAAGTACCCCGCCACGAACGGCGGGGGTCGTCCGGGCGGCGCTCGTTTGCCCGACGAGTCGCCCACGCCCGGCGTTTCCACCAGCCACCCACGCCCGTCACGGGCGTCAGCCCGTTGCCTGCCCCGCCATCCCACCCGTTTTCGGATCGATCGCTTCCGACAGCCACGCTCGTCTCGGTGCCGGCAACGAGCGTACGGGCGTTGAAAACTAACGGGAAGACGATCACTCGTCGTCACTACTGTACGCCGTTCTGAAATCCCACTCCCGACGAAGCAGCTCTTCGACGCCGTGCTCGAGTATGGCCACCGCGAGAGCGGTTGCTCGATAATACGAGTAGAGCCCGTCGCTGGTCGGCTCCGTCCGCTTGCGTTTTTCGACGAGTCCGACGTCGACTAGTTCGTTGAGATGGTAGTGGAGCGTACTGTCGTCGATGTCGAGACGCTCGTTGAGTTCGGTGGGACTCATGTCGCCACTGTGGACCAAATGATACACGATCTCGAACCGCGTCCGATCCCCGATCGCCCGTTGCATGGCAAGGTATTCGTCGAGGGAGAGCACGCTACGGTCCGGAAGCAGTTGTTCGGGATCTTCCGGCGCGTCCTCCCGGGGGGGTCGATCACTAGTTGCCATCTCGTCCGTCCCTTGGACATCCAGGAATTTAGTGATTGCCAAGCCAGTATTCGCCAAAAATACCCGATTTTATAAGCAATGCCGACGGAGTGCGGATCGATGGTTTCGATTACACGCGACGAAATCGTCCAACAGCTCGGCCACGTTCCGTACGATCGGTTTCTGCTTTACCTCATGGGTCCATACAAATCGTTCAATCTGAATTACGTCCTCACTCCAGAAGAACGCGAGGAAATAGCAATCAAAGATCTCCCCGAGCCACTGAAACAACTCTTCCAGAAAGAAGAGACAATCAGTGAAGCGAAAGCACTCCTCCGGCAGGTTCAGGGCAGTCTACGGACTGATCCCGGAGTAAACGCGTACCTGGCTGTCGACGTGGGTATAGACACGCACAATACCGATGCGGTAACACAGAGTATCGAATTCTCCCGATGCAGTAACGCGACCGTTTTCGTCGTGCCGTATCTCGGGCACAACTTCGGGGTTGGCGAAGAAACGGGAAGTGTGCTCGAAAACCTGGCCGACAGTCACGGCGATCGCATCATCTTCGTCCACGAGAACGACGTCACGAGCGAAATGATCCGATCGGCCCGAACGCGATGGGATTTACGCGTCGAAACGTATGAATCGCTACGGGGACTCACCGGGATAATCAGGCGATTCGTAGTGACGATAATGAATCGCGAACGCTTTGGCGATCTCGAATACCGCCGGTGACGGGTGCCGTCTTTGTCGCGGGAATCGATTTCTGCCCGATCTGCACGCGATCGATCGACTGCCGAAGGTTCTTGTGACCGCGGGCCAAATCCCAGAGGGAGCGGACCAATCACCCACCATATTGAGGTAAACTAAATATGAGCACCGAGGACGACGACACCGTCGAGACCATCTGTCCGTACTGCGGGGTCGGTTGCGGCCTGAAATTGAAGCCCGGTGAGGAGCCTGGATCGGTGGACTTCCAGCCGTGGTTCGATGCCCCGGTCAACGAGGGGGCCCTCTGCGTGAAGGGCAGTTCCTCCGTCCAACACGTGAACCACGAGGACCGACTCGAACAGCCGCTGATCCGCGAGGACGGCGAGTTCCGGGAGGCCACCTGGGACGAGGCGCTGGACCGCGTGGAGTCGGAGTTGCTCCGACTGCGCGAGGAGTACGAACCCGACGCCGTGGGCTTTTTCGCCTCCTCGCAGGTGATGAACGAGGAGAACTACCTGTTCCAGAAACTCGCCCGCCGGTACGGCACGAACAACGTGGACAACTGCACGCGCCTGTGTCACGCCTCGACCGTCGCCGCGCTCAAGGAGAGCCTCGGCGCGGGCGCGATGACCAACAGCATGGCCGACCTGCGCGACGAGGCCGACGTCTACTGGATCCAGGGCGCGAACCCGGCCGAGCAGCACGTCATCGCCTGGAGCCACTACTTCAAGCAGGCCGCCCAGGACGGGACGACCGTCATCGCGGTCGATCCCCATCAGAACAAGACGACGAAGGCGGCGGACGTCCACCTGCAACCCACGCCCGGGACTGACATCGAGTTGCTGAACGTCGTCCTGAAGAAAGTCCTCGAGAACGACTGGATCGACGACGAGTTCGTCGAGGAGCGCACGAAGGGCTTCAGGTCCCTGGAGGTAGCCCTGACGAACTACGACGTCGAAAAAGCGGCCGCCCGCACCGGGCTGGACGTCGAGGAGATCGAGGCCGCCGCCGAGACGTTCGCGACCGCGGATCACGGCGCCATCTTCACCGGCATGGGGATGAGCCAGCACACCTGCGGGACCGACAACGTCCAGAACCTGATCAACCTCGCGCTGGTGACCGGGAACCTCGGTAAACCCGGCACGGGCGTCAACCCGCTTCGAGGACAGAACAACGTCCAGGGCACCTGCGACGTCGGCGCGCTCCCGAACGTCCTCCCGGGCTACATCGACGTGGACGACGACGACGGACGCGCCCGGGTCGAGGAGGTCTGGGGCTTCGAGATTCCGGACGACCCCGGCCTCACGAACGTCGAGGTCACGTCTCGGGCCGGCGACGAGGTCCACGGGGCCTACATCGTCGGCGAGAACCCCGTGATGAGCGAACCCAACTCCGGCGAGGCCGAGCGCAACCTGAAGGACCTGGAGTTCCTCGTCGTCGAGGACATCTTCATGACCGACACGGCGAAACTGGCTGACGTCGTCCTGCCGGCGACTTCCTGGGTCGAGCGTGGCGGCACGGTCACCAACACCGACCGACGGGTCCAGCGCATGCGGCCCGTGACCGACGTGCCGGGCAACACCCGCCACGACTTCGACATCATCGGCGAGGTCGGCACCCGATTGTTCGGCGAGGGTTTCGACTTCGAGGACCCCGAAGAAGTCTTCGAAGAACTCCGCGAGGTCGCGCCGATCTATCGCGGGATCACCTACGATCGGATCGGTAGCGAGGGCGTCCAGTGGCCCTGCAAAAGCGAGGACGACGAGGGAACGACCTACCTCCACGAGGACGAGTTCCCGACCGAGGACGGCCTCGGGAAGATCCGGGGCGTGCGCCACCAGCCCCCCAACGAGGAGGAGGACGACGAGTACCTCCTGCGACTCACCACTGGCCGCATCGAGGAGCACTACAACACCGGCGAGATGAGCCGTCGCTCGGCGAACCTGATGCGCCGGACCGACGAGAACTTCATCGACATCAACCCGGCCGACGCCGAGGCCAAGGGCATCGAAGACGGCGACATGGTGCGCTTGCGAACTCGCCGGGGCGAGATCACGGTGCGAGCACAGGTGACCGAGGCGGCGAAGGAAGGCACGGTCTGGACGACGCCGCATTTCACCGACTCGCCGACCAACCGCGTGACTAACGACGCGACCGATCCCGTGGCGAAGATCCCCGAGTTCAAGGCCGCGGCGGCCACCATCGAGGTGGACGTCGAACCGATCGACGCCGACGCCGAAGGTGCCGAGGGCGATTGATTCGGCGAACGCTCGCACTCGACGGTCGTCCGTTTTGCCGTCGCCAACCAAAAGACCCTGCGGCCGATAGGGATTCCCCGTTTCCCCGAACGGAGTAGGTGGAACCGTT
>DATFIX010000186.1:0-10981 GCA_035269625.1 Natrialbaceae archaeon
TCCCCTGCCGTCATCTTGTACGGTGTTGAGGGCCAGGATTGAGCCGTGCCATCCTGCTTAATCGTCACGGTTTCCGACTTGACCGGGTCACCACTTTGGTGCGAAATTTTCACCCCATTATCCGTGTCGGAAAAGTCGATAGTCGCCTGCGGTGCCGATTCCTGCGAGCCGCCGATGTTGAGGACGAACGCGCCGATGACGGCCGCCAGGATCACCGTGATGGCGACCATCAGGATCACGCCGATGACCGGCGAAACCGCATCGTCGTCCGTGAACAGGTTGCGTACGTTCATGGTTCGTATTCTCTCCCCCGAACACGAGGAAAACCTGCGACAAAGGTACACCTACAGCCGAACGGCCGAAGGGGGATCGGGGTTAAAGCGACCCACCACCTTTGCCTGGCTTTCCCGCGCCGGGTTACTCCCAAGTCATACGTGGACCGACCATAAACCCGCATTACCCTTTACCGGTGGTATCTAAAGCTTCTGGCCGGAAAGGTGGACTTGCCGATGGCTATCACTCCTTCAAGCGAGCCTTTCTGGCAGTTTCAGCGGCTCTAACGGCGTTATTTCCGACGAATTAACGTACCCGGTGGACCATCTGACAACCGGGACGCCGGCGACCATCGAGAACGCACAAGCCCTCGCTAACACCGACGAACCGCCGGGAGACGTCGAGGGGTGGACCATCCTGGAACAGTATCAGGAGGTGATTGAGTACGCCGCAGACCACCCGAATCCGGGATCGAGTTCTTTTCGGAAATCGGTCTCTCCCCTCGGTTCCGACGGTTCAAACGCCGTACTACCCGACGTTGGTTTTCGTTAAAATCCGGAAACCACACCCCGTCGCTTACTTCCCCCCTTAGAAACTCAGAATCCAATGGCCGTTGCCTGCTACAAGTGCGGTCGCGTCAAGTCTCCCATCGACGCGTATGATCGAGGGTGGCGGTATCGAGCAACCGAAGCACACATCGACAAACTCTCTACCGAGACAGTCGAGACTCCGCATCGAGAGGGGAGGGAGGCCACTCAATTTTGGCACCAGAGGCCTCCCGTTCGGGCCGACTCAGCCAAGGATAAAAAAGCCGGTGAAGTCCTTGCAGTCGGCCATTTTTTCCGGCATTCTCGGCGATGATAGACCAACCACCCGCGACCGAAACCGACCACGAAAACGCGAGTCCTGCTGCACCGGGACTGCGCGTGCTATTTCCGACCGGCGTGGGACGCTTCGAGAGCGGCGTACGTGTCGAGATACCCACCCGACCCGTAGTACTTCCGCTCGTATTCCTCGGGGTGGTCGGCCCCACGGTCCAGCGCGCTCGTGACCTGGTTGGCGTTGTACCGCGGGTTCGCGCTCTTCACCAGCGCGGCCGCGCCGACGACCTGTGGCGTCGCCATCGAGGTGCCGGCCAGCCAGTAGTAGAAATAATCGGCACCGACGTACTCGCCGTCCTCGAACCGCGGGACTGCGATGGCGTTGTAGACGTTGTCCGTGCGATACTCGCCACCCTGGCCGCCGGGTGCCCCGAGGTCGATGGCCCCGACGCCGTGGTTCGTGTACGTCGCCGGCGTGTACGGTGGCTCGATCCAGTCGCCCGTCTCCGGATCGAACCCGACGGGGCCCGTCGCGCTCGTCGTGATCCCGCCGGCTATTTCGGAGGAATCCGTCTCGTCCTTGTTGAACGTGAGACTGCCGCCCCAGTTCCCGCTGGCGTGCACGTGCAGGGTCCCGTTGGTCCGCGCGTAGTTGCCGACGCGTTGCATGACCTTGCCCCAGAAGGTGTGCCAGCCGTCCCAGCGCATCAGCCAGGTCCAGCCCAGGCTGAGGTTGGCGACGTCGCAATCGATCTCCGTCGCGTACACCAGCGCGGCCATCACGCTCCCCATCCACGTCCCGCTCCAGTAGTCCGGCGGGACGTCCGCGCCGGCACCGACGGCGTCCGGATCCGCGTCGAACACCCGCAGATCGACCAGTTCCGCGCCGGGGGCCGTCCCGACGAGGTCGGTCCCCTGCTCGTCGCTGGCGGCGGCGATGCCCGCGACGTGAGTGCCGTGGTAGCCGCCGTACGGTTCGCCCACGCCGAAGTCGTCGCCGGTGAAGTTCTTCGAGAGGCCGAGGTTGACCTGTCCCTGGAGTTCCGGGTGGCCGCTGGCGATCCCCGAATCGATGATCGCGATGCGGGTACCCTCACCGCGGGTCATCTCGTGTGCTTCGAGCACCCGCTGTTCCTGCTTGTCCCACTGGTAATCGTACCCCGTGGGTTCCCCGTTAGCGGTCGCGTCGAACCCGTCTCGCTGCACCGGTTCGAACGGCGCTGGCGAGATCCGTGGGTCGGGCGCGTAGTCCACCCCCGCCGTTTCCAGTTGTCGCTCCGTCGCCTTGACAACGAGCAGATCCACGGGCTTCAGGTCGTGGACGACCTCGAAACCGGATCGTCCACGGAGTCGCTTCGCGTCCACGATGAACCGTTCTTTGGAGTCCGCTCCGGCGGCGATTCCGCCGACGGCAGCGGCTCCGACTACTCCCCCGATCGATTTGACGAACGTTCGTCTGGTGTTCCCCACCATAGGTCCTGACAACCACGAGTAGAGAGGTAAGCCTAATTTATACTATTGGAAATTTCCGTCGTTCATTTAATCTGGCTATGAGGATCGTCAAACGAGCAGATCGACTCGTACCGGCAACGGGCGAAAACCGTCGACCGAAAGGGGAGTGGATTGCGACGGTCGCACCGCTGTGAGGGGCGATGATCGTTCGCCCGAAAGAGAAAAACGAGGGGTAAGCTCCGACCGCGGCACGGGGGCGAATCGCCACGGGCGGGCGACCCCGAACGAGAGCGATCTACCGGATGATGCCCTGGGGGTCGAGTTCCTCGCGGAGGAGGCGAAGCTCTTCCTCGGTGGGCTCGGGACTGCGCTCGTAGTCGCCGATGTGGATCTCGAAGCCGCTGTTCTCGTTGACCTCGGACTCCTCCACGCCGGGGTGGAGCTGTTCGAGGGTCATCTCCTTGGTCTCCTCGTCGAAGCCGTAGACGCCGAACTGCGTGATGACGTTGGTCGGGCCGGAGTCCCGCGGGAGACCGTGCTCCTCGCGGGTACCGGGACCGTCGAGGTAGCCGGGCGTGGTCCGGAAGTCGAGTTCCTCGACGAACTTGCGCTCGTCCTGGCGCATGACGATCATCGTCTCGTGGGCCAGCGACCCGATGTCGTTCGCGCCGCCACTGCCGGGCAGGCGGACGGTCGGGTTCTCCCAGTCGCCGATGACCGTGGAGTTGAGGTTGCCGTACTTGTCGATCTGGGCGCCGCCGATGAACCCGTAGTCGACGAAGCCGGCCTGCATGTACGACATGACGTCGTGCATCGAGGCGGCCTTGATGCCCTCGTGGATAGTTCGCTCGTCGCCGACGGTGACCGGGAGCGCGGGCGCGTCCGCACCGATCCCGCCCGCCTCGTAGATGAGCGTGAGGTCGGGCGCGTGGGTCTCCTTCGCCAGCATGCCCGCCAGCTGGGGCATGCCCGTGCCGACGAGAACCGTACTCTCGTCGTCGAGCGCCTTCGCGGCGACGGTCGTGAGCAGTTCAACCGAATTGTAGTCCGCTTCCGTTTCGGTGGACATTGTTAATCACTACACCAGGGGTACTCGGGGTCTTGCTCGTACGTTTCGATGGCCTCCAGTTCGGCGAGTTTCTCCTCGCCGCCGATCAGTTCGAGGTACTCCTCGAAGTCCTCGGTCTCCCGGATGTACTTGTCGACGTACGCCTGGAGGTCCTCCTCGTTCTCCGTGGCCTCGATGTACTCGGCGAGGTGCTCCTCGTCGAAGTAGTACTGGTAGGACATCTCGACGGGGTGGCTGCCGTAGGGAGCCTCGACGACCGCGTCGACGTGGAAGAACGGGATGTCGGTGCTCGAGGGGTCCTGGCAGATCTCCTTGCTCGGGACGATCTCCTCGGCCGTGATGATCACGTTCTCGGCCGCGCCGGAAAGCTGGTGGTCCTCGACGATGATCCCGTCGATGACCGCGTTCCCGTACTTGTCGGCCCGGGGGACGTGGATGAACGCCGTGTCGGGGTTGATGCTCGGCACCAGGGTGATCGGGTCGCCCGTCCACGGGTCCTCGACGACCTTGGCCGAACTGTGCTCGAACGTGTCGGTGCCGTTCATCACGCGGGTCGGCATGAACGGGACGCCCATCTTGCCGGCGAGCAGGCGCCACTGGAGAGCAGCGTTGCTTCCCTCGGCAAGGACGTCGAGTTCGCCACCCTCGATGCGCCGTCGGGCGACCGCGGACAGCCCTCGTGTCTCCAGACCCAGGTAGGCGACCTCCGCCTCGGAGATCACGTTCGCCGCCATCAGCAGGTCGGTGTCGAACTCGCCAGTCTTCGCGTACAGGGTGAGGTCGTCCACGCCCTGCCGGATGATCTCGTGAATGATCGGCGTCGAGATGCGGACCTGGCCGAACCCGCCGTTGGCGATGACGTCGCCGTCGTCCACGAACTCCTCGACCGCCTCGGTGGCGGTCATTCGCTTGTCTTTCGGGGCACGGGATCGCTCCGTCTTGTTCCACTCGCGGAAGTCGTCGGGATGTTGCCACCCGACGAGTTCACCGGTTCCTTCGTCGATTAGTTCCATGAGGTACGCTCCTCCATCGTCATGCACTCGGCTGCCAGACCACATAAAGCCATCAAAAATCCTCCGCTATGGGCCTTGATAACAGTTATAATCCCACGGGAGACACTATATAGTAGCCACAAATATGAAGGTAATAATTGTACCGGTCCGGGACGTTCCAGCGCGGTGAATAGTTCGTTGAGAAATCAGTTCGACGCGGTTCGCTCGGATTCGACCGTTTCGGATTCGTCCCGCTCTACTGGCCGGGTCGTGGGTGACTCCGTCGAGGCAGCGTCCTTGAGTTCGCGTTCGATCTCTGCCCGACCCTTCTGGAACTCGCCCATGGCCTGTCCGCTCGAGCGGGCGAGTTCCGGGAGTTTGTTCGCCCCGAACAGGAGGACGACCAGCATCAGTATGAGCGCGAGCTCCATCGGTCCGAACCCGCCGACGAAGAGGAGGATTCCGTCCATAAGTATCACGTAGATTATTGTTTCGTGAGAATATAAACTTTTCGAGGGTCGACGACGGGGCTCGATTTTCGGAACCGATCGCTTTTCACCCTCGCCGGCCAAGGCCAGAGTCGATGGAAACGGAACACGTCGTCCACGTCGACGATGCCCGGTCGATGGGGGCGCTCGAGGACGACTCGATCGATCTGGTCGTCACGTCCCCGCCGTATCCGATGATCGAACTCTGGGACGAGACGTTCGAGGGTCTCGATCCCGAGATCGGCGACCGACTCGACGCGGGCGACGGGTGGGGCGCGTACGAGCGGATGCACGGCAGTCTCGATCCGGTCTGGGACGAGGTGGGACGGGTGCTCCGTCCGGGCGGGATCGCGTGCATCAACGTCGGCGACGCCACGCGATCGATCGGCGGCGAGTTCCGGCGATATCCGAACCACGAGCGGGTGCTCCGGGCGCTCCGCGAACGGGGCCTCCGTCCGCTCCCGGACGTGCTCTGGCGCAAGCCGACCAACCGGGCCACGAAGTTCATGGGGTCGGGGATGTTGCCGCCGAACGCGTACGTCACGCTCGAACACGAGTACGTCCTGGTGTTTCGAAACGGGGGACTGCGGTCGGTCGACGACGGCGAGCGTCGCCACGAGAGCGCGTACTTCTGGGAGGAGCGCAACGAGTGGTTCTCGGACGTGTGGACGGACCTCACGGGAACCCTCCAGGCGCTCGGAGAATCGGCAGCCGAGGCGGAACGCGAACGATCGGGGGCCTTCCCGTTCGAACTGCCCCACCGCCTGATCAACATGTATTCGGTGTACGGCGACCGGGTGCTCGACCCGTTCTGGGGCACCGGGACGACGACGCTCGCCGCCATGGTCGCCGGCCGGAACTCGGTGGGCTACGAACTGGACGAGGCGTTCGTGGACGCCTTCGACGACCGCGTCGACGACGTGCCGACCCTCTCGCGGACCGTCACCGACGAGCGGCTGGACGATCACCGGTCGTTCGTCGCCGACCGGCGTGAATCCGGCGACGAGCCGAAATACGAGGCCCAACACTACGACTTCCGGGTGGTCACCAGGCAAGAGCGGTCCATCCGATTGTACGACGCGTCGACCGTCGAGCGCAATGGGGACTCGCCGCGACGCTACGCCGTCGAATACGAACCGCGGTGAGAAACGACCCCCCGTTTCCTAGATGATGTACCAGCGCCGGAGGAGGACGCCGATGGCCGGTGCAGCGCGGAATCCGAGACCGAAGACGATCCAGGCAGGAACCACCGCGGCGAGGACGGCCTGTTTCGGTCTCGCACCGTGGACCGTCCGCAACCCGATGGCGAGGAGAGCGGTGGCGTAGAGTCCGCAGGCGGCCCGCAATTCGGGGATCGGGAAGCCGGCCAGAACGCAGGGTGCAGTCGCGTAGGCGAGCACCTGCACCGTCTCGGAGATGTTGGCCCGGTCGCGAACGAAGGTGGCGGCCAGGAGCAGCGTCTGTAGTCCGGCAACCAGATGGAGGGCGGCCGGCGTCACGAACAGGACGACGGCGACCATCCCCAGGGCCGTCGACAGCGCCGGACTGCCGAACGCGACCGGGTACGCGTCAGCGACGAGTGCCACCCGAACGACCTCCTCGATCCAGACGACGAGCATCGCGAAGACGAGCCCCGGCGCCTGGTCGCCCGGCGCGATGCCGGTCCGGAAGAACCGGGTCGGTCGCACGAGCACCTCGACCCAGGCCCGAGCGACCGCTCGCGGGCCCCGGTCGCGGCCGCCCGACGGGTCCTCGATCCACCGGGTCATCAGTCGGTCCGGAGCGTGTGACAGTTGCGGCAACGCGCCTCGTAGGATTCGTCCGCCCCGACGAGGATCGTCGGATCGTCGACGTGGGCGGGGTCGCCGTCCACGAGGCGCTGGGTCCTGGTCGCCGGTTCGCCACACACCGCACAGATCGCCTGGAACTTCTCGACGTACTCCGCGAGGGCCATCAACTGGGGCACCGGTTCGAACGGTTCACCCCGGTAGTTCAGGTCGAGCCCCGTCGCGATGACCCGCCGGCCGTCCTCGGCAAGGTGTTCACAGACCTCGACGAGCGTGGGCGAGAAGAAGTTCGCCTCGTCGATCGCGACGACCTCCTCGCCGTCGAGTTCGTCCACGATGTCCCACTCGCCGTCGTTCTCGGTGTCGATCGCCATCGCGTCCCACTTGCGCCCCTCGTGGGAGCCGACCGTCGCCTCGCCGTAGCGGTCGTCGAGCGCGGGCGCGAACACCGCGACGTTCTGCCCGGCGATCTCCGCGCGGCGCAACCGGCGGAGCAACTCCTCGGTCTTCCCGGAGAACATGCTCCCGGTGATGACCTCGATCCACCCGCTGTTGGTGATCGCGTGCACGATGAAGGGGGCCGAACGGGAGGAACAAAACCGTTACTCAATCGCGCCGGTCGCGGCCGAGTGGCGCGCCAGCGCCTCAGGCCCCGACGTTCTCCTCGCTCTCGAAGGAATCCGGGTCCGGTTCGATGTTGGCGTACTGGACGCCACGCCGCCCGAGCACCTCGACGCGTTCCCTGAGGTCCTCGTCGGTCAATTCCCCGCCCTCGAACTTCGAGTACGCCTGGGGAATCGCGACCTGATGGGGGATGACCCAGGCGTTGAGCGCTCGGCAGACCGACCGGAGATGATCGAGCGCGGTCACCGGGAACCCGCCGCCGGCGACCGCCAGCAGGCCGACGGTCTTGTCCTCGAACTCGTCGAACCCACAGTAATCGAGCGCGGTCTTCAGCGGCGAGGAATACGAGCCGTGATAGACGGGAGTCCCGAGGAGGATCGTGTCGGCCTCCCGGACTCGCCGGGTCAACTCCTCGGCGTCGGCCGGGTCGTCCTCGTCGGCGTCGACGACCGGGAGGTCGAGGTCGCGGAGGTCCACCAGGTCGGTCGTCGCGCCGGCGTCCTCGGCCGCCGCCAGGGCGATCAGGAGCGCCTTCCGGGTGTAGCTCTCGTCGCGCAGGCTTCCGGGAATCGCGATCACGTGCGGTGGTGCCATGTGCGGAGGGAGAACGACCACCGACAAAGAGGCAGCGGTGAGGTCGGTGAGCGCGGCACCCCAACGCTGTCGCCGCGTTTACGGTCCCGGCCCTCGAATCGACCGGCGTGTACCGGACTGGCCACTACGGCGCGGCGTTGCTCGCCTACGCCCCGATCGCGTTCGTGATCGTGGCCTGGGGCCTGCAGACGCTGGCCCTGGTCGGCGGCCTGCTGGCGGTCGGCCTGGCCACGCTCCCCGACTACGATCAGCGGGTTCCGTTCGTCGAGCACCGCGGCCCGACCCACACCGTGTGGTTCGTGCTCCTGGTTGCGATCCCCCTGGGCGTGATCGGCGGCCTGGCCGGGCGGTCGGCGGGACTCGCCACGACGCTCGGACTGGCCGCTTTCGGGTTCCTCGTGGGGGTCGTGGCCATCGGATCGCACGTCGCCGCCGACGCGCTCACGCCGGCCGGGGTTCGCCCCTTCGCCCCTCTCGATTCCCGCAAATACACCTATTCGGTGACGAAAGCGAAGAACCCGGTCGCGAACTACCTCCTGCTGGCGCTCGGCGCGGTCGCGGTTGCCGGAGCCTTCGTCCTCGGAAACGGCCTCGCCGATGCGGTTCCGTGAGAAATATCCCGCTCGACCGACAGGACGACGGCATGGACCGCCGGACCTACCTCACGTCGGCAGTGGGGAGTTTCTTCGGGACGATCGGCCTTGCCGGGTGTGTCGGCCTGGGCGGGGGACCGACCACCGCCAGGCTGGCGTGGGTCTGGCTCGTCAACGACCGCGACGAGGCCTACGACGTGGACGTCACGATCGAGGACGCAGGGGAGACGGTCTTCGCCGAGACCTATCGCCTCGGGACCGATCCGTCCTCGGCGACCCCGCCGGTCAAGACGACGGAGCGCCCGGTCGAGGGGGCCGGCGAGTACGTCGTGACCGGGACGATGGACGGCGAGACGCGAACCGTCGACGCGACCGAGTACGTCGACGGCGACGAGGACTGTATCGGCGTCAGGTTCACCCTCCTGAACAACGGGAGCGTTGACTACTGGGTCAAGTCGATGCAGGAGTGTTCGTCGCCCGAATCGCAAGCGTCAGGGGACTGATCGTCACGCGTCAGTATCGACGACGCCGAGGTGCCGGAGGTCGCGATACTTCTCGTCGTAGTCCAATCCGTAGCCGACCACGAACTCGTCCGGAATGACGAACCCGGTGTACGCGACGTCGACGTCCACCTGCCGGTTCTCGGCCTTGTCGAAGAGTGCCGCGATCTCGACGGACCGTGGGTCGTACTCCTCGATCCGGTCGACCAGCGTCGACAGCGTGTGCCCCTCGTCGACGATGTCCTCCACCAGGAGGACGTCCCTGCCGGCGATGGCCCCCTCGTGAAAGAACTGGACCTGGGTGGTATCGGACGCCACTCCCCCGTGGTACCGCGTCGTGTGTACGATCCCCTCGCGGTATGGGACGTCGAGTTCGAGCCCCCGATTCAGGTCCACGAAAAAGCGCATCGCCCCCTTGAGGATACACACCGGGTAGAAGTCGTCGTTCCCGTGGTGCTCCGCCGAGACGTCCCGGGCAATCTCGGCCACCCGCTCCTGGATTTCGTTCGCGGGGATCAGGACCCCGTCGAGGTCGGATCGGTAGCTTTCGCTGAGATCGAACTGGTCGACGTCGTAGGGGTCGCGGTCCCGAACGTCAGTTGGCGCGGTCATCGTCCACGAGCGGAGATTGATTGTCCGCCGATAAATACGATGCTGTCCGTCGACGATGACACCCCCGGGACGGACAGGAACCGGATTCGTCGAGTCCCTTACCCTGCTGGGGGCCCAATAGCTCCCATGTCGCGCTACGAGGCCTCCTTCGAGGTGGAATCGAAAACGGGGTCCCAGGCGATCCACCGCCTCCTGGAGCAGGTGTACGACACGGTCCGTGAAGAGTCGCGCACCGTGCGAGAGGGATCGGACGACGCCAGCGAGTTGCTGGAGGAGTTCGAAACCCTTCGAAATGCGGCGAAGGAGCCGTCTCCAGGGAAAATACGGATCGTCTACGAGCGATACGACGACGACTTCGAGGACTGAGAAGGGAAACCGCGGGGCGGGTCAGCGTCTGAGTCGAGCGACCGGTTCCCCACCGTCGCGGGACTCCACTTCCACGAGGCCGTCGTCGGCCAGGTCCGAGAGCAGCCCTCGAAGCCATTCCCGACCGTGCTCACCCTCGGGCGCGTAATCCACGCGCACCTTCGGGCCGAGGTCGTCCAGCGACAGTTCGTCGTGTTCCCCGAGCGCCCGCACGACCCGGCCACGGAACTGCCGGCGACTGCCCTCGAATGAGGGCTGGGTCGGCACGTCCGGCGCGGTGAAGTCGCCGGTTTGATACGCGTGACACCACTCTCGCCACGGACACCCTTCCCCGTCGCATTCGGGCGTTTGCTGGCAGACCACCCCGCCGAGTTCCATGATGGCGTTGTTCCACGCCCGCGACTCGCCCCCGGGCATGATCTCGCCGGCGACTCGCTCGAAGACGGCGTCGTCGTCCGGCACGTCGAAGGCGCGGTACAGGATTCGCTTCACGTTCGTGTCGACGACTGCGTCGCCGTCGTCGAACGCGAAACTCGCGACCGCGTTGGCGGTGTAGGGACCCACCCCCTGCAACGCCTGCAACGTCTCGGGATCGCTCGGGAATTCGCCGTCGAACTCGTCGAGGACCTGTCCGGCGGCCTCGTGGAGGTACCGCGCCCGGTTGTTGTACCCGAGGCTGTGATCCGACCAGAAAGCGACCACGTCCGCCCGGTCGGCGGCAGCCAGGGCTTCGACCGTCGGCCACCGGTCCACGAAAGCCGCCCAGGGGTCGACGATTCGGTCGAGTTGGGTCTGCTGGCTCATCACCTC
>DATFIX010000187.1:0-6202 GCA_035269625.1 Natrialbaceae archaeon
TCGCCTGCGGCGACCTCGACGATGCCGCTGTAGTAGCGGTCGCCCTCGACGTCCTCACCAGTGTCCTGTCGCTCCAGAATCGTCACGGAGCTCGACTGCTCGGTGACGACCAGCGTGTAGTTGAACAGCGACCGGGAGTTCATCGTCGTCCGGATCTTCACGTCCTCCGCGTCCACGCCCTGCGGGACGTACACGACGGTGCCGGTGCTGAACAGCGCCGTCGAGAGCGCGGTGAGGTAGTTCTCCTCGGGATCGACGACCGACCCGAAGTGCTCCTCGATCAGGTCGCCGTGTTCGGCCAGCGCCTCGCGCCATTCCAGCACTTCGACGTTCTCGGGGGTGACCCGATCCTTCTCCTCGGCCCGGTCGAGCGGGTCGACGAACGACTCGAACTCCAGCGCGTCGAGGTTCGTCCAGTTGCGCCCGGGCGTTCGGATGACCGACGGCATGTCGAGCTCCGCCAGCGCGGACAGCGCGTCCAGTCGGGTCTCGAGCAGCCACTCCGGTTCGTCGAGGCGCTCGGATATCTCGGTGACCTGTTCTTCCGTGAGGTTCTTGTGTACCTGCGTGCTCATGTGTCGATCTATCCGAGGCTCCCTTCCATCTCGAGTTCGATGAGGCGGTTGAGCTCCACCGCGTATTCGATCGGCAGTTCCTCCGTGATCGGTTCGATGAAGCCGGCGACGATCATCTGCTTGGCGTCGTCGTCGTCCAGTCCGCGCGACTGGAGGTAGAAGACGTCCTCGTCGCCGATCTTGCCGACCGTCGCCTCGTGGGCGACGTCGACCTTCGACTCCTGGATCTCCATGTATGGCATCGTGTCCGAGGTGGACTCGTTGTCGAACATCAGCGCGTCACACTCGACGGAGGTCGAGGAGTTCTCGGCGCCGTCGCTGATGTGGACGAGGCCGCGGTAGTTGGTGCGGCCGCCGTCCTTGGAGATGGACTTTGATTCGATGGTGGACTTCGTGTCCGGCGCGTTGTGATAGACCTTCGCGCCGGTGTCGATGTCCTGGCCCTCGCCCGCGAACGCGATGGTGATGTGGTTGTCCGTCGCGCCGCGACCCTTGAGGATCGAGGCCGGGTACAGCATCGTGGCCTTCGAGCCCATCGAGCCGGACACCCACTCCATCGTGCCGTCCTTCTCGACGATGGCGCGCTTGGTGTTCAGGTTGTAGGTGTTCTTCGACCAGTTCTGGACGGTCGAGTACTGGACGTGCGCACCTTCCTTGACGAACACCTCGACGCCCCCGCTGTGGAGGTTGTGGCTGGCGTACTGCGGGGCGGAACAGCCCTCGATGTAGTGCACCTCGGAGTTGGGCTCGGCGATGATGAGCGTGTGCTCGAACTGGCCCATGCCCTCCGAGTTCATCCGGAAGTACGCCTGGACGGGCATCTCGACCGTGACGCCCTCGGGGACGTACACGAACGAGCCGCCCGACCAGACCGCGCCGTGCAGCGCCGCGAACTTGTTGTCCGACGGCGGCACGTTCTTGGTCATGAAGTACTCCTCGACGATGTCGGGGTGCTCCCGGACCGCCTTGTCCATGTCCATGAAGATGACGCCCTTCTCCTCCCACTGCTCCTTCATGTTCTGGTAGACGATCTCGGACTCGTACTGGGCGCCGACCCCCGAGAGGGCCTCCTTCTCGGCCTCGGGGATCCCGAGCTTGTCGAAGGTGTCCTTGATCTCGTCGGGCAGGTCCTCCCAGGACTCGACGCCGCCGCGCGTCTCGATGTCCGGGCGGATGTAGGGGACGAGCTGGGAGACGTCCACTTCCGAGAGGTCCGGCTGGCCGGGCCAGTCGGTCGGCATCGGCATCTCCTGGAACTGTTTCAGGGCGCGGAGGCGACGCTCCAGCATCCACTCGGGCTCGTCTTTGTCCTCCGAGATCAGCCTGATCGTTTCCTCGTTGAGGCCCTTCTCGGCCGCGAAGGCGGCCTTCTGTTCGTCCTTGAAGTCGAACTCGGCCTCGGTGTCGGTGTCTTTGAGGTCTTCGGAACTCATTGTGATCTGGTGTAATTACGGGTCCTTTCTTATGACCTTGTCCCTAGGCACGAGTGGTTACGCCGCCTCGTAGACCTCGTCGCGGACCCAGTCGTAGCCCCGGTCCTCGAGTTTCTTCGCGAGTTCGGGGCCGCCCTCCATGACGACCTCGCCGTCGAGCATGACGTGGACGCGGTCGGGCTCGACGTAATCGAGGATCCGCTGGTAGTGGGTGATCTGGAGGACGCCGGTCCCCTGCTCGTCGCGCAGCGCGTTGATCCCGTTCGAGACGTCCTGCAGACGGTCGATGTCCAGCCCGGAGTCGATCTCGTCGAGCACGGCGATTTCGGGCTCGAGGATCGCGGCCTGGAGCACCTCGTTCTGTTTCTTCTCGCCGCCGGAGAAGCCGGCGTTGAGATAGCGCTGGGCGAACTTCTCGTCCATGTCCAGTTGCTCCATCTTTTCCTGGAGGAGTTGCTGGAACTCGGCGACGCCGATCTCGCCCTCGTCGGCCGGGCCCTCCATCGGCGAGGTGTCGTAACCGGCCTCCTCCTCTTCCTCGTCCTCACCGTCCGCTTCCGAGAACAGTTCATCGCGCTCCTCGAGCTTGGCGTTGAGCGCGGTGCGGAGGAAGTTGATCATCGTGACGCCCTCGATCTCGGCGGGGTACTGGAACCCGAGGAAGATGCCGAGCGCGGCGCGCGCGTTGGGTTCGAGCTCGCGGAGGTCCCAGGTGTGCTTGTCATCGGGGATCTCCTCGCCGAACTCCTCGCTCTCGAGGTGGAGGAGGATCTTCCCCTCCGAAACCTCGTAGGCCGGGTGCCCGGCGATGACCTTCGCCATCGTCGACTTCCCGCTGCCGTTCGGGCCCATGAGCGCGTGAATCTCGCCCGATTCCACCTCGAGGTCCACGCCGTTCAGTATCTTCTCGCCGTCCTCTGCAACCGAAGCGTGTACGTCCTTTAATTCGAGACGGGCCATTTTTAGGGTCTCCTAACATTCCTATAGAACGGAGTCGGGCCCATAACCCTTTCGTATCGATCCCCTGTGAATTACCCTCATGGAAAATCATGTTGCTGTTTCGGCGGTCGATATCGCCAATTTTGCGAAAGAAAGTTCGCGTCTTCCAAATTTCGACCCGGATTCGTCAAAAGACAGGGGGGAACCACGAACGACCCCGTCGGAATCCGCACCGTTCGATCGGTCCGATCGTCTTGGAACCAACCGCGGGTCGGTCGTGCGTGGGCTGACCGTCGTCGTTCTCACATGAACTGGCCGAGACCCGTCTGTTCCTGCCCACTCTTGACCTCCTCCCAGGACACGTCGAGGGCTTCGAGAATCCGTTCGATCGGCCCCTTGAGGGTCTTTTCGAGCATCTTGTCCCAGTCGACCTCGAACTCCTCGGGGATCTGGTCGGCGTACTCGAAGCAGATCACGTCCGGATCCCGCTTGAACTCGCCGTAGAGGTGGTCATGTTGGGGATCGAGTCCGCGCTCGTCCTCCATGCGCTCCCAGAACGACGGGTGAACCTTCTTCAGGTAGAGTCGCTTGGGCTTGGATCCGCTCGCGAAGTTGGTTCCCAGCAGCATGTTGGCGTACTTCGCCCCGCGCACCTGGGCGGTGTCGGTGTCGTAGTTCTCGAGTTTCTTGCCGATGCCGCCCGGAATGCCCACGTCCTCCGGGTCGACGTTGCCCGCCTGGAAGTTCTCGATGACGCCGTTAACGTACTCCTCGACGGCCTCGACGTCGCCCTCCTTGACGATCATCTCCAGCACCCGATGCTGGACCTCCTTCGTGATCGGCGCGATGTCCGAGCGCTTGTACTCGAAGCCCGTGATGTCCACGTCGTCGACGTCCTTGCCCTCCTTCCAGACGATGTGCCCGGCGTAGCGTTTCTTCTTGCCCGCCTGGAAAAACCGCCGGTAGAGTTTCTCGAACTCGATCTGGAACCGGTGTTCCTCGGCGTCGAGTTCCTCGCGCGCGTACTCGTCGTACGAACGGTTGATTTGTTCCTCGAGGTCGAAGGAGGCCTCGATGGCGTCCTCCTTCGATTTATCGGACCCCAATTCTATCATAACACTGTCAGTATCTCCGTACGCCACCTCGTAGCCCATCTCGTTGGTGACCGTCTCGGTGTACTCGATGACTCCCCGTCCCGTCGCCGTGACTGCGGCGGCGTTCTCCTGGTCGTAGAGACGGAACTGTTCCCATCCCGACACGCCGTACAGCGAATTCATAATAACCTTGACAGCTGCCTGCTGACGGTCGTAGGTCTCGTATTCGGCAGTTTCGGGATCGTGGTCGTTCCGGAGGCCCTTCTTCTCCTCGCGCTCTTCGAGGAGTTCGGTCACCATGTCCCGGATGATCCCGTCGGGTTCCGTCCGGAAGTGGGTCCCGTTGGGCGACACGAAGGTCTCGCCGTCGTAGGTGTCGGGATCGACCTTCGTCTCCGGGGAAGCGTTGATGGTGACCATGCACATCGGGTACAGGCTCTTGAGGTCGAGCACGGTCACCATCTCCTTGACCCCCGAAATGGGTTCGAAGACCGCGCCGCCCTCGTACTCGTCGCCGGCCTCCTGTTGCCCCTTCGACGGGAGGGCGAACCGGTCGTGGGCCTCGTGGAGGACGTACATGTCGACGGCGTCGCCGGGCGTCGGGGCGTCCTCGAGTTTGCACCCGACGAAGTTCGCGACCTCGCGCCAGAACGCGATCACCTCCTGCTTGCGGTCGAGTTCGACGCACAACTCGACGTCCCGGAGGTTGTACTCCAGCAGACGTTCGGGGTCGTCCTCCCAGAGGTCACCGATATCGCCGGGATAGCGCTCCTTGCCGACGCCGAGTTCCATCTCGCCGACGGCGTCGAGGCGGTAGGACTCCAGTTCGGTGAACTGCGTGCGCTTGTAGGCGTACAGCAGGTCGAACACGACCCGGCCCTTGACGTCCGGCGCACCCCAGTTGCTCCGCCAGACCTCGTTGACGCGAGACAGTCGCTCTATCGACAGGTCCTCCTCGGCAGTCGGGTCGAGTCGCTCCAGACGATCGAGGAAGTACGGCGCGTCGAAGTCCTCGAAGTTCCACCCCGTGAGGACGTCCGGATCGGTGGTTTCGATGTAGGTGAGGAACGCGTCGAGCATCGCCGCCTCCGTCTCGAACGAGCGGACTTCGTAGGCCGCGTCGTCGCGAAGGGGATCGTAGTCTGGGAGATCGGGCGACACGTCCTCGCTCCCGTTCCCGACCGGTGCCTCGTACAGCCAGACGACGTACTCGTCGTCGTAGGAATCGTGGCTGGTGAGACAGACGATCGGCTCCTCGCCCTCCTCGGGAAAGCCGTTGCGGTCGTCGACCTCGATGTCGAACGTGTCGACGCGGGGCGAGACGTCCAGCGGTTCGACGGCCTCGGCCTCCTCGTGGTCGACGAGGAGGCGACCGTCCTCCATCCGGCGGTCGGGAACCCGGATCCCGCCGGAGACGTCCTTGTCGATGAGAAACCGGTTGGGAAAGAGGATGTCCGCCTCGTAGTGTTCGAACTCGTCGCGGATCGCCCCGACGTCTCGGGGCGTCTGTCCGTAAATTTTCGTGAGTTGCTCGCCACGGATACTCTCGTAGCCCTCCTCCCAGTCGGTGATGCGATCGTCCTGGAGGTCGGCCCGGTCGAGCGTGTCCGTCGGTGCGTAGAAGTAGGGTCGGAAGCCACGGACGACGACGTGTTCGGCCGTCCGATCCTCGGTTCGGCCGAAGACGTGGATCAGCGGCTGCTCGTCCGGGCCGGACCCCTCGATGGTGTAGTCGACTTGCGTGACGGCCAATTCGACGGTGCCGGACGGATCGGGGAGCGCTTCCGTCGTGGAATCGATCACGGCCACGTTCCCGCCACCGTTGCCGTTGCCGGCGATCGCGGCCGCCTCCTCGTCCGGTCGCTCCTCGTCCGAGGTGGCGAACTCGTCGAGTCCCGTCTGCCCCGCGTCGGTCATGTACGCCCGGTTGGACGGCACCGAGTAAAAACGCCCGGGTCCGTCCCGATCAGCGCATGTGCTCGCCGCCGTTGACCTCCAGCGTCTCCCCGGTGACGAACGTCGCGTCCCGGAGGTACGCGGCAGCGTCGGCGATGTCCTCCGGTTGCCCGACGCGGTCGACGGGAATCTCCTCGAGGATCGACTCCAATTCTTCCTCGGTCCGGTCGGCCGTCATGTCCGTCTCGATGTGGCCGGGCGCGAT
>DATFIX010000188.1:0-2371 GCA_035269625.1 Natrialbaceae archaeon
CGCCCACCGTTTCGATCTCGGTGAATCGTTCCACGTAGGGGTCCGTCCGGAGTGCCGACCGTATCTCGCCGACGGTTTCGGTCGATATCCGGACGTACGGCCCCAACGCCTCGCTAATGGGGACGATTCGCTCCAACTGGATTCGCGTCCCGGCGGCGATCCCGAGCACTCCCTCCAGCGGGCAGTCGGCAGCGGGCACTGTAACGTCGACTTCGACACTCACTGGACCGTTCCCCCCACTGTGAACAATTCTCATTCAGGGAGAAATAGTTGTGCCCGTCCTCGCACCGATCCTCTGGGCCCGTAGCGGTGCGAACGATTTCGATCGCCGAAGGGGGAAGGTTTATTTCGTCGTCATCACCACTGTTATGCTAGGACGTGTAACCTGCATGGGCATCGAGAAGGAAACCGACTTCCAGGAGCAACTCGGGTCGCTCGTCGAGGAGGCGTACGAAAACGGGGTCGACGTCCGGGGTGGGTGGCCCGTTCGTGTGAACGAGGAGGACGTCCCCGACTGGGACGTCGAGATCGTGGCGCTGTCCTCGGACTGACGGCCAGCATCGTGGCCGATACCGGTTGGGACGCATACGAGGTCGACCACCGATCTATGGGTCCCGTTACGCCGGTCCGTGAATCGACGTCGACGCCTCCCGGACGAAGATACAAGCCATGGTATTCCCTACAGGATGGCATGGACGGTCAGGACCTCGTCGACGTTTTGCGATCGGATCACGAGGCCGCACTCGCCGGACTCGGGTCCTCGAAGTCGCTGTACGCGCTCACCGGGGGGACTGTCGACGCCGAGCACGTGCACGCGGCCGCCGTCCGGGAGTTGTCGGCGGCCCGATCCACCTTCCAATCGTGGGCCAGCACCGAGTCCGACGACCGGGCCGTCACCCTGTTCGAGACGGCGGCGGCGACGGTCGCCGACCAGCACGACGCGATCGGCCCGCCCGAGGACGAACCGAGGGATCGAAACTCCCGTTTCGAAACGCCGTCGGTCGAGGGAACCGCGGAGCGTCTCGGGGCCGTGCTGGGCTGGACCCTCGTCACCACGGTGACCGTCGACCAGATGGTCGATTTCTTCGTGGGCCACGCCGATCCCGACACGGCCGAGACCTATCGTGGGGTTCGCGGCGGCGTCGAACATCTCCGGGACCGGACCGCGACAACGATCGAACTCGACTGCGAGTCCGATCGGGACTGGTCGAACGCCCAGGCCGCGGCGAGCGAAACCATCGAGGCCGCGGACGCGGCCTATCGCGAATCGCTCGCCGCCCTGGACGTCGATCCATCGCGGGACTGATCGCCCCATCCTGCCGGTCGTCGCCCGGTCACGTCTCGGCCGGTTCGAGAAGCACCGGCACACTCCCCGCGACGGCCATCGACGCACCCCCGGCGAGCGTGAGATACCCGCCCCAGGTCACCGCCACAGTACCCCGTCCACCCGTCAGCCCCTCGTAGACGAGCACCACGAGACCGATCGTCCCGAGCCCGATCGTCCCGAGCAGGAGGCGCGATTCCGTCGTTCGATCCAGCACGGCCAGCGACGCCAGTGCGCCCAGGGCGAGCACGGGAACGAGTGGGCCGACGACCTCGGTTCCCGTGGTCGCGTCCGTCGCCGTTCGAAACCACGGCAGCAGGCCCGCGACGAACGTTACCAGCGCACCGACGGCCCCGAGTCCGGCGTCCCACCGGTCGGCGAGCGCAGCCATGCTCCAATGACCACGCGGCTGCGTCAAAACGCCTTCGGGACGGACGACCGGCGGATACCACACCGGACGACCGGTGTCGATTCGGTAGTGGAAATCGCAAACGAGCGGGTCAAATGGTTGCGCCCGTAATCGAACACAACCGTGAACGACGCCAATTCGGGGCCACTGTCGCCGGACCGCCCGGACGTCGAGCGAGAGTTCCGCGTGGACGCGCCGTTCGACCCGGCGGGCGACCAGCCCGACGCCATCGAGGACTTTGTGGGTCGGTTCGAGTTGTACCATTTCTACGAGTAAAAAAGTTTATTTGGTTTCCTGATGAATGTGACACTTGTCGCTGATGGGACAGAATCTCTTCATTTTCATCGATAAAAGCGGGAATCATTCCGCTGACGATTGTTATGTTGTAGCCGGAATCTGGTGCTTGACAGAATACGAAGACCCGAGCCGTATATTTCAGCCAACTAAAGACAGGATTTCCGATAACATAGCCAGTGCACCGGCAGGCGAGCTCAAAGGAAGTGGAATGGCGGATTCGGCTCTCAATTCCGTTCTGGTGTATCTCACCAAGATATTCGAGATGGACGATACGATAACGAACCAGGTTGCGATTTGGGGAAACGACCAACCTGTTGCCTATACACTATATGACTCAGATG
>DATFIX010000189.1:0-2586 GCA_035269625.1 Natrialbaceae archaeon
CATCACTCGACGTAGCCCAGGTCCCGCATCTGCTGTTTGAGGTCCTCGTCGACCACCTCGTCGTCGACGTCCACCGACTCGCCGCCGCGCTCCAGCGAGACGTCCGCGTCCCGACTCACGATGCGCGTCTCGAAGTCCTGCCAGAGGACCGTCGCCGTCCCGTGCCAGGGGGCGATCGTCAGCGCCTGCTCGCGGGGATGCTCGCACACGTCCTGCCCGTGCCACTCGGCGGGAACGTGCTCGCCGGCCCCGACCGCGTTCAGGAGCGTCGGCCCGAGGTCGAGCAGGCTCAGGGGATCGGGCAGGTCGAGGTCGTTCGTCGCCACCGGCACGGTCGTCAGCGCCTCGGCGATCCGGCGACGCTGGGGCTGGTGGAAGTAGTGCCCCTCCTCGCCGAACTCGTCGCCGTGGTCCGAGGTGAAGACCACCAGCGGATCCTCGGCGTCGACCGACTTGACCAGGCGCCGGATCTGTTCGTCGGCCCGGCCCAGCGACGCCCGGTACCGGTCCTCGATGATCGCCTCGTCCTCGTCGTCGATCCTGTCCGGCGAGAACAGCGCCCGACGGTCGATCGACTTGGGGACGGCGTCGTCACCGAGCCCGTACGGCCGGTGGGTCCCCATCATGTGCAGCCACATGAACCGCGGCCCCGACTCGTCGTCGAACGCCTCGATCGCGTTGTCGATCAGTTCCTCGTCCGGAAGCCGGTGGGAGAGCTTCGCGTGTGGCGGCCGGACGCGATGGTACACCCGCCGGACGAGGTCGAACTGCGAGGCGAACTGCCGGAGCGGGTTCCCCCGGTTGCCCGCCGGCGAGTAGTTCTCGTAGACGTCGAACCCGGCGTCGAAGCCGAACCGGGGGTCCGTGTGCGGAGAGGAGGAGAGGCCGATCGTCGCGTACCCCGCCTCGGAGAACGCCTCGGCGACCGTCGGCGAGACGGCCCGGGACTCGACCGCCCCGCGGTAGGAGGCCGTCAGCAGGCTTGCGAGGCTCGGGCGCGTGTAGTGCGCGCCCGTCACGCCGCGGTGATTGGTGAGCGTAGAAACGAAATCCATCGCGTCGACGAAGTCGTACCGGACCGAATCCGCAGAGACCAGGATGACGTCCCTCATTGTCTGGAAATCACCTATTTACCACTTGAGTGCTACGAAACGGGGAGCGAAATCGATCGGTTTCGACTAGTCCATGTACCCGAGGTCCTCGAGCATCTCCTCGGTGTCCGCGTCGATCGACTGGCGTTCGATCCCGTCGAACCCGGCAAGCCAGTCGTCCAGATCGGCCGCCAGCGCCTCCCGGCGATCCGTCGCGTCCCCGGCCAGGTCGGTCCGCTCGTCGGGGTCCGTCTCGAGGTCGTACAGTTCCTCGTCGCCGGTATCGCGGTCGCGAATCAGCTTCCAGCCGTCCTCGCGCACCGCGACGCGGTCGTGGAACGTGGGATAGGCCATCGTGTACAGCGGCCGATCCGCTTCGACCGGGTCGTCGTCGAACACCGGTTCGCCGGGACCGTCGAGCGGTTCCGCGTCGGCGACCTCGAGCAGTGTCGGGAGGATGTCGACCGTCCGGACCTGCGTCTCGACCGAGCCGTCGGGCAGCGAGTCGTGGGCGAACACGAGCGGGACGTGCAGTTCCTCGTCGTAGAGCGTCCGCCCGTGGCCCGTGTAGCCGTGATCGCCCAGCGCCTCGCCGTGGTCGCCGGTGAGGACGACCAGCGTCTCCTCGGCCAGCCCACGCTCCTCCAGGGCGTCGAGCAGGCGGCCGACCTCCCGGTCGACGTGCATCATGGCCGCGGTGTACTCGTCGTGATCGCCCAGGTACTCGCGGGGCGCGTTTCGGGGCTCGTGGACGTCGAAGTAGTGGACCCACCCGAAGAACGGGTCCTCGGACTCGTCCAGCCCCTCGATGGCGTCGGCAGTGACGTTCTTCCCGCGCCGGGCGTGGAGGCTGATGAGCCCGGTGTCCCGGAGCAGGCTCTTGACCGTGTACGTCTCGGTGCCGACGTCCTTGACCGCGCCGAAAACCGTGTTGAAGATCTTGTTGTCGTAGATCTTGCTGAGGTAGGGGTACAGCGTATCGTAGGACGCCCCGTCGAAGTACCGGTCGAAGCCCCGCCCCAGTCGCGAGTGCTCGTGGTTGAGGTGATCGACGCTGACGACCCCGAACGTGTCGTAGCCGGCTTCCCGGAACTGCGCCGCGGCGACCGCGTACTCCTCGTCGAGGCCCCACCCGTTCTCGACGACACCGTGGTCGAACGGGTACCGTGCCGTCATGAACGAGGTGAGACTCGGGTCGGTCGTGTTGGCGACCGTGAACGCCGACTCGAACGTCGTGCCCCGGTCGTCGAGGGCCGCGAACGTCGGGAGAATCCCGGACTCGATGCCCTCGCGGTATCGATCCGCCCGCAGGCAATCGATACTGACCAGCAGGACGTTTCGAATCGTCTCCATCGAGGGGAAATTCCGCCATCCGAACCGTAAGAATTCCGATCGGAGGCGGTCAGCCCCCGTTGGTCGATGACGGAAGACATATGGCAGAAACGGCGCTGGACACTCGTATGACTCCCTCGGTCTCCGCCGCCCTCTCTGCCCT
>DATFIX010000190.1:0-3333 GCA_035269625.1 Natrialbaceae archaeon
ACGTCCGAGAGGAGGAGCGAGACGACGGTGGCGGGGGTCGCCGCCCGCGCCAGTCGCCCGCCCTTGATCGCGGAGCAGTGCTTGCGGACGGCGTTCAACTCGTGGATGTCCGCGCCGGCGTCCAGCAACGACTCGGTGACGGTCTGCAGGTCGGCCAGCGACAGCCCCTCGGCAGGGGCGGGCAGGAGGGCGCTTCCGCCACCCCCGATCACGGCCAGGACGAGGGTCCGCTCGTCGGCGGCCCGGGCCGCCTCCAGCACGCGCCGAGCGCCGGCCACGCCGCGCTCGTCGGGGACGGGATGGGCCGCCTCGACGACGTCGATCCGTTCCGTCGCCACCGGATCGTCCGTCACGACGACACCAGACAGCGGGAGCGAGACGTCGTCGAGGGTCGATTCCAGCGCGGCCGCCACCCTGGCTGCCGGTTTTCCGCCACCGACGACCAGGATCTCGTCGTAGGCGTCGAGGTGGTAGATCGCGTCGCCGACCCGCAGTTCGTTCCCGGCGACGGCAACCGACCCCCGGATCACGCGCTCGGGAAGCGCGGCCTCGATCCCGGCCGTCACGCAGGAAAGCGCCAGCTGTCGGGCGGGCGTTCCGGCGAGCACGTCGCGGTTCTCGATCTCGACCATGTGAGCCATCCGATCCGTCCCGGCCTCAGCCGAGCACCCGCCGGGCGAGCCCGATCACGGTGTCCCGGATCGGGTCCGGGACGAACCGGGCGAGCATGGCGTACTTCGCGACCGGGCCGACCGGGTAGCGCGGTCCGGGATCGGTACACGACGCCGCGTTCAGGATCACGCGGGCGACGTCTTTCGGTTCCGAGGCCAGCGGGCCCGCCCCGCCGATCGCCTCGTAGTCGTCCATGATCTCGTAGACGTCTTCGTAAGCTTCGCTCCGCGGAAGACCGTCCACCTCGTCCTCGACTCGATCCTGGAAGTTCGTCACGACCGGACCCGGTTCCACCAGGACGACGTCGATCCCGAACGGCTGGACCTCGCCCCGGAGTGCGTCGCTCATCGCCTCCAGGGCGAACTTCGATCCCGAGTAGACGCCGCCGCCCGGGAACGAGAGCCGGCCCGCAGTACTCGAGACGTTGATGATCGTCCCGTCCTCCGCGTCGCGCATGTGCGGCAGGACGGCCCGCGTCAGGCGATGCGGGCCGTAGACGTTCACGTCGAACTGGCCGTGGACGTCCTCGACCGGCACGTCCTCGATGGGCCCCATCTGGGCGTAGCCCGCGTTGTTGACCAGGCAGTCGATGCCGCCCCGTTCCTCGACGACCCGGTCCACGACGCGCTCGACGGCGTCGTCGTCGGTCACGTCGAGTTCCGCCGTCTCGCAACCAGCGTCGGCGAGAGCTTCGAGGTCGCCCTCGTCGCGGGCCGTCGCGTAGACCGTCCAGTCCTCTTCGAGGAACGCGAGAGCAGTCGCCCGGCCGATCCCCGATGAACAGCCGGTGATCAGGACCGTCTCGGGCTCTCGGGTCCCGGCGCCGGGACCGGTGTCGTCGCCCGCCGATGCGTCCGTTTCGGGGGTCGAATCCGCGTCGTCGGTCATCGACGGTCGTTCGTGGGGCGGGCACAAAGAATCGAGGGGTCGAGGATGCGAGCGACGGGACCGTTCGCCGATACCGACGAACCCGCTCCCCGATTGTATCGGTTCCGAGCCGACAGGTTTTATTGTGCGTCGTCGATAGGCCAGGGAAAATGGTCGATCCCGTCACGATCCTGAAACTGGTCGGTGGCGCGATTTTGCTCCTGTCGAACGGGTACTTCGTCACGATCGAGTTCGCGATGACCCGCGTTCGACAGTTCTCGGAGGCGGAGTTCACGGGCTCCCGGGGACTCGAACGGGCCTGGAACATGACCGAGCGACTGGAGATTTTCCTGTCAGGGTGTCAGGTTGGGATCACGATATCGAGCGTCGGCCTCGGCGTGGTCGCCGAACCCGCGCTGGCCGCGGTGATCGATCCGGCCCTCGTCGCGCTGGGGCTGGCGAGCGCGGCTGGGGGCGGCCACACGGCCCTGTCCATCGTCGTTGCGCTGGCCATCATCAACCTCCTGCACGTCATTATTGGCGAGCAAGCCCCGACGTACCTCGGCGTCGAACGGACGCGACTCGTCGCGAAGTACGGCGCGCCGATCCTCTACTGGTGGACCAGGCTGATGTGGCCGGTCATCTACGTCTCCGACCGCACTGCGAAGTGGTTGCTCGGCCTTTTCGGCGTGACGATCGACCGGTCGTGGGCCGAGGAAGAGATGGAAGAGGGCGGGCACGAACTGCCCTCCTCGCGGGCCGAACTCCGGCGACAGATGGGCGAGTCGCTCAGTAACCTCGGCCTGTCCGACGAGCGCCAGGACGAGGTCGTCAACGCCCTCGAAATCGGCGATACGCCGGTCGAAAAGGTGATGCTCGATCGCGAAGACGTCGTCGCCCTCTCGACCGAAGACGACCTCGAGACGAACCGCCAGCGCGTGGCGGAGCACCCCCATTCCCGGTTCCCGCTGGTGGGCGAGAATCTCGAAGACCTCCGGGGGATCGTGTACACGCCGGCGCTGTTGCGACTGCAGGACGACCTCGAGAACGGCGACCTCGACCTGACCGACGTTGCGGCCCCGCCGATGACGGTGACGAAAAACGCGACGATCAGCGACGTCATCGACCAGTTCCAGGCCGAGAACCAGGAACTGGCGCTGGTCCTGAACGGCGGCGAGGTGCAGGGCCTCGTGACCGCGACCGACTGCTTCGAGGCGATCACGGGCGAACTCCAGGATCCGATCGATCAGGAGTTCATCGAACACGCCTGACGGGTTCGTGGTCCCGGGGCAGCGTCCCGGCGAAGATCCGACCGCCACGGCCGTCCGCCAGTCATGCTCCCGGTAGGCCGTGCCGCCAGTACCACAGTACGACGACTGTCGCGAGTGCAACTGCTCCACCGAGGAAGAAAACGAGTCCAGGTGGGATCGTTCCCGTTGCTCCGGAGCCCGCGACCGGGGCGGTGGCGTTGGTTGCCGGGGGCGAACCGGCGCCATCCCCAGAGCGGGAGAGCCACCACTGGACGAGGAGGCTCGCCGCGCCGACCACGCCGACCCCACCGAGGATCCGGCCGAGAAACCGGCGAAGCCCCGACTTCGCGTCCCCGTCCGCGGACGTGAGCACCAGCGGGCGATCGGCGACCCGGTAGACCGTCATCTCGACGCCCTTCTCGGAGTAGCCGGTGTCCGCGGGTTCGACCAGGTCGGCCTCGTCGAGACTCCGGAGGTGGTAGTGGACGGTCTGGAGGGAACAGTCCACCACCGCGGCCAGTTCGGGCGGCGTCTGGGGTTCGTC
>DATFIX010000191.1:0-5449 GCA_035269625.1 Natrialbaceae archaeon
AGCGAGGCAGCGGATGAGGGGAGTATTCGGAGACGTCGATAGGCGACTGACAGCCGGGGGACGGAAATCGGCCCGATGGTGGACCGGCAGGAAAGGGTCGCGATTGGGCCGGCGGACGGTAACTGCGAACTGGCCGATGGAGGGAGACGATGCAAACGATATCCACGAACGGTGACCACGAATCCGAGATTCACGATCTTTTGCGAAACGATCGTCGCCGACAGGTACTCAAACAGCTTCAGGAAACCGGCGGTGTCGCCGACCTCCGGACGCTCGCGCGGCGGATCGCCGAGGACGAAACGGGGGAGTCCCCGCCGCCGAAAAACATCCGGAAGAGCGTTTACAACTCCCTGCACCAGAGCCATCTGCCGAAACTCGACCGGTGGGACGTCGTCGAATACGACTCGCGTCGCAAAACCGTCCGACTCGGAGCAGGTGCACGGTCGCTCAACCGTCACATGGAGGTCACGACGCGGTACGGGATTACATGGGGGGAGTATTATCGGAGCGTGGCCACGGTCGGAGCGCTCGCCGTCATCGGGGCGGAACTCGGTGCGCCGGCGCTGCCCGCCATCGGCAGCCTGCTCCTGTCCGCACTCCTGCTGGCGGTGATCGCGGTCTCGACGGCCTATCAGCTGTGGTCCAACCGCTGGCTCTACCTCGGCCGGGTACGCTGAGGCCGAATTTCACTCTCGTCCCGTGATCACGTAGTAGCCGTCGCGAATCGTCGCGGCTGACACGCCGGCCACGTTCGCGGCCTCGGCCTGCGTGCACGCGACGTCGCATTGATCCGCCGCGGCGTAGAGGCAGGCACCCGCGATGCCACAGGGGTTGCGGCCCCCGATCACGCCACGATCGAGGGCGTCGGTCGCGAGTTCGGTGGCTCGGCGCTCGACGCCGACGGGCAGTCCGAGTTCGTTTGCGAACCGGGGCAGGTACTCGCGGGGATCGATCGGGCCGATCGCCAGACCGAGGTCCCGGTTGAGCGCGCCGTAGGCCGCCTTGAGTTCGCCCTCGTCGGCCCGGGCCACGTCGATCACCTCCTCGATCGTTCTGGAGACGCCCGCGATGCGACAGGCGGCGTAGGTGGCCGCGGCGGCGAACCCTTCGAGCGAGCGTCCCCGGAGCAGGTCGTCCGACTGCGCACGACGGACGAGCGAGCAGGCCTCGTCCCGGACGTGATCGGGGAGGACGAGCACCGACGCGAGCCGTCGAATCTCGAAGAAAGTGGTCCGCTGGTTCCGTTTCGTCTTGGAGGAGACCTGGGACCGGGCGTGATGCCGTCGCAACCTGACGAAGCGGCGCCGCTTGCGGCCGGGGAGGTTCGTCAGGTCGCTTCGGCGGCCGACCTCGGTCGAGAGTCCCCTGTCGTGGCGGGACCTCGTGAGTGGGGCACCGGTTCGACTCCGATCCTTGCCGTCGAACGAGCGCCATTCGGGTCCGCGGTCGACGCGACTCGCGTCGACGACCAGCCCACAGTCCACACAGACCGCTTCGCCGTCGCGTGCGATGACCTCGCCGCCACATTCGGGGCACTGTTCCGTCGTCTTCGGCTGGAGGGACTTCATGCTAGATGGTTGGTCGCTCCCCGGTATATATCGTGGAACGGCTGGTCGGAATTACGGGTACCGAGCCGAACCGATCGTACCGATAACCGGTACGATCGCTTTCCGAACGCAATGGGTAAAGGTTATTTTTGAACGAGTAGAGTCGAAAAACGATGGCGCTGGCCGACATCGCCGAAGGAATTCGTTCGGTCGAGAAACAGCAGCAGCGGGACGTGGCCGTCGTCGACGCGGCGGGAACGTCGCTGGCGGATCGGCTCGAAACGTGCGCGTCGGACTTGCCGTGTTCCCCACCCGAGGCCGCGAGTCTCGCTCGCCAGTTCGCCGGCGGTGCCCCGGTCGAACGCTGTGCGGAGACGGTCGGGGTCACGCGAACGGTCGCCGTGAAGACGCTTCACCTGCTCGGATTTTCCGGCGTCGTGACGGTCGACCGGGACGACCGGACGGTCGTCCGGCGCTGGATCGACGGCGAGATCGACCGGACGACGGTCCGGCGACGAACCGGCCTCGACGAGTCGACGTTCGCGCTGGCGGTCTACGTGGAAACTCACGAACCGCTGGCGGCCGCCCAGGCCGTCCTGGACCCGGCGCGGACGACGACGGACGGAGATCCGACTGACCAGCAGCGAGCCCTCCAGGAGACGATGAGCGATCCGACCGATTTCCAGACGCTTGCCGGTGGACTTCCCTCCTCTCGACGGTGACCGGTTCGCGATTTGGCGACCCCCTTTCAGTCCAGTCCGCCGGCGATCTCGTCGGCGATTTCGTCGAGTTCCGCCGCCGAGAGGTTGGGGCGCGAGAGGACGACGCCGTGGACCGGCCCGCCGCCGTCGCCCTCGAACCGCGGAATGACGTGTCCGTGGACGTGTGGGATTTCCTGTCCCGCCGCCGGGCCGTTGTTGAACGCGACCGTCGTGGCGTCGGCCTCGACAGCCTGTTCTATCGGGGCGAGGAGCCGGTACATGGTTCCCAGTAGCGACAGCGCCGTCTCTTCGGGGAGGTCGTTCAGGCGTTCGTAGTGGGCTTTTGGAACGACGAGGGTGTGCCCGGTGGCGAGCGGGTTGGCGTCGAGGAACGCCTGCACCGTCTCGTCCTCGTAGACAGTGCGACTGGGGAGGTCGTCCTCGACGATCCGACAGAACGTGCAATCGGTACTCATGATAGACGGGTGTGCGCCGGGAGAGCCCATAAACCTCCGGCGGGAATCCCTGGTACACCTTTTTGGATCGAGTCGTCGAACGTCTATCCATGCCAGTCGAGTTCACCGCCAGCACCCAGACGACGACCTTTCACAGTCCACTCGAGGACTTCGAACCGGTGACGATCGAGATGGAACTCCGCGAGGATCCGTTGACCGAGCGCCACGCCCGGATCGTGCCGGACAACTTCCTCACCCCGGAGGAGGAACCGGACCTCTCGCCCGTCGTCGAGGACGACGAGGGCTGTTTCTTCTGCCCCGACATGGTGACCGACGCGACGCCGACCTACGACGGCCCCGTCGACGTGGATCGCGGGACCCGTGGCGAGGCCACGTCGTTCCCGAACCTCAACCCGTACGGGAGCTATTCGAACGTCGTCGTGCTCACCGAGGACCACTACGTGCCCATCGACGAGTTCGCGGTCGACCAGTTCGCCGATGGCCTTGCGCTCGCGCTGGAGTACGTCACGGCCGCCTTCGAGGCCGACGAGACCGCACAGTTCGGATCGATCAACATGAACTTCCTCCGCCCGGCGGGCAGCAGCATCATCCACCCGCACATGCAGACGCTCGCTGACAGCGCCGGGACGAACCGCCAGGCCGCGCGGACGGCCGCCGCCAGGGCTTACTACGAGGCCGAGGGGTCGACCTACTGGGCGGACTTGCTCGAGGCCGAACGCGACGGCGAGCGCCACGTCGGGACGACCGGCGACGTGACCTGGATCGCACCGTTTGCACCGAAACACCACCGACACGTTCGCGGTGTCCTGCCCGACGCCGGGATTCCCGACCCGGACGACGACCTCGTCCGCGACGTCGCCGAGGGGCTGACGAACGTTCTCTCGGCCTACGGCGGCCTGGGTCTCAACAGTTTCAACGTCGCGTTCTCGCTGGTGACCGACGAACCGGCGACCCATCCCACGATCGACGTCGTCGCACGGTCGGTGTTCGACCAGTACTACTGGAGCGACTCGCCGTTCTTCCCCATCCTCCACGACGAGGGCGTCGTCGACGTTGCCCCGGAGGACTACGCCGCCGAGATCGGCGAGGCGTTCTGAACGGGTAAGGACCGTGCGATCGATTTGGGCGAAAGCGAAGAGACTTGTTTGCCCACCGAATAGGTTCGGGAAACGGGAGCCGGTGCGAGAATGAGCCACCACCACGGAGACCACGAAAGCGAGAGCACGGAGATGTACCTCAAGGAGATCTACCTCCTCTCGCGGGACGGCGACCCGGCGAAGACCGGCGACATCGCGGATCGACTCGACGTCTCGCCCCCGAGCGTCACCCAGATGCTGTCGCGCCTGCAGGAGCAGGACCTGCTCGAATACGAGAAACGGAAAGGGGCCCACTTGACCGACGACGGGACCGAACGGGCCCGGCGACTGTTGAAGAAACACTGTCTCATCGAACGATTCCTCGTCGAGGGGCTCGGCGTTCGAGAAGGCTATCACGACGAGGCCTGTCGCCTGGAACACGCCCTCAGCGACGACGTGGCCCAGCGACTGACGCGGTACGTGGACCTCGAACCCGAGTGTCCGGACTGTTACGATCCGGACGCCCAGCGGTGCTCGAAGCTGTTTCCCGAGGAGTCCGACTAACCGTTCTCGGGCCGACGTTCGTCATACCGTTCGTTTCCGTCGAATCGCCCGAATTCGGCGTATGACGCGTGTCTGACGCCGATTTATGTGATTCCGTGACGTTGGCTGACGTATGACCCGCCGGGGAGAGTTCGAGCGGATCAAGCGGGTGCTCGACGAGGCCGATCCCGACGAACCGCTCACTGCGCGGGAGATCGTCGACTTGCTCGAGGAACACGGCGAGGACTTCGACAGTTCCCACCGCGTGGCGACCGTCCTCGGGCGGCGGGCCGAGTACGGGGACGTCGACGTCATCCGGGAACAGCCGTACCGCTACCGGTTCGACGAGTAGCCGGCGCTCCCGCGGGTTCGAGCCGCCGGATTCGGCCGGCCAAGGGTTCCGGAGCGAAAGCCGTTTGTCGATCAGGCGCCAGGGTTCGGCAGTGACCGACAGCGACACCGGCGACGAGTCAGCCGTATCCGGCCAGGGCCCCGAAGAGCGGGCCGACGCCGAATCGACGCTCTCCGAGGCGGACTTCTTCGACGCCGTCGAGCGCCTGGAACGGCCGGTGCTCACGGCCGATCAGGTGGCCAGGGTTGCAGGGATCTCCCAGGACGAGGCGAGCACTGCCCTCTCCGAGTTGGCGGGCGACGGCATCGTCGACCGTCTCGACGTGTCGAGTGACCCGGTCGTCTGGTTCCCCCGCGACTGGGGTGGTCTCGCCAAGCGCGAACGCGTCGTCCCGTTCCCCGAGCGCCGCGAAATCGTGGTGGACCAGCCCGAGCAGTTCACCCGCGCGAGGCTGACGCAGTTCGCCCATCTCGTCGAGGCTACGGGATCGGGGCGCTATCTTTACGAGGTTCGACGGGAAGACGTCTGGAACGCCCCGTTCGACGACCTCGACGACCTCCTCGCGACCGTCCGGGCCGTGCTTCCGGAACGTGCCCCGGGTCTGGAGAACTGGATCGGCGACCAGTGGAACCGGGCCCACCAGTTCACGCTCCGGACCCACGAGGATGGCTACGTCGTCCTCGAGGCCGCGACCGCGAACCTCATGGGCAACGTCGCCCGGGAGAAACTGGACGAAGATCACCTCCGGGCGCCC
>DATFIX010000192.1:0-2304 GCA_035269625.1 Natrialbaceae archaeon
GGGCGTTCGTTCGGCGTCGTCGCGCAAAAGTGGCCCGAAACCGGACGGGCAATCCGTGCCGCTGTCTGCGCTCGTCCTGGGCGCTCAGGCGTGTTTCTTCTCTGGATCCTCGCCGACCGGGTGGTAGTCCCAGAAACCGCCTTCGCGCATGGCGTTCCCGACCGCGCGGTGCAGGTCGGTAAACGTCTCGAACTCGTCGGGGTCGACGTACTCGAAGATCTCCCGCATGGCGACCACGCGCTGGTAATTGATCCGGATCGGGTCGCCGCCGTGCTCGTCGAGGAACTCGTCTTTCGAGAGCGGGAAGTCCTCGTCCTCGTCGATCTTCTTCGCGATGATGGCCATGCCGTACTTGCGGCCACCCTCGCTGCCCTCGTCGTCGTCGGGGTCGTGGGGCCAGTCCTCGCTCATGGCCCGTGCTGGGGCCGGCGGCCACAAATAGCTTCCCGATCCGGGGGCCGTTTTGCCGGAGTCGGGCCGATCCCGACCTTAGGATTCGTCCCGTGGCCCGTCCCGGGCCTCACGAAGTATCGCATCGCGATGCTCGTCCAGCAGCGGCGCCCGACCCCGCGGCCGGGGGTTCGTCTCGCTCATCTTGATCGGGTTGCCGGCGATGGTCACCTCGCGGTCGGCCCCCGGTTGCTCGACCGTCGCCAGCATGTCGCGCGCTTCGACGTGGGAATCCTCGAAGACGTCCGCGACGTCGTGGACCGGCGCAACGGGAACGTCTCCCTGGAGCGTCGAGACGACCGTTTTCGTGTCGTGGGCCCCCATCCAATCGGCGATCTCCCCTCGGAGGTACTCGCGTGCTGCCAGACGATCGTCCGGCGTCGGATAGTCCGCGACGAGATCTGGCCGATCCATCGCTTCGCACAGCGACCGCCAGTGGCCGTCAGAGAAGGCGGCGATCACGACGTACCCGTCAGCCGTCTCGAAGGCGTCGTAGGGGAACAGCGTCGGATGGGAATTGCCCTGCCGGGTGAGCACCTCGCCGGTGTAGGAGTAAGTATAGACGGTCCGCTCGCACAGCGAGATCATGGCGTCGTACATTCCGGTGTCGACGTACTGGCCCTCGCCGGTTCGCTCGCGGTGGTGGACCGCGGCGAGGATGCCGACCGCGTGGAGGACGGCGGTGTAGAGGTCGCCGATGCCAGGCCCGGTCTTCATCGGCGGGCCGTCAGCGGCGCCGGTGATCTCCATCACGCCACCGAGCGCCTGCGCCACGAGGTCGAACGCGGGGCAGTCCTGCTGGTCCGTCTCGCCACATCGCGGGTCGCCGTAGCCCCGGATCGAGGCGTAGACGAGTCCCGGATTGCGCTCCGAGAGCGTCTCGTAAGAGAGGCCGAAGGACTCCATCGTTCCGGCCCGGTAGCTCTCGACCAGGACGTCCGCTTCGTCGACCAGCGTGAGGAGATCTTCCCGGTCCCCATCGTTTCGAAGGTCGAGTTCGATCGAACGCTTCCCGCGGTTGACGCTCTGGAAGTAGCCCCCATACGGTTCCGACTCGGGATCGTTCACGTACGGCGGGTTCTCCCGGATCAGGTCCCCGCCCGGGCGTTCGACCTTCACCACGTCGGCACCCATGTCCGCGAGCAGCATCGTGCAGTACGGTCCGGCAAGCATCTGTGTGAGGTCGAGAACCCGGAGGTCCGATAGCGCGCCCATGGCCCGCTGTAGGGTCGCCCGGGCAAAACGTTGGTCGATCCGCTTGTCCGTCGACCGGATGTCCACGGGGAGCGAGCGCGCGTCGAGAAGGGGCGGTCGCCACCGCGAGGCCAACGTATTTGCTCCGTCACGCCGCCCCTCTAGCCATGACAGTCCGCGACGCGATCCGCGACCGCGAACCCGTCACCGCGACCTGGGTCTCGATCGGCCATCCGGCGATTGCGGAGTTGAGCAGCGCGCTGGACTTCGATCTGGTCTTCCTCGACACCGAACACGCCGCGACGAGCGTCGAAACCCTCGAGAACCTGCTCCGGGGCGTCGACGCCGGGGGCGACGCCGCACCCGTCGTCCGGGTTCCGTGGAACGATCCCGTGCGGATCAAGCGCGCCCTCGACGCCGGCGCTGAGGGTGTGATGGCACCGATGATCGACACCCGCGAGGCGGCCGAGTCCTTCGTCGCGGCCGCCCGATACCCGCCGAAGGGCATCCGGGGTGTCGCGCCCGTCAGGGCCTCCGGGTACGTGACGGGATACGAGGACTACGTGAAGACCGCCAACGATCGGATCCTGACGATCGCCCAGATCGAAACCGAACGGGCCGTCGAGAACGCCGGGGCAATCGCCGCCGTCGACGACCTCG
>DATFIX010000193.1:0-4742 GCA_035269625.1 Natrialbaceae archaeon
GCCACTTCGACCCGAGCTGTTCCATCGACTCGACCACCGCACACGGTCCAGAATCGCCGGTCCGAGTTCCCTGCAGTCCGGATGACATCGGTGTTACCTGGTGGAGCTTACGTCCGCGAAAGTACTTGAGGGTTCGGAACCGAACCAGGTAACGCGATGTTACCAGCTATGAACGAAACACGGAGCGCAACGATCGACCAGACGCCCGGCCGTCAGACAGGAGGTGACGCCACGTGGCCCTCGAACTGACGAACGACGTGGGAATCGTGCTGATGGTCGCCAGGCTGTTGATCGGCGGCACGCTGGCGTTCATGGGACTGAACCACTTCATGGACGTCGACGGGATGGCCGGATACGCGGCGTCGAAAGGGATTCCCGCGCCGTCGCTCGCGGTCGTCTTCAGCGGCGGGCAACTGGCCGTCGGCGGTCTGGCCGTGGTGTTCGGCGTCTATCCCGCCCTCGGCGCTGGCGCGCTCGCGCTGTTCTTCGTCGTCGCCACCCCAATGATGCACGACTTCTGGACGGTCGACGATCCCGAACGGCGACAGCAGGAGATGACGCACTTCCTGAAGAACGTCGCCCTTCTCGGGGCCTCGCTGACGCTCCTTGTGCTCGCCGGAGCTGAATGGCCCTACGCGGTCAACCTGACCCTGTAAGGCGAGTCACGCTTCACTCGACAGGAGTCGGTCCATCCGGCGCAACGCGACGAGACAGACGAATACGTACGGTGCCGACCAGATCGGTATTTCGAACCCGATCCGGCAGCCCTCTCCCGCATCGACCGACTCGACTCGATGCCCAGTCGCGGGAATGCCAGCTACCCGCCAGGTCCACCGCCGGTCGCGACAGGTCTCGACGCGGAAGGGAACGCGCAAGCCGCCGACCGTGCGGACGTACCCTTCCGTGTCAGCCTCGACGAAGCGATCCTCGCACTCGACCCCCGTGATCGAGGGCCCCCAGTCGGCCCAGCGCGTCGTGTCGGTGAACAGCTTCCAGGCCGCCTCGGGTGCGGCCTCGACCCTCCGGGAGACGAGGATGCGACGCCCCTCGGGAGTCCGGACCATCTCGATCGCGTGCCGGCGAGTCACGGTCGGAGCAAGGGTCCGAACCACCAAGAACTGCCGGGGGCCAGTATCGTGAAGTGGGGCCGGTTCTTGCTTCCGGTACCGAATGATCGTCGTCGAGGAGCTCCGCAAGGAGTACGGCGGTTTCGAGGCAGTGACGGGCAGCACGTTCACCGTCGAGTCGGGCGAGGTGTTCGGCATCGTCGGTCCCAACGGGGCGGGGAAGACGACGACGCTGAAGATGATCGCCGGCCTCGTCGAACCGACCGAGGGCACCGTCTCGGTCGCGGGCATGGACGCCGGCGATCCCGACATGCGTCGCAACCTCGGCTTTCTCCCCGAGGAGTCGCCCCTCTACGAGGAGATGACCGGCCGCTCCTATCTCCACTTCTTCGCCGACCTCTACGACGTTCCCGACGCGGTGGCCGAGGAACGCATCCACGACGCGCTCGACCGCCTCGACCTGGAACACCGCGAGCGCAAGATCGGGGACATGTCCAAGGGGATGAAACGCAAGGTCGCCATTGCCCGGGCACTGGTGAACGACCCGGACGTGCTCGTGTTCGACGAACCGGCCAGCGGTCTCGATCCGCTGACGACCAACTACATCATCGATTTTACCCGCGAACTCGCCGCGGGCGGTCGGACGGTGATCTTCAGCGCGCACAACCTCTTTCACGTCGAGGACGTCTGCGATCGGGTCGCCATCATGAACCACGGCGACGTCATCGCCCGGGGGACGCTCGAAGAGATCCGCGAGACTTACGGCGAGACCGAGTACCACGTCTTCACCAGCGTCGAGGTACCCGGCAGCGTCCAGAAGAACGGCCGGTTCCGCTCCGTCGTTGACGAGATGGCCGACGTCGAGGACCTTCGCACCGCGGCCGAAGAGCGCGGCGGTGAAATCGAGGACATCCGGACCGTCGATCCGAGTCTGGAGGACATCTTCCTGGAGATCGCCGGCGAATCGCCGACGGAGGCCGCGGAGGCGGTCGATTCGTGAACCCGCGGAAGATCCTTCGCATCGCCCGCTGGGAGGTGTCCCGGAACGCGGGGACGATCAACCGGGCAACGATCGCCCTCGTCGTCGTCGGGGCGGCGCTGGGAATCCTCGTCGGGCCGGCAATCGTCAGCCAGGGCGTGGACTTCGACCGGGGAATCTACCGGGTCGGCCTGGACGACGACAGCCCCTATCGGGCCGTCGTCCAACGGAATTCGCAGTTCGTGGCGACCGAGGCTTCCGTCGAGGACCTGGAAACCGGAAGCGTCGACCTCGCGATCGAGGAGGGCCGGGTCTATTACGAGTATAACGATCGGAAAAGCCGGGCCGCGTACGACGAGTTCCGCAACGCCGTCCAGCGATACAACGACTACCTGATGCGCCAGGAACCCAACGAGTCGGCCGCCTTTCCGATCAACGTCTCGCTGGAATATCGGTCGCAAGTGGGCGCGGAAATGCAAGGTGCCGGTGCCGACGATGGCGGAGAGGGGGATGAAGGCGGTGCCGGCAGAAGCGGGGATGGCGGTTCGGGTGACGGAGCCGCCAGTGACGGGGGCACCGAAGACGACGACAGCGGCGGCGGTGGCGGCTTCGGCGCGTTGAACGTCGGCGGGTCGGGGCTCTTCGGCGGGCAAACCCAGGGCGCTCCCGGCGAGATTCAGCCACCGTTCCCCTTCGGGTCGCTCGTCCTGGCGTTCGTGTTCGTCGTCCCGATGAACTTCGTCATCCAGGCCTACGGCTCCTCGATCATGGAGGAACGACTCAACCGTCGTGGCGAACTCATGCTCGTGTCGCCGGTCACGCGGGGCGACATCGTCGCCGGCAAGACCCTGCCTTACTTCCTCGTACTGGCGATCGTGACGACCCTTATCGCCGTGGCCGTCGGTGGAAGTTGGCTCTCGGTCGCCGCCGTGTTGCCGATCGCCCTGCTCTTTCTCGCGACGGCCTTCGTCGGCGGGATGTTCGCCCGGTCGTTCAAGGAACTCTCGTTCGTGACCGTGTCGCTGTCGGTGTTTCTCACGTCGTACGTGTTCCTCCCGGCGATCTTTACGGAGGTGACGCCGATCGCACTCATCTCCCCGCTGACCCTCGTCGTCCGGGACCTGTCGGGCAGCGGGGTGGCGCTCGTGGAGTACCTGTTCTCGACCGGGCCGTTTCTCCTCTCCGCGCTGATCCTCTTCGGACTGGGGGCCGGCGTCTACCGCGAAGAGGACATGTTCACCCAGCGGGCGATCCCGCACAAGGTCCTCGACGCGGTGGTGAGCCAGGTCCGCGGACGGCCGTCGATACTCCTCCTCAGCGTGGCGTTCATCCCGTTCGTGATCGTCGCCGAACTCCTCGTCGTCGCGGCGACGTTCCCGCTGAGCGGGGCGATCACGGGAAGCCCGCTGTTGAACCGACTCGGGATCGTCCTGCTGTTCGTCGCGGTCGCAACCGTCGAGGAACTCGCCAAGAGCATCCACGTCTACGCCGGGTTCGCCCACGCGAGGTTCGACCGAACGACCGCCGTCGCGGTCGTGCTGGGCGTGCTGGCGGGTGTCGGGTTCTTCCTGGGCGAGAAACTGGTCCTCGTGGCGCAACTGGTCGGCCTGCAGGACTACGTCGTCGGGCAGGCCGCGTTCGGCGTCGGTGGCGGCGCCGGCGCGCTCTCGTTCGGTCTCCTGCCCGCTGCGGTACTGCTCCTGGCTCCCCTCGCACTCCACGCCGCGACCGCGACCATCTCGGCGATCGGGGCCAGTCGTGGGCGGCGTGGCTGGGTTGCCGGCCTCGTCGTCGCTGCGGGGGTTCACCTGGCCTACAACCTCTCGGTCCTCGTCCTCGTCTACGACGCGGGGGTGATGGGCGGTGCCATCTGAGGATCGATCCCGGTTCGCGTCGATCAGTGCTCGCCTGGCCATCGCCAAACGCGAACTGGCGTCGCTGAAATCCGAGAAGACGATCGTCCTGGCCCTGTTGATCCAGTTGTTCGTGGCCGCGTTCTCCTCGTTCCTGGTCGTTGGACTCGTCTCGATGTACGATCCGGGCTCGTCCCAGGGATACACGGTCAACGTCGGCGTCGCGGGGGATGACGCCGGTGATCTCTCGCGGGTGCTGGCCGACGAGGACGGCGTCGAACCGGAGGTCTTCGGGTCCCAGTCCGTCGCCGAGCGGGCGTTCCAGAACGGGATCATCGACGCCGTGTTGATCACCGATCGGAGAGACGGTGGGACGGGCGAGAGCGCGGTCCAGGTCGAAGCGATCGTCGCCGAGGGGTCGATACGGACGACGATGACGGTGGTCCAGTTGCAGAGCGCGCTGAAAGCCTACGAACGCTCCGAGCGACTGGACCGGGTGCGGTACCTCGGTCGTCAGCCGCTGTCGCTCCCGGACCGGATCCGGGCCAGCCCGTACTTCGGGTTCACCTACACGATCCTGATCCCGCTCCTGATGTTCCTCCCGGTGTTCATCAGCGGGTCGATTGCCGTCGACTCGATGACCGAGGAGATCCAGCGCGGGACCCTCGAACTGCTCCGGGTCGCCCCGCTCACGACGTGGGACATCGTCGACGCGAAGCTGATAGCCACGGCGACGCTGGCACCGATCCAGGCCGCCGCCTGGCTCCTCCTGTTGACGCTCAACGGGATCACCGTGGCCCAGCCGCTGACCATCGTCGCCGTCGTCGCCGGCCTTTCGCTCGC
>DATFIX010000194.1:0-2321 GCA_035269625.1 Natrialbaceae archaeon
CGGGCACGAGTGGCCCGTTTCATCTCTCGGTCGTGATCGCAACCGTCCGTGATCCTTTTGGCTCCCTGGGCCTGACTTTTTTGCGTGAATCGAACAATACTCTCGTCAGCGCTCGACCGTCCATTGGTCCTCGGTGGGGTACTGGTGGGTGGGGCCTTCCTCGCCGGGATCGCCGGGATTGGCGGGGTCTGGCTTCCGGTCGTGCTCGGCGTGGCCGCGCTCGCGTGGGCCGGTTCGAATGCGGTTGCTGGAGACGGTGATCGCTCCGGTGGGTCCTCCGCCGGGGCCACTTCGGGGGATACAGCCCTGGAGACGCTCAAAGAGCAGTACGCCGCCGGCGAGATCGACGAACAGGAGTTCGAGCGCCGGGTGGAGACGCTACTGGAAACCGAGCCCGCCGAGGACGCCGGCGGGAGCGGGGCGGGCGGCGCTCGTCCGGCGACCGACGGGGGCTCCTCGACGGAGTCCGACTCGGTCGAGGACGCCACTCGTAGCGAGGAGCGACCGCCTGCTCGGGGGCCCGGTCGCTCCCGGAAGGGCTGTCGCCACGGCCGCAAGCGTGGGCATGGACGTCGGTGACGGGTTTCGTGGGGCGTTGGTGCTGGGTTCCGTCGGGCGTCGGTTCGCGCCCTCGGTGCTCGACGTTTTCAGTTCCCGGGAGTAGCCTCGGGGGTTTACGGGGTGTCAACGTGAAGCACGGGTCGTCGATAGCGGGATGGGGGGTGGGTCGACGATCGCGAGGGGCGTCGTCGATAGCCCCGGACCCTTCGACCGTTCCCGACGTCCAGTCACTCCCGACACCCTGCCGCTATCGACACTCTCCCCCCGACATGCGTCACCACCGTTTTGGGTCCTTTCGTTCCGTGAGGTTGGGGTTTTCCGTTCGCTGTCAGTGGCCGAGTCGACGAGCGTGTCCATGAGGTCGGGTGCGGGTCGATACCGGGTCGGGCGGGTGTCGCGTCGGTCGTGGTTCGAATCCGGGTTCAGAGTACGCCCGAAAGCACCGGGACGTACAGGCCGACGACGGCGCTCACCACCAGGCCATACAGCAGGTGCAAGCTCAGGAACGCGCCGACGCGCTGGCCGTCGACGTCCATCTCAATGACGCCGACGGCGACGAGGCCCATCGCCACGACGAACGCGAGCAGTCCGAAGGCGATCCCGACTGCGAGCGACCAGGGCAGGGTGGCGTAGAGATCGGCGCGGATCCCCAGCAGGTAGAACAGGCGGGGATAGACGCCGCCGGCGACCGCGCCGTACAGGAGATGAAGGTAAGTGCCCTGGCGTACGTACTCGGTGGGGTTGCCCTCGCCGTCGGCGAGGTAGTTCGCCCAGACTTGTGTCGCGGGCGAATGACCCAGGTCCTGCCACCTGAGGACGGCTAGCATGCCGGCGGCCCCGAGGATGCCACCGATGACGCCGACGTAGGTGACCAAATTGACGGGGTCGTTAATGACCGGCGCCAGCCCGATGCGGACCGCAACCACCCAGAGGATACTGATGACGGTGGCGGTCAGCAGTCCCGTGCGCGTCTCGGGGTGCTCGCCGAGGTCGATCGAGGGGATGTCAGTTACTGACATGTTTCTGGCGCGAGTGGACAGTGTATTAATGGTTTCTTATTGATGGGATGGTGCTGGTGGGTCACGGGATCAGGTTCGTTATGCACCGCTAGAACGGTTCACCAGGTTGGGTCCCGTAAACCGGACCGTGCGATGGATGCCGTTCAGTCGGGGTTTTCGTCGGGTTTCGTGGCAGACAGCCGGGGAGCCGGGACGACTCCGGACGCCCTCGACGCGCTTGCGGTCGCCGCGCTCACGGGTCTTTGTTCCCCGTTCACGTCTTCGAGACGCTCCCGCTGGTCGCGTCTCGCTTCGCGGCGTATTCTCGCGTCACTCGAATGGGTCCGGGCAAGCGCAAGTCAGCCCCATGGGTCACTACACCGGTAAAACGTCGCGCGAACGTCTCCGTTGACGGCTCTAGAGGTCGGCGTACGCGTCGGCGACGTCCTGATCGGTCGCCTCGTCGATGTCGTCGGGCCTCGATCGGTCGGCGGTCCCCGCGGCCCCATCAGTCGTCACGCCCCCGTCGGTGATGTGTTCCATCGGTTCGTGTTCATTTGCCGGGGTCGTGGGTTTTGCAGTAGAACTCTGGTCCCCAGCGTTGCGAGTAGGCTCGGGTCCCTCGACGGTGTCCACGAGTTCGGTGACCGTCTCGATCGTCGCCTCGTCGTGGGCCGTCGGGTCGAGGTGGAAGTGCACGACAGCCTCGACCTTCTCGAGGCGCTGGACGAGCAAGTGCAAAAACTGGACGGCGGACTGCTC
>DATFIX010000195.1:0-2658 GCA_035269625.1 Natrialbaceae archaeon
TTTTCCTCGCGCTCGTTGTGGTGCAGGAACTCGAAGGTGCGGTTGACCATGTTGTGCGTTCCCACTAGGCGTAAACCCACTTCAAATCTGGTCAGCGATTCGGAAATCGGCCAACCGAGTCACGAAAACGGGCATCGTGGCGCGAATTAGACAATATACTTATATACTCAAAGATCGTATATTTGTTTGCTCAACTAGAGTGATTAACATGACTAAAATGTTCAAGACGAACTACGCAGACTGGGTTGGACTACTCCTGATCGTGGTCGGCGCGATCAACTGGGGTCTCGTCGGCGCGGCGCACTTCCTCACGGATGGTGCCAATTGGAACGTCGTCAACATCCTCCTGGCCGACTGGGCCTGGGCCGAATTCGGGGTCTACACCCTCGTCGGTATCGCTGGGCTGTACACCGTCTACTTCGGCTACCGCCTGACGACCGTCGGCCGGATGGCTGGCGAGTCCGAGACTACCGGTCGCAAGGCCGCCTAAGTCGGCCTGCGCGATACGGATTTGGTGAAATAAAATTATATTTTACGGCAAGTAGCGGAATTATTAGAATTTCGGCCTGGCGTTCGAGCCTCGCCTCTCGTTACCTCGAAACAAGCATTTCCCTCGCGTTTCCGTCGGTCCTGCATTTCGGTCGCTTTTCCGCCGTTCCCGTTCGTTTCCCGGTCAGGCCAGCAACGCCGTCAGGTCCGCCACGCGATGGGCCTCGATTCCACGGACCGTCTCGACGAGGTCTTTCCGTCGCCCGGACCGGAAGTGGTCGCGGGTCATGGCCTCGAATTTCGCTTCGACCTGCTCCCAGGACATCGAGTTGTTCGGGTGCCCCTCGAAGTCGGCCTTCTCGACCTCGTAAATGGTCCCGTCCTCCAGCGTGACCTCGATCCGGGCGGGCATCTCGCCGTTTTCGAAGCGCTTGGTGAACGAGTCGTCCGCCTCGACATCGACCGTCCGGAGCAGGGTCTGGACGTCCTCGGACTGGATGCGTTCGGGGTCGTACTGGGCGTTCAGCATCTCCCGGTCGATCAGTGCCGCTGCAAGCATGTACGGCAGCGAGTGGTCGGCCTGGGCCTTCGTCTCGACCTCGTAGCGCGACCCCTCGCCGCCGCCGATGATGAGTTTCGCCCCGGCAAAGGTATCGAGGTGGATCGAGTCGACGGCCTCGTGATCCACGTCGTGTTCCGCCGCGAGTTCAATGATTCCCTCGACGGCGGACTGGGCATAGGTCTCCGCGACGTACTTCTTCGTCATCACGTCGTGCACCCGGGTACAGCCGGGATCCAGGTCGACGTCGAACTCGCCCGAGACGATCTGTTTCCACCCCTTTTGCCCCTCGAAGAGGTTCTTCGGTCCCTCCATGCCGTTCTTCGCGAGTAACGCGGCGTAGACGGCGTTCCGGGCAGCGTTGGCCGACGCGATCCCTTTCCACTCGTTGATGCCGCCGGTTCGGGTCACGCGCAAAGCGTTGTGGGCCGTTCCGGCGATGCCGATGGCGTCGCGGGTGGTCTCGACGTCGAGGCCGAGGACCTTTGCGACGCCAGCAGTCGCGGAGATCACGGTGTGGGTCACGTGGTCCCATCCCCGGTCACGAACGGGGGCGTTCCAGGCCAGTTCGCCCTGGAGTTCGTAGGCCACGCCGATTCCCTCCAGGAGTTCGTCCCCCGTCGCGCCGACGGCTTCGCCGGCGGCCACGACGGCCCCGACGTTGTCGCTCGGATGCGGCGTCTCCCCCGGCGCGAGAAAGGAGTCCATGAAGTCGAGGTACCGTGTGAGGGCGGTGTTGTGCATCGCGGCTCCCTCCATCGAGGCGGTCCCGCCACGCCCCCAGAGCAGGCAGGCGTTGCCCTTGTTTGCCGTGCGGACCGTGTCGTATACCGCGTCGACCGGGTCGTGCCCCAGTGACCCGATTCCGATGCCGACCGAATCGATCAACCGCTTTTTGAGTTCCTCCCGGGTCTCCTCGGTGAACCCATCGTCGGACACCGACTGGACGAATTCGGCGAGTTCGAGCGTCGTGGTCATGCGGGGGCGAATACGTGGGATGACAACATATGACTTGGCCCGCGGTGACCATCGTAGAACACAAAATCCGATCGACCCGGGTCAATAATTCAGTCGGTCGGGACTCTCGCACCCCTGTTACTCAGATCGGCCGTTCGAAGACCAGTTCGTCGTACCGTTCGCCTGCGATGGTGGTTTTCTCGGTCCGGACACGTTCGAACCCCGTCGCGCCGTAGAACTCGGCGGCGACGTCGTTTCGCGCGAGTGCCAGGGCGAAGACCCGATCGACCCCACGGGCTTCCAGTTCGTCGATCGTGTACTCGACCAGATCCGTCCCAATTCCGCTCCGTCGCTCCCGAGGGAGGACGTAGAGCCTGAGTATCGTCCCTTCCTCGCCGTCCAGGACGGCGTGGGCGAACCCACTCAGGACGTCGTCGGTCTCCGAGACGGCGACGACCGCATCTGCCGACCGAATTTCACGGCCGAGCTGTTCCTCTTCGTACCATTCGAGGAGGCCATCCTTGATCGCTTCCGAACTGATGACGGTCGGGTAGTCCGCCGCCCAGCACTCGTGGACGACCGATTGCATGGCCGGGACGTCGTCGGTCGTGGCGAGTCGATAGCGGGGGTCGCGGGATGGTGCCATGTCTGCA
>DATFIX010000196.1:0-2386 GCA_035269625.1 Natrialbaceae archaeon
GATCGATGGCGTTTTCGCTCGTCCCGACCCGGAACGTGAGCCGATTTCTCTCGTCAGCACCCCACCGGTCCACCACCGCCGTCTCGGAGCGCGAGGACGCGGATCCGATATACACTTCCGATGACCGCGTAGACAGGGTCACCGACACATCTGACACGTTTTTCGTCGCCGTCCGATCGATTTCGATCGTCAGCGTCCCTTCACCGTTCTCGGGGACGTTATGTTCGACGATTTTCACGTCGAAGCCGTCGCCCGCCTTCGGCCGGAATTCGACGAACGCTGTCCGCGAGTTCTCGTTGTCGTCCCTGTCGGAGTACTCGAACTCCAGGTCGATCGGGTACGATCGGTCGACCGCGTTTTCGCTCGTCCCGACCCGGAACGTGAGTTCCTTCGTCTCGCCGGGACTCCACGATCCCACCATGGACCGTGCCGAGCGAGACCCTCCCGAACCAAGATACACCTCGGACTCGCGGGTCGAGACCGTCACCGCCACGTCCTCAATCAGCTTGCCCGCCGTGTGCGAGATCTCGACGGTCATCGTCCCTTCGCCGCCCTCTGGCACGTCGTGTTCGACGGAGACGACGTCGTACCGTGTGCGCTCGCGCGGGCGGATCCCGATCTGGTCGGTCATTCGTTGCTGATTGTCGTCGCTATTCGTGAACGAAACCGCGACGTCGATCGGATACGAGCGGTCAACGGCAGCCTCGACCGTTCCGGCCCTGAACCGGAGCCGTTTGGTCTCGCCGGCCTTCCAGACCCCGACCGTCGCCTCGGAGGTGGCCGTTCCCGAGCCGAAATAGAAATCGGAGTCGCTGGAAGTTAGCGACACCGTCGATTCCGTCACGTTCTCGTCGCCGGTGTTGGTGATCTCGACGGAAACGATCCCCTCCCCGCCGAGCGGGACGTCGTGATCGACGGCCGTGACGTTGAACCGAGCTTCCGGTTCGACGACGACGGTGACGGTCTCGGTCTCGGTCCTGGTGACGACCGTCTCGTTGTATTCGTAACTCTCGGTATAGTTGTTGTACTGGTACTCGACGCGCCTGGCGTGGCGGTACTCGGTCGTGGCCTCGATCGTGTAGGTCCCTGCCTCGGCGTCCTCATCCACGTGGACGTTGAACGTGTGCGGGCCCGAAGACTGGCCGTCCTGGATCGTCCCGACGGACTGCCGACCCGTTTCGACGGTGATCGGCGCGTCACGCGTGTCGGAAACGTTCACTTCGATCGACCTGGCCTCGCCCGCTCGCTGTCTCGCCTCGGCCGGATGCGTCCCGCCGTTGTCGTCGATCGTCGCGTCGTTCGTGAGCGAGATCCCGATCGTCCCGTCCTGCCCGGGACTCAACCGCGCATCGGGGGTCGACGCGTTCAGGTCCGGCGTCCCCTCGACGACGTTCGTCCCGTCGTTCGCGGCCCGGGCCGTATCGGCGCCCAGTAGGGCGACGCCGCCGAGAGACCCCACGACCACGAGGGCTGCGACCGCCAGGGCGGCGAGTTCCTTTCCGGGTTCACCCGATCGATTACACTCCATTCTTGTTGAAAGTTTATTCGACCCGATTGAAAAGGGTATCCAAACCTAACCCAACAAAATTTTTGTTTTCTTATATTAAATTCGCCTGGTAATATTCCTCAGTAGCACTACGAACGGGGCGAAATCGGACCTGGCCAAAAGAAATAACAACGGGAGCAAAGTGTATAAACACCTCCGGCGGAAATCCCGGGCATGGCCGATCTCCGCGAACTGGGGCTCTCGAGTTACGAAGATCGTGCGTATCGAAATCTCCTCGGTCTCGGGCCGGTGTCGGCGTCGGATCTCTCCGAGACGAGCGGCGTTCCGGAAGGCCGGATTTACGACGTTCTCGACAGCCTGGAGGCCCACGGGATGGTCCGTGCACAGGCAGCGAGCCGGCCGAAACAGTACGTCGCGGTCGAGCCGGAGGTGGCCATCGACCGACTGGTCGAGTCCCGGCGGCGCGAGCTCTCCGCCGAGATCGAACGGACCGAGATGGTTGGAAACCAGTTGATCGACGACCTCTCCGCTGAGTCCACCGTCGAGGAACGGTTCTGGACGACAGCCATCGGGACCGAGGACGCGATCGAATTGCTCTTCGAGCGGATCGACGTCGCCGACGAGGAGGTCGTGATGGTCGCCGACGTGTTCACGCCCGCCTTCGACATCGCCGAGGTGGGTCCGGACGTCCTGAACCGTCTCGCGAGCGCACTCGAGCGGAACGTGGACGTCTCGATCCTCGTCTCCCGAAACCTGGTCGACGAGGTTCCCCGCCAGCTCATCGACCGGCTCCGGCAAGAGCCCTTCCGGGGGGACGGCTTCACCGTGCGGACCATCAGCGAACTGCACGGCTCGTTTTACCTCCTCGATCACGTCGAG
>DATFIX010000197.1:0-4779 GCA_035269625.1 Natrialbaceae archaeon
CGAGGCGCTGCTGGCGCTGGACTACGAGAAGGACGACTACGACACGCCCCGGATCGCAGGTGTCCTCGGTGCCGACGGTGAGACGGCCCACGTCGGGATCGTCCGCCGGGACGCCCTGCTGGTCGTGGAAGTCGACGAACCCACGCTCGTCGCGACCTACGAGAAGGACCGGCCCGAAGCGTTCGACTTCGCGGCGACCACGGCGGAAGGGGCCGCCAGCGAGGCCTTCGACCTGGACTTCGAGCACGCGGTCTGTGCGGCCGGCGTGACGGTCGACGGGACCGGCGTCGAGACGGCCATCGATAACGGCGAGTAGGTTTCGACCTGAAACTGGGGTCGTGACGCCGGGGAGCGACAGGACTGATTACCCCGGCGACCAACGCCCGGAACATGAACGTCGGCGTCATCTCGGACGTCCACTCCAACCGGGTCGCCCTCGAAACGGTCCTCGACGACATGCCGCCGGTCGACGACCTGCTGTGTGCCGGGGACGTCGTCGGCTACAACCCCTGGCCCGGCGAGTGCGTCGACGCGATGCGCGGGGTCGGCGACCTGGGTACTGCAGTTCGGAGCAAGCTCCGTGACGACCGCTCGGCCGTCCCAACGGTGGCGGGCAACCACGACCGGGCGGTGGCGGGCGGTACCGCGTTCGGGTTCAATTCGATGGCGAAGGCCGGCGTGGACCACGCGAAGGATCGGATTTCAGCGGAGCAATACTCCTGGCTCGAACGACTCCCGACCGAGCGGACGGAGTACGACGGTCGGGTGAAAGTCGTCCACGGGCACCCCGACGACCCCGATCGCTACACCTATCCCGAGGACTTCTCACCAGGGCTCCTCGAGGACGAGGAGGTGCTGATCATGGGCCACACGCACGTCCAGGCGGCCGAGAAGTACGACGAGGGGATCGTGATGAACCCGGGCAGCGTCGGCCAGCCACGGGACGAGAATCCGCGCGCCGCCTACGCCGTCCTCGACCTGGACACGATGTCGGTCGACCTCCACCGGGTCGCGTACGACGTCGAGGCCGTCAGGGACGCCGTTCGGGAGGCGGGACTCCCCTCGCGGATCGGGGATCGGCTGATCGAAGGACGATAATCGAGAACCGGCGGGGTCGTTCCGCGTCCGCTACTCCTTCGGCTGCAGGTGCGCGCTGAAGTGGCGCAGTTCGGGCATGACGGGTTCCTCGACGATCTCGTAGCCCGTCAACTCGTCGGCGCGCTCCTGAACGGCTGTGGCGGTTTCGACGATGTGGTCGAGGTGCTCGTCGTGGTAGCGACGGCGCGGGACCGCAAGGCGGACGAACTCGGGGCGGTCGGCGTCGTGGAACGCGAGCGTGCCGAGTTCGACCGCCCGGACGCCGCCCTCGCGGTAGAGTTCACAGACCAGCGACTGCCCGGGGAACTCCTTGGGCGGGATGTGCGGGAGCATCTCGCCGGCGTCGATGTAGACTGCGTGGCCGCCAACGGGCTTGTAGATCGGGACCCCGGCCTCGTCGAGTTTTGCGCCGAGTTTCCCCACTTGGCCGACGCGGTCGGCGACGTACTCCTCCTCGACTGCCTCCCTGAGGCCGGTCGCCATCGCGGCGAGGTCGCGACCGGCCATGCCGCCGTAGGTCGGGAAGCCTTCGTAGAGGATGGCGCGCTGCTTGGCGAGTTCGAAGAGGTCTTCGCCCTTGGCCCGGACGCCCTCGCGGACGGCGACGAACCCGCCGATGTTGACGATGCCGTCCTTCTTGCCGGAGACGACGATGGCGTCGGCCAGGCCGAGTTGCTCGCGCGCGATGTCGACGACAGACTCGTCCTCGTAGCCGTCCTCGCGGCGCTTGGTGAAGTAGGCGTTCTCGGCGAACCGGCAGGCGTCGATCACGAAGTGGGCGTCGATCGCGTCGGCGAACTCCCGGACCTCGCGCAGGTTCTCGGTGCTGACTGGCTGGCCGGCCGTCGAGTTGTTCGTGATCGTGACGATGACGGCCGGGATGGCGTCGGCCCCGACGTCCTCGACGATGGCCCGGCCCTTCTCGATCGAGAAGTTGCCCTTGAAGGGTTCCTCGGAGTCGTGGTCCTCGGCGGCGTCGACGGCACAATCGATCGGGTCCGCGCCCTGGTTGGCGATGTGCGCCCGGGTCGTGTCGAAATGCGTGTTGTTCAGGACGACGTCGTCCTCGTCGCAGATCAGCCCGTAGAGGACGTTCTCGGCACCCCGACCCTGGTGGGCGGGGACGACCTGCTCGAACCCGGTGACCGCCTCGACGGCCTCGCGCAGTTCGTGGAAGGATCGGCTGCCGGCGTAGGCCTCGTCACCGCGCATGAGCGAGGCCCACTGCTCGGCGCTCATCGTCCCGGTGCCCGAGTCGGTCAGGAGGTCGATGAACACGTCCTCGCTGTTCAGGTTGAAGACGTTGTACCCAGCCTCCTCGAGGGCCGCCTCCCGTTCCTCGCGGGACGGAAGCCGGATCGGTTCGGCCATCTTGGTCGCGTAGCGCGTCATACGAGAGGATCGGAAGTCCAGCCATTTGTAAGTATCTTGATTACTGTGGGCAAGAGCGAACATGGCTGGCCCCGAATGTGCCGATTTGTACAGCACGTGTGGGCCCGTTCAGGATATCGCGTGTCCCACGGTCACAGTCGAATCCGACGACGCCGATCAAATATCGAGTTCTTGAACTATCGAGAGCGTCTCCTCGCGGTCGCCCCAGTCGACGAAGATGGCGATCGAGGTCGCGGAGGTGATCAGGTCGTGGATATTGATACCGGCAGTCGCGATCGGGTCGACGATCTCGCTGATGACGCCGGGTTCGTCCGGGAACTCGCCGCCCGTGATCCGGACGACCGCGACGTCGTCCTCGACGGTTACGCTGGAGAGGTGTTCGTGGTCGACCACCTCGCGATGGAGGACGTTCTCGGCGCGCCCGGCGACGTCCTGGTCGACGTAGAAGGTCAACGAGTCGAGACCGCTCGAGACCGCGTCGATGTTGATGTCCGACTCGCCGAGCCCTCGCGAGAGTTCCTGGAGGAGTCCGGGTCGGTTCCGTATCGCCCGGCCCGCGACCGTGAGGCAAGCCAGCGGCCCTTCCCGAAGGTCGACGAGGCTCTCGAAGGTGCCCTCCACGTGGGTCCCGCCGGTGAGAAGGTCGCCGTGCTGGTAGTGGACCACCCGGACGTCCAGGCCGCCGTTCTTGTGTGCGAGGGCGGACGGGGCGACGACCTCCGCGCCCCGGAACGAGAGGTCCCGGAGTTCGTCGACCGTGATCGATCCGACGTTGCGTGCGCCGTCGACCACCCGGGGATCGCCCGTCATGACCCCCTCGACGTCGGTCACGATGACCACCTCGTCGGCGGCCATGAACCGGCCGAGCATCACCGCCGTGGTGTCCGAACCGCCCCGCCCGAGCGTCGCGAGCGATCCATCCGGGCGTTCGGCCAGGAACCCGGCGATCACGGGGACGACGCCCGTCATTTCCTCGACGAGCGCGTCCGTTCGTTCCTGCGTTCTCGCCTCGTCCACGTCGCCCGCCTCGTCGACGACGACGGGCCAGCGGTCGTCACCCGGTTCGACGAACCGGGCCTCGACCCCGTTGCCCGCCAGGGCCGCTTTCAGCATCCGGATACTCGTCCGCTCGCCCATCGAGACGATCTCCGCCCGGTCGGTCTCGGCCGCGTCGAAGGAGATCTCCGAGAGGAGGTCGTCCGTCGTCGATCCCATCGCGCTCGCGACGACGGCGACCTCGTGGCCGGCCGCGACGGCGTCGGCGATCGACGCCGCCGCTCGCTCGATTCGTTCGCCAGTCCCGAGGCTCGTCCCGCCGAACTTGGCTACGACCCGCATTCGCACGTCCCCCAACTATCGTCGATGCTCGTCATCGACCACCCCTAACGCGAGGGGCCGTTTAACCCCTTTGGGGTCAGGAATCGGGCGATCCGGAATCACCGGCGTCGGACGACGCTTCGATGCAGTCCTCCTCCGAGGAACCGCCTTCGCTCGGCTCCCTTTCGGCGGTCGAAACGGGCGCTTCTGTCGTCGCTGATTCGTCACGTGGTTCCGTTTCGTCAGGGTTCTCGTCCCCAGTCTCGGCTTCTCCATCGGCGTTCCGGCGGGCCCTGGCCTTCTCGATCTCCGTTTCCGGATCGAACGGCACCATTCCGGTGTGGCTGGTGTACTCGAAGGCTCGCCATTCCGGCACCGCGAGCACGCCCCGCATTTTCCTGACACGGATCCGTTTGAGCAGGGTGTCCTCGACGATCGACCCGTTGAGTTCGAGGTCCACCACGCCGTCCACGAGGTAATCGAGGTCGTGGGGAAAGGGCTCGTCCTCGTTGCCGCCGTAGGTCGCACCGGCGAAGACGGGGACGAACCGCCCCTTGCAGACGTCGGCGCGCACGTCCTTGACGAAGTCGTAGGCCTGGACCGGCTGGACCAGGCTGCCGAACTCGGTCAGCGAATCGACGACGACCGCCCCGGTGTCGACCATCGACCGAGCCTCGAGCAGGTTGTCGAGTTTGTTCGCGAGTTCGCCGGTGTCGCTCGGATCGGAGACCGTCTCGGTGGCCGGAGCGGTCGCCCGGTCGAGGTGCTGGTTCCACTCGCACATCCGGTCGATCATCCGGTCGGGATCCCCGAGCCGTTCGGTGAAGCAGTCGAGGATTCCGAGTTGGCCGGACTCGAGGTAGGGGAGAACGTTCCAGCCCAGCGTGACGAAGTGCTCCACGACGGCCATCGGCGGGTTCTGGAACGCGACGAAGACGGCCGGTTCGTCGCGCTGGAGCGTCCGCCAGACCA
>DATFIX010000198.1:0-3413 GCA_035269625.1 Natrialbaceae archaeon
GCGGAGACGGTCGCGAGCAAGTACGACTACCTCGATTCGGGGTCGATCACCGTGCACCCCCGGTCCCCGATGGCGTCGTTCCGGGCTGCCGGGTTCGACGTGACTCTGGCCCCAGTCGATCACCCGCCGATGCTCTGTTACGGCGTCGCGATCGAGGACCCCGAGACCGGCGCGAAACTGTCGCTCACCGGCGACACGAGCTACGACGTTCCGGCCGCCTCGCGGGACGTGCTGGCCGACGCGGACCTGTTGCTGGCCGACGGCATCGTCCCGGCGAGCGTCTGCGAGCACACGAGCCTTCCCTGTCGTGACCGCGACGAGGACGGCGTTCCCCGGACCTACGGCACCAAGCACATGACCCGCGAGGGTGCGCTGGCGCTCGGCGAGGACCTGAACGCCGAGACGACCCGGATCGTCCACGCCGCCCACTACTACCCCGCAGACGAGGCGTTCGTCGACCCCATCGCGGTGGACGGCGAGCGCTATCGACTCCCCATGACGGACGACGACGGAAGCGACCGGGCGTAATCTCGCGTTTCAGATCTCCTCGCCGGCAAACCGGTCGAGTCCGGACTGGCGACGGGCCCGACCGTCCGGGTCCGGTTCCCATGGCTGGCGTTCTGCCCTGGCGGATTCCAGATCGACGGCCGGGGCCGGTGCCTCGACGTGGCCCGGACAGTCCGGCGAACACTCCACGGCTGGATCGACGGCCCGATCCTTCCACGCGCAATGCGGACGGGCGGGGTCGTCCGGTTCGACCCGAGTACAGGCGGGAAACGAGTAGGTCCGCCAGCCCTTCCCGTAGGCCCGTTCGGCGATCCGCGTTCGAGCCCTCGCCTTCTCGGCCGGGGTGACGATTCGCACGTCCGCGCGTCCGGGACGTCGGTCGAGGAGTTCGACGCCCGGTTCGTGGGGTGCCAGCGCCGCCGGTTCTCGGAGCACCTCGCGTTCGCCCGTCTCCGGGTCGAACCGCCAGATTCCGACCGATTCGGGAATCCGATTCCGGTGAGCGCCGGTGACGTAGCTCTCCGTAGCCAGCACGACCGCGTCCAGCACGCCCAGGCTCGCGTCGATCCGCAACTGCGTCTCCAGGTCGCCCGGCCGGCCCAGGTCGGGCTTGTTCTCGACTCCGACGATCCGGTCGACCCAGTCGGGATACCGTGCCACCTGTCGGACGTACTCCCGGCCGTTCCGGCGCTCGCGTTCGAAAAACCCGACCTCGACTGCTCGTTCGACGATTCGGTCGACGCGTTCGGGTGGCCCCTCGATCGCACGACTCGCCGGGCGAAACCGGCCCGGACCGACGTCGCTCTCGATCGCTTCGAGCGGGATCGATTCGGGGGTGATCGCCGCTCTCGCGTCGAACGCGGACCCGGGCTCGACGATCACGGTATCGACCACGCGCCCACCCGGCTTCCGGACGCCAGCGCCGAGTTGCCGGCTCACGATGGCGTCCGTTTCGTTTTCGAGGTGAGCACACAGCGCCAACTCGAACGCGAATTCGCGCACGAGTCAGGAAGGGTGCCGAACGATCAAAAGCGGTCGGAATCGGGGTGTCGTCTGGACGGTCAGGCCACGACCACGTGCTCGCTCGACTGAACTTCGAGGTCGTCGTCCACGACGACCCGGAGTTCGCTGTCCTCGGCGGGCATGCGGATCTCGACGGTGATCTCCTCGCCCGGTTCGACGGTCGTGTACTCGTCGTCGACACACCACTCCAGCGTCCAGTACGGCCGGTCCGAGAGGGAGACCCCGTGATCGCGGTAGAACGAGACGACCTCGCTGTGATCCAGCAGGCGGAGGCCGACGGGCGAGCAGAGCGTGTGGCCGCAGTGTTCGCAGACGTGTCGGGCGTGGACCTCGAGGTCGAGGTCGCACTCGCTGCCGCCGGTGACGATCTCGGTGTGGGTTCGCCCGCTACACTCGGGACAGACGCCGTCGGCGGCCAGACAGTGCAGGTGGCGAACGCGGTCATCGAACGCGTCCAGGACCTCCTCCCGGGACCGCTCCTTCAGCCCGCCCGGCGGGAAGGAGTACCGTCCATGCGACGTCCCGCAGTCGGGACACTCGACGGCGAGGCGCTCGTCGGCGTACCTGGCTTCGAGCGTCGTCCCGCACTCGATGCACTCGGCGTCGACCTCGAACGGCGCGATGGTCGGGTGCTCGTTGAACGTCCCCGCCAGCACCGACCGGACGACCTTCTCCCCGGCGTTCCGGAGGTCGTATCCGCCGTCCGACCGTCGGTTCGAGGACGCACTCGCCGACGTTTCCTCGTCCTCGGGGTCGACCTTGACGACGAACCCGTCGGTCAGTTGCTGGAGGTGATAGTTGAACTGGGCGCTGTCGCGCATCCCGACGGCCTCGCGCAGGTCCGAGAACGCGACGGGACGCTCCTCGGCCTCCCATATCGCCTCGAGAATGGCCAGCCGGGTCTCGTTCCCGATGGCCGCGAACGCTTCCGCCGGATCGAGGTGATCGATAGAATCGGGGTCCGTTGCTTCGCTCATGGACGAAACAACGTGATTGTGGCCCTAAAGCTTTAACTCAAGTAAGTTCTGGTACTTCGGGTGACATCAGTTCGGTGCCTCCGGGCCAGCGATTCGCCGGGCAAGCCATCGGTTCGAGTCCCGTTGGACCGTCTGCGCCCCGGCGAGGTTGGTCCAGAACAGTAGGTTTATCACTCGCACGGGGCGAACCCCTACGCAAGATTACTCAGGAGGTCACATGGTAGGAACACACCGTCAACCGGAGGTGAACATCGGGCTCGTCGGCCACGTCGACCACGGGAAGACGACGCTGGTCCAGGCGCTGAGCGGCCAGTGGACCGATCAGCACTCGGAGGAAATGAAACGCGGGATATCGATCAGGCTCGGCTACGCCGACGCCACGTTCCGTCGCTGCCCGGAGTGCGAGGGAACGGCGGCCTACACCGTGGACGAGACGTGCCCCGAGCACGACTGCGACACCGAGGTCGTCAGGACGGTGTCGTTCGTGGACGCGCCGGGGCACGAGACGCTCATGGCGACGATGCTCTCGGGGGCCGCCATCATGGACGGCGCCGTGCTGGTCATCTCGGCCACCGAGGACGTCCCCCAGGCACAGACCGAGGAACACCTGATGGCACTGGACATCATCGGGATCGAGAACATCGTCATCGCGCAGAACAAGATCGACCTCGTCGACCGCGACCAGGCCCTTCGCAACTACGAGCAGATCCAGGACTTCGTCGAAGGGACCGTCGCGGAGGGCGCGCCCATCGTCCCGATCAGCGCCCAGCAGGACGTCAACATGGACCTGCTCATGGAGTCCGTCGAGGAGCACATCCCGACGCCCGAGCGGGACCCCGACGCCGACGCCCGGATGCACGTCGCCCGGAGTTTCGACATCAACCGGCCGGGGACCAAGTGGGGCGA
>DATFIX010000199.1:0-6569 GCA_035269625.1 Natrialbaceae archaeon
TTTCTCGATGCAGTCGAAACAGAGGAAGTGTTCGGTCCCGTCGGCCTCGAACTCGAGGGTGACGCCGCCGGTCCGGTCGCCGTGGAAACTCCAGAGGTTGGCGATGCCGCCCGCGATCTGGACGGGCTTACCACAGCCGTCGCACGGATCTTTCGTCACGACCGAACAAGGGGTCGCCGCCGAGTTAGGCCTGTCGCCAGGATCCCGACAGCCGCCTCGATCCCCACCGGCCGGGAAACCGTATGAATTTTGGCCGTTTACCGTGATAGTTCTATGTGGTAATGCACGTCAATTCTCTCCTGTTCGCGTCGATCGTCATCGCGCTACCCCTCACCCTGATCACGCTGATCCTGGTGATGAAGGTCCACCGCTGGCGAACGTATCGAGTCTCGGTCGACGTGAGTCGACCCGAGGGCCAACGACCGGACGAAGAACCCCCGAAGGAGACGGAAGAAGTCGCCGAGACCGAACCCTCGAAGCCGTTCATTCGTGGCCCCGGCGGACTGCGAGGGCGGATCATCAGGAACGTGTACCCGTACTATCGACGACGATAGCGGTCCGCCCGGTGTCTCGTTCCGTCTCGATGACGTTTCCCCATCCTTATTCACCGTCGGTCGCTACCGGTTCGCATGCGCGTAGACTGCGAGGGCTGTGCTGGCTGCTGCATCGACTGGCGGCCGCTCAGTAACCGTCCGCGCGATCACGAGCGCCGCGGTCCCCACCAGCCCATCGACGACGTGTACAACCTGGTCCCGCTCTCCCGCGACGAGGTCGCCGCCTTCGTCGACGCGGGGTTCGGCGACGCCCTGACGCCCCGCCTCTGGGAGTCCGAGGAGGGCGTCGACGTCGGCGGCCTCCGACTCGCGGCGATCGACGAGATGCCCACCTTCTTCGTCGGGTTGCGCAAGCCACCCAAACCGGTCGGCCCGTTCGGGACCGATACGCGGTGGCTCTCGACGTGCGCCTTCCTCGATCCGACGACCCTCCAGTGTCGGATCCACGACGACGACCTGTATCCAGCCGAGTGCGGCGAATACCCCGGCCACAACCTCGCGCTCGGGAGCGACACCGAGTGCAGGCGCGTCGAGTCGGAGTTCGGCGGCCCCCGCTTGCTCGAGGACGAACCGCCAGACGAGATCGACGGACTGCTTCTGGGCCCGCAGGCGGTCGGCGCGAAGGTGTTCGTCCACCCGGACCCCGACGACCTGGCGGAGCGGATCGAACGGATCGCCGAGCGGACCCTCACCCGCGAGGACCGCGCCGAGTTCGTCGCGACGGCGGCCGCGTCCGCACCCGGGACGACCGAGCGCAACGAGGCGCGCTACGAGAAAGCGAAGGAACAGGTCATGGAGGCCGATTCGTGGGCCGGCCGGGCGATCGAGGACTGGATCGAGCGCGCGAACGACGCGGGGACGCCCGTTCCAGACCCGGAAACGGCAACCGAAGTGGAGGAGGAGCGCGGCGCGCCGGGGACGCCCGGGTGGGACCACATTTGAGGGCCGATTCCGGAACCAGACTTCCCACTTCGCGGGAAGACTGAAGGCCGTCCCAATCCTGTAATTCCTATGCGCGTTTGTGTAACTGGGGCGACGGGATTCGTCGGATCGCGACTCGTCCCCGCCCTGCTCGAGGCCGGGCACGACGTCACGGTCGTCACCCGCGATCCGTCGCGGTACGACCCGCCGGACGAGGACGTTCGCGTCGTCGGGGGCGACTTCCTCGAACCGGGAAGTTTCGACGCGGCACTCGAAGACGCTGACGCCGCGTACTACCTCGTCCATTCGATGGGCGGGAGTGGCGACTTCGAGGAACGGGACCGGCGGGCGGCGCGGAACTTCCGCCGGGCGGCCGACGCGGCGGGGGTCGAGCGCGTGATCTACCTCGGCGGGCTGGGCGGCGAGGAGGAGACCCTCTCCGAGCACCTCCAGTCGCGTCGCGAGGTCGAACACCTCCTTGCCGAGGGCGAATACGACCTCACGGTCCTCCGGGCGGCCATCGTCGTGGGTGCCGGGAGCGCCAGCTTCGAGATCGTCCTCCAGCTGGCCCACCGACTCCCGATCATGATCACGCCGCGGTGGGTCCGGACGCCCTCCCAGCCGATCGCCGTCGCGGACGTCGTGGCTTACCTCGTCGGCGTCCTCGACGTCCCCGAGACGGCCGGCGACACCTTCGAGATCGGCGGGCCGGACGTCATCACGTACCAGGCGATGCTGGAGCGCACGGCGGAACTGATGGGGCGGCGGCTCTACGTGGTTCCCGTTCCCGTCCTCACCCCGACCCTTTCGGCGTACTGGCTCGATCTCGTCACCGACGCGGATCCGGCGGTCGCTCACGCGCTGGTCGAAGGGTTGCGCAACCCGGTCGTGGTCACCGACGACCGGATCCGCGACCTGGTCGACGTCGAGTTGACGCCCTTCGAGACGGCCGTCGAGCGGGCGCTGGCCGAGAAGGGGATCCGCGTAAAACCGCGACGGGGTCGCTGATGGTGGCGGCCGAGGGCGATTCCGATTCGACAGGGACTGGCGACGCCTGGGTGTACGAGAGCCTCGTCGGGGTTCTGCCTGGCGTCACGGCCTCCTCGCGCGTGGCGGTCGCGATCCAGTTCGCGGGCTTCGAGGCGGTCGTCCTCGTGCTCGGCCTGTTCTACGGTCGCCCGCTGGCGACGCTGGCCGGCAGCGTGGCTGTGGGGGTGGCCGCGGCCGGCAGCGCCCTCATGCTCCGCCTGGGCGAGCGAATCCGGTCGCTCTCGACGCCGGAAGCGTATCCTCGCTTCCTGTTCGGGTCCCAGATCGAGGTGGTCCTGGGCGTGTTCGCGTTCGTCGCAGTGGTCACGCATCTGTTCGTGTACGACCCCAGGGTTTCGGACGAGTCGCTCCTGACGACGTTGCTGGGCGACCGCCCGCCGGTGCCGGCCGTCTATATCGCACTGCTGATCGTCTGGGACCTGACCTACCGGATCGGAACGGGCTGGTGGGCGGCGGTCGTCGCGTGCTGGCGGTCCTACCGGTTCGAGTTCGATCCGGCGACGGCCGCGGCGCTCCGGCGAATCGACGGCCTGAACGCCCTGTTCGGCGTTCTCCAGCTCGCACTCGTCCCGTTCGTCTGGGACCGGCCGATCCTCCGGTTCGCCGTGGTGGGCCACGTCGTCGCGGTGTTGGTCGTCACCGGGACGTCGGTCTGGCTGCTCGGCCGGCGCGACCGTCCGTCTGTCTCGGTGACTGGCGATCGGGAGGGATAGTCACCGTCGGGACGAACGACTGTGGTCTTCGGGTTCCGGGAACGGCCGCGTCGCTCGCGAGTGGTGCGAAACGCCCGCCGATACCCCTAGTCTTTCATCTCCTTGAACTGGTCGAGAAGATCCTCTGTCGATTCGTCGTCCTCGAACTCGACGGTGCCCTGGTAGACCGTTCGTTCGTCGTCGAAGTCGGCCGCGACCTCGCCGTTTTTCTGCTCGCGCCGCAGGTGCTCGTCTTCGTCATAGGCACCTAATGACATGGCAATCAATCCCTACCTTGGTGTCCTCTTGTCAAGAAACTACCGGCGGTTGGCGTACTGACAGGTCCGGCGAGGTCGAGTCACCGGGTCTCGAACAGGGCCGCTCAGGCCGACGTTCTCGACGCGTGCCGCTGCCAGTAGAGCCCCAGCCCGCCGGCGAACGCGAGGACGAACGCCCCGAACAGGAGCAGCGAGGTCACGATCGAGGTGAGGTCGGCGAGGGGCATGAAGACGATGACCCCGATGGCCGAACCCGCGGTGCCGAGCGTCCCCCGGAGCCCCATGGCGACGCCGCGTTCCGATTCTGCAGTGGCGTCGGCGATGAGGCTGAAGACGACGGGCAGGTACAGGCCGCCGCCCAGCCCCCAGACGACCGAGAGCGCGACGAGGGACGGGAGCGATTGTGCGACCGCGAACCCCAGGATGACCAGTCCCGTGAGCGCGGTGAGGCCGACGAGGATGGTGGCCTTCCGGCCGACGGTCAGGACCTTCTCGGTCAGGAGCCTGACCGTCGTGCTCGTGGCGCTCCTGACGGTGAGCAGCAGGCCGATCGTGACCGAACTGAGTCCGACGTCCGAGAATCGCAGCGGGATCAGCGAGTTCGCCATCGCGAAGTTCATGAACATGATGAAGGAGACCAGCGCCGCCAGCAGGATCCGGTCGTGGGTCCGCAGCAGGGCGAACGCGTCGCGGAACGACGACCGGGTCATCGCGGGGAGGTCGCTGACGACCTCGCGGGGGTGTGCGGGCGGGTTGTGAGGACGGGTACCGTTGGCGGTCGCGGTCCCATTGGCGGTTGCAGCCCCGTTGGCCGTTGTGGTCCCGGTGGGGGTCTCGGTGCCGTTCGCCGCGATGGCCGCAGTCTGTTCCCGACCGCCGCCGATCCGGGCGAACGCCAGGGCGATCACTAGGAGCACGAGAGTGACCGCCAGGAACGCGGCGAAGACGATCTGCATGCCGAACGCGTCCTTGAGGAACCCCCCTGTCGTCGGTCCGAGCAGCCATCCGAAGCCCACGGAGAAGGTGTAGATCGGCACCGAACTGTCGGTGACCGTGATGTACGAGGGGATGGTGACGTAGGTGATCGACATGCCGATCCCGAGTGCCAACTGGGCGAGCACGAGCCATTCCCAGACGGCGATCGACGCGAGGTAGGCACAGGCCGCCAGGACGAACGAGACCGCACCCGCGCCGATCACGAGGGGATAGCCGGTGGCGTCGCTGAACGATCCGATGGGGATCCGGGCGACCGCCTCGATGGCGTAGTACGCGAAGATCAGGTTTCCGACGAGGGCGATCGGCATGCCGATCTCCCGGCCGAACAGCGGGATGTACGGCAGGATCAGGCTCACCGCGAACGACGAGAGCGTGGCGAACGCGACGAGGATCCACGCCTCACGGTCCATGGTGGGTCGTCACACGTTTCATGGTGGCGGCTACTCCGTCAGCGGGGTTATCGGTACCGAAACCCCCCTGGGGTCGCCGATTTGCACGCGAACGTCGCCGATCCGACTTCAATGACAGTTTTCCACGCGACCGGTGACGAGTGGTCGTCCACCCCGAGGTTCAATACCGTCCCAGGCGAACTGTCACTCGATGATGGGTTCGGGTCGTCATCGCGAGAAGCGAATCACGCTCGCCAGGTTGCCCTCGGGCGTCGAGGTCGCCACCACGGTACACCGGTACGGGCCCAGTAACGGCCCGCACGTCTACGTCCAGGCCGCACAGCACGGGCGAGAGGTGAACGGGACGGCGGTGTGCCGGCGGCTTCACGATCGACTGCTGGAGGCGGACCTCCGCGGTCGCGTGACGGTCGTGCCGGTCGTGGACCCCCTCACGTTCGATCGCGTCTCGTACACCACGCCTGAGATCATCGATAGCGTCAACGCGAACATGAACCGGGTGTGGCCCGGCGACGAGGGCGGGACGCTCCACGAGCGAATGGCCGCGCGCCTGTGGGAGTTCGTCGGCGACGCCGACGCTGTCGTGGACTTGCACACCGGCAGCCCGGACATGCTCACCCACGTCGTCTACACGGCGGGCGACGAGGAATCCCGGCGACTGGCCCGGTCCTTCGGCGCGGACCTCCTGCTGGCCGAGAAGGCCGGTGACGAGGCTCCCGAGGAGTGGGAGCGCCGGCGGTTCGACGGGAAGTTCCGGGTTGCGGCCGTCCGCGAGGGCATCCCGGCGATCACGCCCGAGTTGCGCCACAACAAGCAGATCCTGGAGGACGCCGTCGAGACCGGCGTCGAGGGCGTGCTGAACGTCCTGCGGGAACGCGACGTGCTCTCGGGCGAAGCGCCGCGTCGCGATCCGCCGATCGCACACGACCACCTCGGGACGGTCGACGCGGTCGACTCCGGCCTGTTCCGGCCGGCACCGGACCTCGCGCTGGGCGATCGACTCTCGGAGGGCCAGTCCCTCGGCACCCTCTACGATCCGACGACCTACGAGGTCCTGCAGGACCCCCGGGCGAACAACGACGGAATCCTCTACGCGCTCACGAAGGAGGCGACGGTCACGGCCGGGGATCGACTCGCGAGCGTGGCCATCGTGGACGAGAATTCCGGATGAGACGCGTTTTCGGGACGCTTCAGCGGCCGCCCATCACGTACACCATCGGGCCGACGGCAAGCAGGAGCAGGCCGAGCAACCGGTAATGGAACGGGGAGACGGAGTTGGGCGTCAGCGCGAAGACCAGCCCGAACATGACGGTGTTGATCGCGAGTATCTTCGCCCCGCGGGTCAGCGCCCCGAGCGTCGTGAGGACGAAGAGCACCAGCAACGCCTGCCCGACGTTGTAGTTGATGATGAAGTTGTCGAGCACCTGTAATGGAACCCCGGCCATCATGACTACCCCCATCTCTCCACCTGTCGGCCTTTAAAGTTCCGCTATTTATCGGGGCCCTGAAAGTCGACCGGGCGGACCCACCCGTACCAGACCACCAGGACCATCGTCCCGAACCCGGCCAGCCAGACGGCCGATCCGAGTGCCGGCTGACCGGCCTGATGGAGGAGGTAATCCAGGACGCCCGGGACGATCACCCCGGCCGCGAGGATCAGCGCCAGGAGGA
>DATFIX010000200.1:0-3003 GCA_035269625.1 Natrialbaceae archaeon
CGAGTGATTCGGCGGCGGGTGCGCGAAAAGGGACGGATAGGCGGGACAGTCCGTCAGGGATCGGTCGTGGAGGGGCGGGTTTGGGCAGACGGGTGGGGCGAAACGGCGATGGCAAACGATTCGACCGGCGATCGACGGCCCCCGAACCGGGCACGTGGCTGTGACGTCCGGGCGTGAGGCCCCTCCAGGAAAGACGGGCGTCGCCTGGGCCTTAACCGTCGCTATGACCCCTCAATAGTGATACGGAGCGGTATCTACCGGACGCGAGGAACGGCCCGTCCGGCAGGCGTTCGCGCTGGTGGACCGATACCGACGAAAACGGCCACCGTCACAACCTATAACTGGCCGTCGACACTGCACAACGCCATGCTAGGTAGTAACTGGCAATATCGCTGGAACGACCGCGTCCGTATTCGCGGCGTCGCGTTCCCCGGTCGGGGGGCCGAACGATGGTGACGGCCGTCGAACTCCTGCTGGCGTCGCTCCCGCTGCTCGTTGCGGGGGTCCTGCTGGTCGGGTTCCTCTGGCCGGCGACCAGGGCCATGCCCCTGGCCTGGATCACGGCGGTTCTTGTGGGATACCTCGCCTGGGGGATGCCCCCCGACTGGATCGCGGCGGCGTCGATCGGGGGAGCGATCACGGCGATCACGATCCTCTGGATCGTGTTCGGGGCGCTGTTCCTCCTGTACGTCCTTCAGGAGGCCGGCGCGTTCGACAGAATCAACCGGGGGTTCGCGGCCGTCTCGGACGACCGCCGGGTGCAGATCGTCCTGCTCGCCTTCTTCCTCTCGACATTCATCGAGGGGGCCGCCGGCTTCGGCACCCCCGCGGCGGTCGTCGCCCCCTTGTTGCTCGCCCTGGGCTTTCCCGCCCTGGCCGCGGTCGTCGTCGCGATCATCGGCCACGTCATCGCGGTGACCTACGGCGCAGTGGGAACCCCGATCATCATCGGCATCCGCAACCCGCTGGAGGTGTTCGAGTCGACGATCACCGCCGGCGGGTTCACGGTCCCAGAATTCGCCGACCAGGTCGCGGCCTGGGCGGCGACCTACCACGCGCTCGTCGGGTTCGTGATGCCGTTCGTCGCCGTCGCCATGGCGGTGTACTTCTTCGGCGGGGACGACGAGCGGTCGCTCGAACCGGCCTTCGAGGTGGCGCCACTGTGTCTCTTCGCCGGCGTTTCGTTCGTGGTCCCATACTGGGTCTCGGCCTGGTTCCTCACTGCCGAGTTCCCCGCATTGATCGGGGCGATGGTCGGGGGCGGACTCACCGTCGCCGCGCTTCGGGCAGGCTATTTCCTCCCGGACAGCCACTGGGAGTTCCCGCCCCGTGATGAGTGGCCCGACCACTGGATCGGGTCGATCGAACCCGGCAGCACCGACGTGAGCGCGGACGGGGGCCGGACGGCGGACATGTCACTGCTCCGTGCGTGGGTGCCGTACGTCCTGCTCGTCGTGCTGCTGGTCGTTACCCGGGCGGTGGACCCGATCAGTGCGGCCATCGGCGACGAGGAACTGGCCGTGCGGATCGCCGACGTGTCCGCGCTGGGCGTCGAGATCGGCGACGTCACCCTCGGGATCGTCCTCGCGTGGGGGAACATCCTCGGCACCGGGATCGACAACTCGATCGCCTGGATGAGCGTTCCCGGCTTCTGGCTGGTGGTCAGCGCGCTCGCCGCGATCCCGCTGTTTCGCATGTCCGGCCGGGAGGTGCGGACGGCGTTCGGCGACACGGTACGAAAGCTGGCCTCGCCGCTGATCGCGCTGGTGTTCGTCATCGCGATGGTCCAGGTGATGCTCCAGTCGGGGAACCCGCCCGGGACCGACCTCGACGGCATGATCGTCGTCCTCGCACGGGCCACCGCCGACGCGCTCGGGCCCGCCTACCCCTTCGTGGCCGCGCTCATCGGCGCGCTGGGGGCGGCGATGGCCGGGTCGAACACCGTCTCGAACATCACCTTCAGCGGCTTCCAGTTCGAGGCCGCGGGCGAGGTCGGGGTACCGAGACAGCTCGTCGTCGGCGCCCAGGCGGTGGGCGGGGCGATCGGGAACCTGGTCGCCATCCACAACCTCGTCGCGGCGCTGGCGACGGTCGGGCTGGTCGGCATGGAAGGACGGGTCATGCGTCTGAACTTCGTCGTCCTGCTGTACTACTCGATCGGGGTCGGCGTGCTGGCAATGCTGTTCAGTTACGTGCTGTTCCCGGGACTGTTCTGATCGGCTCCGGGGACTCGAACGCCACGCTCGTAGCTGTCGAACCGGTCGACGATACCGAAAACGAAAATCGGGGCGTTCCATGGCCCCCGTTCCCCCAATCCCCCCAGCGGGATGGCGCAGGCGTGGCAGGTGGTGAGGTGGACTCGCCTGCACGATAACCGACGACGCGTTATTCCTTAACAACTGCCATTGGTTACTGAAGGGGTTTATACTGGCGGTCGCGTCCCGAGTTTTGGTTACGAAACAGACTGGTCGGAGAAACTAGAAACCCGTCACGTGGTTCCGATAGCCGCCCCGATCAGTCCTCGCGCATCGGGATCGTGACGTCGTTTTCCTCGGCGACCTCCTCGGCGCGCTCGTAGCCCGAATCGACGTGGCGAATGACGCCCATCCCGGGGTCGGTCGTGTAGACGCGCTTGGCCTTCTTCGCGGCCAGGTCGGACCCGTCCAGCACGACGTGGTTGTTCGAGTGCAGGGCGTTGCCGATGCCGACGCCGCCACCGTCGTGGACGGAGACGATGTCCGCGCCTGCGGCCGTGTTCACGAGCGCGTTCAGGATCGGCCAGTCGGCGACCGCGTCGGTGCCGTCCTTCATGGCCTCGGTCTCGCGGTGCGGGCTGGCGACGGACCCGGCGTCGAGGTGGTCGCGGGTGACCACGATCGGGCCCTCGATCTCGCCCTCGGCGACGAGGTCGTTGATCTTGAGTGCGAACTGGGCGCGCTCTGTCAGGCCCTCCTCGTCCGTCTCGTAGCCCAGCCAGCAGACCCGCGAGGGCAGGCCCTGGAA
>DATFIX010000201.1:0-4312 GCA_035269625.1 Natrialbaceae archaeon
TCAGGCGGCCGAGTATCACTCGGACCGTGCTGCGCGGAATCCGCGGCTCGGTGTTCCTCTTCGCGCTGTTGACGATCATGCGCATTTACGGGCTCAACCTCGGCAATATCGCCCTCTCCGTTACGGTGTTTACGGCTGTGCTCGGTGTCGTGCTCGCGCCCATCGTCGGGAGCATTATCAGCGGCGTGTTCCTGCTGGCAGACCAGCCCTACGAGATCGGCGACATGATCGAGATCACGGACTCCGGCCAACGGGGGTTCGTCGAGGATATCACGATCCGGTACACGAAGATATTCACGCTCGACAACACCTTCATCGTCATTCCGAACTCGTCGATCCGGGACCGGGACGTCGTCAACTTCTCCGCCGAGGACCAGCGCACTCGCCTCTCGCTCGAACTGCTCGTCACTTACGAGGGCGACCTCGAAAAGGCGAGAGAGATCATGGAGCGGGCGGCCCGCGAAGTGGACGAGGTGATCGCCGGCGGGCCGGACATTCGCATCGGGAGCGCCCGGTACGTCGCCGCGCCGACGGCGTACATCGACGAATACGGCGACCACGGGGTGCTGCTCAACCTTCGTTACTGGGTGAAACAGCCCTACAAACTGCTCGTGGTTCGCTCGAAGGTCAACGAGTACGTCTGGGCCGCTCTCGAGGAAGCCGACGACGTCGAAATCGCCTACCCGCACCAGCACCTCGTCTTCGACGAGACCAGCGGCACGGCGGCCGTGGCGGTGCAGGATGGCAATCCCGGAGGGGTTGGAGAACGTTCCGGCGTCGGGGGCGGCACCGAACAATCGGACGACGAAATCGGCAATGAGAACCAGACGGGATCGAATGCAGGGCCGAACGACGGCCCCTAATCGGCGGCAATCCTCAGGCGTCCGGCGGGGCGACGGTCACGATCTCGACGTCCAGTCGGTCACGGAGGTAGCGTTCCACGTCCGGATCGTCGAACAGCGCGTTGAGCATGCGACGCCACCGGCCGTGCTGCTTGTGTCCGATGACGACGACGTCCGCGCCTTCGCTCGCGGCCTCCTCGAGGATGCTCTCCTCGACGAGAAAACCGTCACGGACGACGTACCGTGCGTTCTCGAGGTGGCCGAACGTCCGCTCGACCGCCCGTTTCAGGTCGGTTCGCGTCACGTTCTTGCCCTGCTGGTAGAGGTCGATGTGGAGCACCGTCAGCGACGCCTCGCGCTCCCCGGCGATTTCGATGGCGCGCCGGAGCGTTCGCTTCGAGTGATCCGAAAGCGGATAGCGGACGGGGACGACCACGACTTCGGAATCCGTCACGAACGACAGTCGGCGGTCCACGAGGTAAAGCCTTTCCGGGCGAGTCGAAATCGAGACGACCTCACCCGCCACCGTCGCGGGCGATCCGCTCCTCGACCGAGGGATCGATTCCCGTCTCCCGGGCGTACTTCGCGAGCGCCTCGTACTGGATCGGCCCCGCCTCGACCAGGTGGGATTCGTCGATGGCCGGGAACTCGTGGTCGCTGTGGAACAGGTACCGCGTCGTCGCCACCGTGTAGGTCGCGTCGGGGTCGATCGGTTCGCCATCGACCGTCGCCTCGATCACCTCGCGGGAATCCCGATCCCAGACGATCCGCGCCCCGCTGACGTGGGCGTGCCACCAGTCCGACTCGCCGAAATCGACCCGCGAGCCGTCGGCCTGGCGGAAGGTTTCGAGCAGTTCCTCGCCCGACAACCGCGCAACCGCCACGGACTCCTCGAACGGGACCAGCGAGATCAGGTCCGCCAGGGTCACCGGCCCCCGGAGTGGGTCGCCGGACCGGATGCCGCCGCTGTTCTGCAGACCGATATCGGCATCCATCGCCCATCGGTACGCGTCCGCGACGAAGTTCCCGACCCGACTCTCGCCCCGGAAGACGGTGCTCTCGCTGCGATCGATCGGTTCGTCGACCGTCGCGACCACCTCGTCGAGATCGGCGGCAGCCATGCGGTCCCGGAGCGCGTCGGCGACCGCCTCGTCCACGGGCGCGTCCGCGACCTCGTGGCGAGTGACAGTAGGGCGTCCGTCGAGGTCGATTTCGAGGACGACCTCGCCGTTGACGCCAGGGCGCGTGAGCAGCGTCCCGTCGACGCGTTCGATCCGTTCGGAGTGGACGTGACCGCCGAGGATAACGTCGACGTCGAGTTCGACCGCCAGCTCCTCGTCCCCGGCACCGAGGTGCGAGAGGACGACGAGGTGATCGACGCCGCGGTCGCGAAGGGCGTGGATGGCCTCGCGCGCCGCCCGAATCGGTTCGACGAACTCGAGATCGGTCGCGTTGGGGTTGAGCGACCCCGTCGCGGGGTCGGTGAGGCCGAGGACGCCGACGCGGTCGCCGCCGCGTTCGAGAACCGTCCACGGCCTGACGCCGGCGTCGGCACCGAACGCGGTGCCGTTCCGGCGGACGTTCGCGCTCACCCAGGTCTGTGGCGACTCGCGGACGACGTCGAGCGTCCGGGCCGGACCGTAATCGAAGTCGTGATTCCCGAAGGTCTCCAGGTCCGGTTCGACGGCCCCGAAGAACTCCAGCGACTGGCGACCTTCGGTGACGAGCGCGAGGACGCCGGGGCCGGTGTTATCGCCCGTTCCCGCGACGATCGTCGACGGCCCGCTTCGGGACGTCAGCAAGCCCGCCAGGCGGCCGATCCGCGCCGGGTCGTCGTAGGCGTTCTCAACGTCCGAATAGTGCAGCACCCGCGGTCCCATCGGTCGGACTCTCGACCGGCCAGTCAATCAGGGTGTCGATCCGACCCGAAAACGGGAGGGTTCGAAGACGTGCGGTGCGTGCCCGGAATCGGACGACTGCACCGGCAACGATCGGCACGTTCTTCACGGTTGTCTGTCACGTGGATACCCTTATTACTGAGGGCGCGGTATATATCCCCGAATGGGTCCTGCCAACGACCAACTCGCCGATCGAGCCAGATCGATTTTCGACCAGCTCGGATACACCATCTCGGGCGACGGCCACGAGTTCCGCGCCGACCGCGAGTGGAAGTCGGTTCGCGTGATGGCGACGGAAGACGTCCCCGAGACGCCGGAGTCGGGGGATCTCCGGTGTTTCGTAACGTATACCGATACGGCCCAGGACCTGCGACGGAAACTGCTCGAGGACAAGCCGCCCTACGACTGGGCGATCGTTTCCGTCGAGGGGGAAGCGGCCGCCACTGACGGGGGATACGACGTCATCCATCCGCCGGAAGACGTCGTCCGGTAACCGGACGCCACCGGTCCCGTTCTACAGTTCCCGACTCGCCGCCGCGAGCCCTGCCTCCCGGTCGACGTCCGCGCCGGCCGCGTCCAGGGTTTCGCCGAGTGCCGACAGGAGGTACGCGACCGTCTCGGCGCGCGCCGAGTAGCCCATGGCACCGACGCGGAAGATCTCGCCCGCGAGGTCGCCCAGGCCGCCGACGATCTCGATGTCGTACTCGGAGAGCAAGTGGTCGGTGACCGCGCCGTCGTCGACGCCGTCGGGAACGCTGACGGCGTTCAGGCTGGGCAGCCAGTACTCCTCCTCGGGTAGCAGTTCCAGGCCCATCGCCTCCAGCCCGGACACCAGCGCGCCGGCGACCCGCCGGTGGCGCGCCCAGCGTTCTTCGATGCCCTCCTCGGCGACGAGTCGGAGCGCTTCCCGGAGCGCGTAGACGTTCGTCATCGGGCCGGTGTGGTGGTAGTCGCGGTCCTCGTTCCAGTACGAGGCGACCAGCGAGAGGTCGAGGTACCACGACCGCGGCGGTTCCTCGCGCGAGTGGACCTTCTCCATCGCGGCCTCGTTGAGCGTGATCGGACTCGCGCCCGGCGGGGCCGAGAGGCACTTCTGGGAGCCGGTGTAGACCACGTCGACGTCCCACTCGTCGGTCCGGAACTCGACGCCGCCCAGCGACGCGACGGTGTCCGCGATCACGAGCGCGTCGTGGTCGTGCGCGATGTCGGTCAGTTCCGGGATGGCGGTCTGCTTGACGCCGGTGCTCGTCTCGCCGTGGACGAACCCGAACACGTCCGGGTCGTGTTCGGCCATCGCGGCCGCGACGTCGTCCGGGTCGAGGGGCTTGCCCCACGGAGCGTCGACGCTCGCGACGTCACCACCCGCGCGCTCGGCGATCTTCCCCATGCGCTGGCCGAAGTACCCGTTGTCCGGGACAAGCACGGCATCACCAGGCTCGACGAGGTTGGCGAAGGCCGCCTCCATCGCCGCCGTCCCGGTCCCCGAGACCGGGAACGTCACCTCGTTGTCCGTCCGGAACGTGTACCGGAGGAGTTCCTGCACCTCGTCCATGATCTCGACGAACGACGGGT
>DATFIX010000202.1:0-6341 GCA_035269625.1 Natrialbaceae archaeon
CCGAACTTCCAGGTGGTGTTCCGGAGGGGCGCCAGAACCTCCTCCGTCGAGGGCTCAGTCATGGGAATCGGTCTCCGTTTCGTTCCCCACCTTCCGTTTGGGTGTCCGGTCGTCGAGGACCTCGCGCCGGTAGTCTACGAACCCCAACTCGTCGAACGTCGTCGCCGTACTCTCCCCGGATTCGGCGTTGATCGACGGCTCGAACCCGACGTAGATGATGCTCGGATCGTTGCCGACGCTCTCGAGCAAGTGGAAGGTGTGGCTTCCCTCCTTTTCCTTCAGGTGTTGCTGGGGGTCGTCCTCGGGGTCGTTCAGGTTGCCAAAGGAGATGGTGTTCCACGGGCAGGCCTCGGCACAGGCCGTCGTCCCCTCGAGGTTGGGGTCACCCGAGTCCTGTCGCTGGACACAGAACGTGCACTTGCCCATCACGCCACCGGGCGGATTGCCGGCCACCCGGTCGCCGTTCTTGTCCTCCCGGGCATAGTCGAACCCGTCGGGATCGCTCGGCTCGCCCCATCCGAAGAAGTTGACGCCGTACGGACAGGAGACCTGACAGTACCGACAGCCGACACACTGGTCGTAATCCGTCAGGACGATCCCGTCCGACTCGCGCTTGTGTCTGGCCTCGGTCGGGCAGACGTACGTGCAGGTCGGCCGGGAACAGTGCTGACACGGACGGGGCATGTACCGGTCCGCTTTCCCTTCGCCGTCCTCGGCGTACCGGAACACGTAGTTCCAGTGAACCCCGACGGCCGTGTTGTTCTCACGTTTGCACGCCTCCATGCAATCGAGCGCCCCGTGGCAGCGCTCGAGGTCGATGACCATTCCCAGTTGGACGTCCGACGGGTCCTCGCTCGTCTGGGACGCGGCGATGGCGTCCTCGGAGTCACCGACGAAGGCCGATCCGGGGCCGTCCGCGCTCAGACACCCGGGGAGGGCCGCGGCCGCCGCCGCGGTCCCGGCCATGGTCTTCAACACCGTTCGCCGGGTCCGGTTCTCCGGTTCCTCGTCCGTGGCCCCGGTGTCGGGGACGTGCGGGAGCGGTGCGTCGGTACTGTCGTGGTCGTCACCGGTTTCGGAGGGCTCCACGAGGTCGTCCGCCGGCCGGCGATCGACGCCGAACTCGTCCTGGACCACCTCGTGATACCGGTCGTAGAAGGTCGATCTCGCGAGGTCGCCCTCGTTTACCCGGACCGCGTCCCGGGCCATCGCCTTTCCCAGCTCGGGATCGAAGTCGGTGCCCTCGAGCACGGCATCGGCCCACGCTTCCCAGTCCGGGTCGCCGGGGCCGGGGCCGCCGATAGTGGAATCTGTTCCGTCCATTCATCTGGACCTAGCGCCAATACGTGGTTAACAGGGCTCCGGTAATATAGCGGGCGTACTAAAGCGACGGCGTCCGATGACTCGCCGTTCCCGCAGGTGCCCCCTCTGCCTGCAGTCGATCCGCTCGGCTCAGGGCGGCGGACGAACGTCCGAGTTCGGCAGCGCGGGCACGACGTAACCTAGTTGTGAGTGCCGGCCGAAGACTAACCGATGGATCGATGGGTGTTCCTCCTGCTCGGTGGGGCCGTCGTCGCGCTAGTCGTCGCCGTGACCGCGACGTCCCTGGGTGCGACGACGCCCGAGATTCGTCCCGAGGCGGTCGTCGACGGGAGTGGGGAGTACGACGGTGACCGCGTGACACTGAAGGGTCGTCTCGAGTCGATCTCGGGTCGCGAATCCGACACCACGTTCGTGGTCGCGGGACCGAACGCCTCGGTCACGGTTACCTACGGCGGCACGCTCCCCGTGACCTTCGAGGTTGGCCGCCACGTGATCGTCGAGGGAACCGTGGACGACGGTCGGGTCAGGGCCTCGACCGTGAAGGTCCAGGCCCATCTCGAGGGCGACCGTCCGTCGAACGCGTCCCGTGAGAACCACTCGTCGAACGCGTCCGGATACGACCACCCGGCGAACGCGTCCCGGGTGGTCCGTCCGTCTCCTACTCCCTGAGTTCCTCGAGTTGCCCCTCGAGGGTGGCCAGTTTTCGCTGGAGGTAAACGAGGTAGCCAACTAGCAGGGCGAACGCGACGCCGTACGCGAGCAGCAGTTCCTGGGTCACGGTTCGCGATCCCTCCGTTGCCGAACGACTTCGTCACGACACTCCAGCACGCCGACGCGGACGGACGCGAGAAACGCGTACAGCAGGGTGATCGCGAGGATCGAGAGCACCAGAACGCCCGGATCGATCGCCGATTCGCCGCCGCCTCCGATCGTCGGCGTGTGGAGTTCGGGCTGCCAGAGCCTGGTCGAGAGATAGGACAGCGGGACCGTCACGAACCCCAGGATCGCGTAGACCGCGGCGAAGCGTTCCTCGGAATCCAGCGTCGAGGAGAACACGACCAGATACCCCGCGTAGACGAACCAGGCGATGAACAGCGTCACCAGCCTGACGTCGCTCCAGGACCAGTAGACGCCCCAGATCACGCGCGCCCAGAGGCTGCCCATGACGAGCGTCGCCGTCAGCATGAGAAAGCCCACCTCGGCGGACGCCCCGGCCAGCAGGTTCCAGGATCGTTCTCGTTTTCGGAGGAACTGGACGCTCGCCAGCGTCGTCACGAGGAACGCGACGCCGGCCGTCCAGGCGAGTGCGATGTGCCAGTAGGCGATCAGGTTCGCCGGGGACTCGACGCCGTACATCCGGGTCGGGGCGTACAGGGCGATGGCCACGAGCGACCCGATCCCTGCGAGGGCAACCAGGGCCGGGACGCCGACCGATTGTCGGACCCGGCGCGTCACGTACATACCGGAACCAATTCAATCGCGGGGGAAAAACGTTTCTCGCGACGCGTCCCGATGTCACGAGCAGACCCGCCCCTCCGCGCCGCCGATCTCACGAAGCAATACGGCCCCTTCACAGCCGTTGACGGGGTGAGCGTGCGGATCGAGGCGGGCGAGCGGGTAGCTCTCCTCGGCCCGAACGGAGCCGGGAAGAGTACGCTCCTCCGGTTGGTCGCGGGGCTCACGAAACCGACGTCCGGGAACCTCGCCGTGTACGGGACGGAGTACGGGTCGGATGCCCGCTCACTCCGGCGGACGATCGGGTTCGTCGCCCACGAGACGATGCTCTACGAGAACCTCACCGCCCGGGAGAACCTCACGTTTCACGCCCGCCTGCGGGGCCTCCCCGCTTCGCGGGCCGACGAGGTGCTCGAGCGCGTGGGGCTCGACCACCGGGCCACCGGCTTCCCCGACGAGTTCTCTCACGGCATGCGAAAGCGCCTCTCGCTCGCTCGGGCGGCACTCGACGATCCGCCGCTGTTCCTGCTCGACGAACCGTTCGCCGGGCTGGACCAGGCCTCGATTCGAACCCTTCTCGACCTGCTCGCTGACCGGACGGTGGTGTTCGCGACCCACGACTTCGAACGGGCGCTGAACACGTGCGATCGCCTGCTGGTCCTCGCTCGCGGGCGGGTCGCGGCGGACCTCGACACGGCGACCCTTTCCGACGTCGACGCGCTCCGGGATCGCTACTGGAGCGTGATAGCGTGACCGCCGAGACCGGCGGTGGCGACGCCGCTCCAATGACGAAAGGCCGCGAGGACGCCACCTTCGGTCGATCCCTCGCCGCGGCCTGGACGATCGCCCGGAAGGACCTCCTCCTCGAGGTTCGCTCGAAGCAGTCGGTCCCGCTCTCGATTACCCTCGCGCTGCTGATCGTCGTGGTATTCGCCTTCAGCGTGCCCGGCGCCCGGAACGGCAGCGGGGCGCTCTGGACCGCGTTCGTCTTCGCCGGGATGCTCGGCGTCATGCAGAGTCTCGCGGTCGAGACGCGAAACCGGGCCCTCGACGGACTGGTGCTGGCACCGATCCCGCCGGCCGCGATCTACGTCGGGAAGGTCGTCTCGAACGCCGTTTTCGCGACCCTCGTCGGCCTCACCACGCTCGGTGCCGTCGGGGTGTTCCTGCACGCGCCGCTACCGGCGACCTCGCTCCCGACCGCGGTCGCCGTCATCGTGCTCTTCGCGTTCGGGTTCGCCGCCGTGTCGGTCGTCGTCGGCATCATCACCACGGTGACCGGTATCTCGCAGCTCCTGCTTCCCGTACTCCTGCTCCCACTCTTGCTCCCGGCGTTGCTGGCTGGGGTGGCGCAGTTCGAGACCGGGCGCGCCCTCTGGTTCGGCGTCCTGGCCGGGTACGACGGGGTCGTGTTCGTCGCCGGCGCGCTCGTCTTCGGCGAACTCGTCGGCTAGTCGGACCGGTTGACGTGTCCGACAACCGGGCCGCCGACCAGCCACAGGCCCACCCCGGCGACCAGGAACGTGCCGCCGAACGCGGCGACTGCGGCCAGCGCCGAGGTGGCGTCGGCCAGCACGCCCCCGGCCAGCGAGAGGGGCGTGCGGACGAGGCCGAACACCATCGACGACGCACTGATCACCGTCGCCCGGCCCGTCGTCCCGACGTGCTCGTTGAGGTGTGCGTGGACGACCGGTCGGACCAGCGGATCGACGCCGCGCATGGCGAAAAAGGCGGGAAACGCCAGCACGGGGAGCGCCATCGGGAGGACCATGACCGCAGCCGCCCCGACGGGCAGGAAGAGCAGGGTTCGTCGCCGGCCCAACCGATCTTCGACGACGTCGGCGTAGTAACTCGCCACGGCCGCGAGGGCGGTAAAGGCCGCGTAGAGGACCCCGAGCGTTGCGGCCGGCGGAACGGCGTCGAGCGCGTCGACGTCCGATAGCACGTTCACGGCGATCGGCTGGACGTACAGCTGTGCGGCCGAAACCGTCCCGAGGGCGATCGCGGTGTAGCCGACGAACGAGCGAAGGGACGGCCCCGTCAGGGTTCTCCGGACCAACCCGACGATCTCGTCGGTGGCGACCCGCCGGTCCGCGGCCGACCCGGGTTCAGGCAGGGACAGGAGCACCGGCAGCCCGACCAGCGTCAGTCCGGTCGCCGCGACGAACGGGATCCGTGGATCCACGACGTACAGCAGGCTTCCGACGACCATCGTCCCGGCCCCGATCCACCGGTTGATCGCCTCGCCGCGGCCGCGGACCCGCGTGAAGGCCGACTCGTCGAGGCGCTCGGCCAGCGTCTCGTAGAGCCACGCGCTCTTGCTCCCCGAGTCGAACGTCAGCCCGGCGGCCCAGAACACGTAGAGGACGACGAACGCGGGAAACGTCTCCGCGACGACGAACCCGATCAGCGACGCGGCCTTGAACCCCGCACCGAGGACGAGGCTGTTGCGGTGCCCCACGCGGTCGCCCACGTATCCGGTCGGGATCTCCCCCACCACGACGAGTGCCGAGTACAGGCCGGAGAGGGCCCCGAGTTGCGAAAACGAGAGGTCCCGGAGCAGGAAGACCGTGAAGATGGGCGTGATGAACCCGACGGTGGCAGTCGCGCGATACAGGTAATACCGGCGGACGACCGGCGTGGTCGCGGTCTCGTCGGTCGCTTTCGTCACGTCTGAAGCCAGCACGGGTCGGGGCCTAAAGCGTTGGCTGAAGCGGATTGTTGTCCGGGGAACGAGGCGTCGGAAACCGAACGGAAAGACGAACGAAACGGGCTTACCGCGCGGCAGCCGCGACGCGCTCTTTCTCCTCTTTCTGGCTGATCGCGTAGGTCTGGACGTCGTAGTTGGCGGCGCCGACGAGCTGGTCGGCGAGCGCCTCGTGGGCGTCCGTCGGGGTCTTGAAGGAGTCGCGGTAGGTGCCTTCCGCGAGGAACATCACGGCCTGGTCGACGCGGCGCTGGGGCGCGACGTCGACGGCCTTCGGGACGGAGATGCCACCGTACTTGAGGCGGACGGTCTCCTCTCGCGGGGCGGCGTTCTCGACGGCCCGGACGAGCACCTGGACCGGGTTCTCCTCGGTGCGCGCGTGCACGAGGTCGAAGGCGTCACGGACGATGTTCATCGTCTGCTGTTTCTTGCCCGTGTTCTCCTCGGTCTGCATCAGGCGGTTGATCAGGCGCTCGACGATCGAGATGTCCGACTTCTCGAACTGCTTGTCGGCGTGTCGACCCATCGTGTTGGCGATGGGCGTGACCGTGATGTAGCGCTCGGTACTCGGGTCGGTGTACTCGATCCCGGTGATCTCCCACTCGCCGAACAGCTTGGCACCGGTGGGTTCGGACTCGGTCTCCTCCTCCTCGGCCTCGGGGGCTTCTTCCTCTGCCGACATGGTTAGCGCACCGGTTTCTCGGCGTTCCCGCGAACCAGTTCGATGAGCGACACGCCGTTGACCTTCTCGATCTTGTAGTTCACGCCGGACAGGTCACCCATCGCGCGACCCTTCGCGCCGCCGATCCCGGCGATGGTGACCTCGTCGTGCTCGTCGATGAACGAGATGGCGCCG
>DATFIX010000203.1:0-8771 GCA_035269625.1 Natrialbaceae archaeon
GAAACGGGACGTTCCGGTTTGAGGACGGGGTCGAGGAGTAGCGAGATCCGAACGAAGTGAGGATCTCGAAGAAGGCGAGCGGGGAGGAACGACCCGCGAGTAGCGAGATCCGACCGACGGGAGGATCTCGAAGAAGGCGAGCGGGGAGGAACGACCCGCGAGTAGCGAGGCCGCAGCGACCATCGGGAGCGAGGTCTCGGATCGGAACGGCGACCCCAGCGGGCGTTTTCTACGTGTCCGTTACGGCGGCCAGCAGCACTGGCGTACCCAGCGACACCACGATGAACGCGATGGCGGCGGCGACCGTCCCGGCGAGGACACCGGCGAGTATCGCGAACAGGGCGAGGAACGCGGCGAAAACGGCCAGGCAGCCGGCGACCGTCCACAGGACGGCTGCTCGAACGTCCGATGAAGGTCCGTAGCGATCGACCAACCCGGGGACGGAGACGCCGCCCAGGATCAGTACGAAAAACGACGCGGCGAACGCATCGGTCCACGACTGGACGCCGTACGCGACGGGCATGGCGAGGACGATGCCCGTTGCGATCGACGGGAGGTCGTGGGCGAGCGTCGCTGCGATGCGGGTCCCGAGAGAGGGCTGGTCGGGGGCTTGCGGCATGTGTTGGGTTTTGTGGGCCGCGTTGATAATTCCGTCACTCCCGCTGTTCGTGCAGCGCCCGCGAGACGAACGACTGCACCACCTCGCCGCCCTCGTCGATGGTCTCGACCCGACTCCTGACGAGGCCGACGCCGGGTCGGTAGTCACGCTCCTTTTCGAGCACCTCGGCCTCGACGTGGAGGACGGCCCCCGGTCGGACGGGGTTGGGCCACCGGAGTTCGTCCACCCCGACCGCGCCGAGCGCGCCCTCCTCGTCGAACTGTTCGTCCACGAGCATCCGCATCGTCATCGCGGCGGTGTGCCACCCGCTGGCGACCAGGCCGCCGAACAGCGACTCGCTCGCGGCGTCGGGATCGACGTGGAACGGCTGGGGATCGTACTGCTCGGCGAAGTCCGTGGTCTCCTCGGCGGTCACCTCGTAGCGCCCGAACGTGTCGCGCTCGCCGACCTCGACGTCCTCGAAGTAGCTCATGGGTTCTCGTTCGGCGGGGAGGCCCCTTAGCCCTCGGATCTGGCCGGTTTTCGTGACCGACCCGGTCAGTCGTCGTCCGTCATCGCATCGACCATCGGGAGCGCTGCATCCCGGTACCGTTCGTACCAGGCCTCCGCCCAGCGGACTGCCGCCGGTTCGGAATTGACGATGACGCCCTCGAGGTCGTTTTCCGCCCCGTACGTGGCGATCAGGACCGACGTATCGACCGTTCCGCCGGGCTGGTTGCGGTCCGAAATCAGGACCGAAAAACACTCGCTCACGTCGGCGACGTACCCCGAGAAGGCGTCCAGTTCCACGAGCGTCTCCATCAGGTCTCGATAGTCCGCGTAGAGCCGATCGAAGACGGCCCGAGAGAACACGATTTCGACCGGATTGCCGTTCCGGGCGACCGATCTGATGGATTGCAACGACGACGGGTGCGAAAACGTGCGGACGGCCGCCCGAAAGGCGTTGCTCTCATCGATAAATCCCTCCGCCTGCTGGTAGGGTTCGTACGGTCGGTCGCCCCGTGGCAGGTGCGTCGTCCCACCGGCGATGGCTTCGGCCGGGATGTCACAGTCCTTCGGAAGCGTGGCCAGTGCCTCGCTGGCGGCCAGGATGTCATTCGAGTGGCGCACGTAGCGCCGGTACTCCTCGAGGGCCAGGCGTCCGACCAGCGTGGTTCGACAGCCGTCCGGGGTCTCGTCCACGAGGCCGGCCTCGACGAGGTCGTCGAGCGCCCGATTGACCGTCGACCGCGAATGACCGAGTTCGTCGACGACGTCTCGTTTGGGGAGTCGTCGATCGACGAGGAGGTCGAGAAAGTCGGCCCTGTCCGCGACGAGTTCGATCTCCTCGAATCGGTCGTCGCCGTCCGGTGGCGTCACGTTCTCACGGATATCGTCAATCGTCTATAAGGTGTCGACTCGCGACTGCCGCAGTATCGAGCCGTGATCTCGGAAGTGGAGAATATCGGCGACCGGCCAGCCGGTGCCGGGGCGCTCGGGCCGGCCGGTCCGGTGTCGCACTGTTGACGCCCCCCGTCGGCACCCCCGATTGCGCTTCGACCTATTCTCGGTTATTTTCATCGGATGGCACAATTTTGCAACTGTTGAGAGGTTTTTCCCCAACTCTCGATCCGACCGGGATGAATTGGGGATTTATCGCTCGCTCAATCGTTCTGAGAGGATGCCAGCCGCTCCGCGTCTCGCGAACCTCGCAGAAGCGGGCACGGTGGGATTCTCACTCGATGGCGAGACTCGCTTCGCTCGTCTCGCGTAGTTCGAATCCCCTGCGTGCCGGTTCGCTCACTTCGTTCGCTGTCGTTCGAAAATCGAAGATTTTCGTGATGACGAGAGACGCCATGGCGTCTCTCGAACCATACGGGCACGGTGGGATTCGAACCCACGACCATCGGATTAGAAGTCCGACGCTCTATCCTGGCTGAGCTACGTGCCCCGACGAAACGGTCCGTTCCGCTCGGCAAAAAACCGTCGGGGTTCCGGGTGACACGCGTGGCAACCGGATTACTGGTTGGTAACGTATCACGTATTATCACTCGTCCCCGACGGACCGTATGGCCGAATCGACGTCCGAACCCTTCGAATACGACGGCGGGCGGGTCGAACCGGGCGAGACGCAACACTTCCGGTTTCCCATCAGCGAGACCTACCTCGGCGATCCGGTCCGGATCCCAGTGACGATCGTCAACGGGTCGACACCTGGGCCGACGATATTCCTCTCGGCGGCGGCCCACGGTGACGAACTCAACGGGATCGAGGTAGTCCGCGAGGTGGCCCAGGAGTGGGACCATGACGAGGTCTGTGGCACCCTGGTCTGCCTGCCCATCCTCAACCCGTTCGGGTTCATCACGCAGGAACGATACCTCCCGATCTACGACCGCGACCTCAACCGGGCGTTCCCGGGCGAACCGGGGTCGACCAGCGCGAGACGGATTGCCCACCGCATCTACCGGAATTTCATCGACCCCTGTGACCTTGGGCTCGACTTCCACACCTCGACCCGCGGCCGGACCAACGCCTTCCACGTCCGGGCCGACATGGACGACGAGGCGACCGCCCGACTCGCACGATCGTTCGGATCGCGCATCATCATCGCTGGCGAGGGGTCCGAGGGAATGCTTCGCCGTGAAGCGACGGCGGACGGCATCCCGACCGTCACCATCGAGATGGGCGAGGCCCACCGGTTCGAGCGCGAACTGATCGATCGCGCTCTGGATGGCGTTCGGAGCGTCTTCGCGGAGTACGGGATTTTCCAGCAGGAGACCGTCCGGTGGCCCGGCTGGCGAACCGTCATCGGCAGCGACGACGAGAAAACGTGGATCCGGGCCGATACCGGTGGCGTGGTCGAGATGCGCCACGAGAAAGGGGCGTTCGTCCACGAGGGCCAGGAGATCTGCAGAATCACGAACCCCTTCAAGACCGAGGTGGAGACGGTCACGGCACCCTTCGACGGGCTGCTCGTCGGCGTCCTCGAGAACCCGGTCGTCTACCCCGGCAATCCCCTGTGTCACTTCGTCAAACCCGACGCGGCCACACAGGCCGTCATCGAGGCTCGTGGGGGTGCGGAGGTCGAGTGATGGGATCCGGCGTCGAACATCGTCGCCCGAGTCTGAAAGAATTATACGCCGCTCGGGGCTACGTCCGGTCGATGAAGGTCATCGGAACAGTGGGGCTGCCGGGCAGTGGCAAGGGCGAGGCGGCCGCCGTCGCCGAAGACGCCGGGGTCCCGGTCGTCTCGATGGGCGACGTCGTCCGCGAGGAGTGCCGCCGCCGGGGACTCGATCCGGCCGACCACCACGGCGAGATCGCCCAGACGCTCCGCGAGGAGGACGGACTCGACGCCATCGCCCAGCGAACGCTCCCGCCCGTCCGGGAGCACCTGGAAGATCACGACACCGTCCTGATCGACGGGATTCGCTCGGCGGTCGAGGTGGAGCGCTTTCGCGAGGCGTTCGGCGAGGACTTCCTGCTCGTGAGCGTCGAGGCCCCGTTCGACCTCCGCGAGGAGCGAATCATCGACCGCGGTCGGGACAACGTCGACGAGGACGGCGAACCCCTCGAGGTGCGCGACGAGCGCGAACTCGGGTTCGGCATGGGTGACGCGATGGACGACGCGGACGTCACGATCGAGAACACCGGGACGCTGGAGGCGTTCCAGGAACGCGTGCGGGAACTCCTGGAGGAGGCCGACCCATGACCGAAGGCTTCGTCTACCGGATCGACGTCCTGATCACGACGCCAGTCCGCGACACCGAGGTGACCGACCGCGTCGCCGACGCGATCCGCAACCTCTTCCCGAACGCCGACGTCGAGGAGCGCCACGGCGAACTGGTCGCCGAGACGCATTCGCTGGACGAACTGGCGGAACTCCTGCGCCGCCAGGAAATCCTCGACACTGCCCGGGGAGAGTTCTTCGACGGGCGACGTGGCGATTCCTTCTCGTTCTCGCTGAAGAAGCAGGCCGCCTTCGAGGGCGTCGTGAACTTCGCCGTCGGCGAACCGGACGAACTCGGCGACATCTCCGTCAAGGTCACGGTGGAACAGCCCGACGTCGAGACGTTCGTCGACCACCTCGCCCCGCAGACCGAGGAAGGCCGGCCGGTCGAGGATCCCTGGGACGCCTGAGGCCGAGGTGTCTCCGTTTTCGGTCAATCGTCCGAGGTGGCGTGGGCTTCGCCGAAACCACGACGGTCGCGAGCCCGTCGCTCCCAGCGCCAGAAGAGCACGGCGAACGCGCCCACCTGGGCGGTGACTTCTGCCGTTCCGAACAGTATCTCGCCGACGTCCCCAGACGAAACGAGGTCGCTCGCGAGTCCGAGGATGGCGTGCGGCGATCCCAGGAACGTGAGTCCCCAGAGCAGGCCGAACAGCAGGAACCAGCCACGTTTCCGTCGGACGAACGTGTCGTAGAACGGGGCGATCAGCAGGGCCATCAGACCGCCGCGGAAGACCTGGATCGGGATGGCGGCCGCGACCATCGGATCGTCCAGCGGGCGATACAGTTCGAAGGCCTCGCGGGTCGCCAGGACGGTCTCGTAGTCCTGCAACTGCATGAACGCGATTCCGGCGACGAGATACACCACGGGATAGAGGACGGAAAACCGACCGACGTACCGCGGAAGGTTGCGGCGTCCCTCTCCGCTCGATCCCGCTGTTTCGTCCCTGCTCACCCCTCCGTCATCGACTCGTCGCTCCCATTCGAGGAACGCGACGGCGAACACCGCAACCTGCACGGCGGTCGCGGCGAGGACGACGAGGTGAGCAGTCGCCGTGGTTTCCGTGTAGATCACCCCTTCGATAGAGCCGGGGATGGGTTCGATGGACCCGATCACGGTGAGTCCCCAGACGACGCCGAAGAGGATCGGGAGCCCCCGATCGCGTCTCACGAATCGATCGTAAAACGGGGCGAGAACGAGCGCCAGCACCCCGCCGCGGGCCGCCTGTGAGAGGAGGGCGGCGACGTCGAACGGTCGGTACGGCTCGAAGAACTCGATCGCGACGAGATCCGCGGCCGGCAGCGCGTCCTGCACCGTCACGAACGCGGCCCCGACCACGGCGTACGCCAGGAGGTGAACGAGCGAGAACCGCCCGACGTATGCCCAACGATCCCCGTCGGGAACCGACCTCATCGACTACAGTCCTCCACGACTGCGGTGGGGTTCGACCGCTCTCCCGTCGAACGTACTCCTCGCCATGTGTGCGGAATTCTATTGTATACGAAAACGTAAATGAATGAGCCTGTTCCGAGGTGGCGAGAACGAGCGTTGTCGACCCGTCCCGAACCGCAGGGTCTAACCCCTCGGGGGCGAACCCGGCGGGTATGACGACAGCGGTCTTCTTCGACCTCGACGGGACCGTCCTGGAGTTCACCCAGCCCTACGGCCAGATCCTCGCGGAAACCCTGGAGGACCGGCTCGGGCGCTCCTCGGATGCGCTGGTCGAACTCGCGGATCGAACCTTCTCCGAGGCGTTCGAGGCGCTGGAGCCGGACCCGTATTTGAAGGCGATGGAGGCGGTGGCTTCCGAGGTGGATCGCGACCCCGAGGTACCAGCCCTCGTCGCGTCGCTGATCGAACACGAACTCGAGGCGACGACCGTCACCGACGGCGGGCGGGAACTGTTCGAACTCCTTGCCGAGCGCCACCAGGTCGGGGTCCTCACCAACGGCGTCACCGAGGTCCAGGAGACGAAACTCGAGTACCACGACCTCGACCATCTGTTCGATCCGGTAATCGTCTCCTACGACGTCGGCGCACACAAGCCCGACCCCGAAATCTTCGAGGCCGCCAAAGACGCCGTCGAGGCCGACGAATACGTGATGGTCGGCGACGACTACGGCGGCGACGTCGAGGCCGCCCGCGAGGCCGGGTACGAGGCGATCCACTTCGACCGGAGCCTTCGCGCGCCCGTTTCGACGAGCGACTTCGGCGCGCTCGCGGACCTGCTGGAAACGCTCTAGCAACCGTCAGTCGAAGCCGCTGATCAGCGTCGCGATCCACTGCCCCGGATCGTCGTGCCGCCTGACCTCGACCGCCGTCACCCACTTCACCCACTGGAACCCGCGTCGTCCGGGGGCGACCAGCCGAACCGGGTAGCCGTGGCCGTGCGAAAGGCGCTTCTCGTCGACGTGGGTCGCGAGGACGGCGTCGCGGGCCTCCTCGATCGGGAGCGTCCACCGGTAGCCCGTCACCGACAGGAACCGGACGTAGGCAGCCTCGTCGAGAGGGCCGGCCGCCGCGAGGAGGTCGCCGACGCGGATGCCCTGCCAGTCGTGGACCGAGTACCACCCGCTCGTGCAGTCGAGGAGGGCGCGACGTTCGGCGAGCGGGACGGCGTCCCGTGAATCTACTTCGTTCGTGGGGAGGTCGTCCACGCCGAACGCGAGTTCTCGTTCGACCTGCCCCCGAACCCGGAGCGTCCACTCGTCGCGATCGATCGGATCGGGATCGTCGGCGACCCAGGAGGTGACCGGGAAGGCGTTGCCCGAATCGGTCCCGTCCTCCTTCGACCCCGTGAATCGCCGGTTCCGGCCGGCCAGGTCGAGGGTCGCGTTCGCCACGCCCTGCAGTCGCCAGAGGAGCGCGCCGGCGACGAGGGTGCCGCCGAACTGGAGGGCCGCGCGTCGGTCGGTCACCTCGTCGGGCGTCGGCGTCCGGAACCGGTGCCGGAGGTGCCAGACGAGAACGACGGTCGTCAGGATGCCCAGGCCGATGTGGACGTTCATGAGCGTCCAGAACCCGCCGAGGACGCGCACGAGGCCACCGTGGACCCAGTAGATCCCGGTTCCGATCGTGGCGAGAGCCAGGACGGTGAGGAGGGCGGAGACGGCAATTCCTCCCGTCCACCGTCCCGTCAATCGGCGGGCGACCCGGGCGAACTTCCAGCCGAGCAATGGGACGAGGGCAACGCCGGCGAGGCCGTGGAGGACGAAGATCCACGCGCCGTCCGCCGTTCCCGTGACCAGTCCGACCGCGCCGCTGGCGGCGGCGAGGACGACCGCGAGGAGGATGCCCCAGTCCACGAGTCGGGGCGGCGGGGCCAGGGCGTCGAGTTTCATCGGGGTCCGTTAGGACCGGGGAGGCTTCAGTCCCTCGCCGGGGGTCAGGTGAACGAGGCGTCCGACGGTCAGGTTATCAACAGTACCGTCCCGATCAAGACGAGCACGCCCAGCACGTCGCAGGCGTTGGTCACGACCGGAAGGACGACGTCGTCGGGGTCGGCCCCGAGGCGGTAGGCCGCGTAGGCCGTCGTGATCGTCACCGCGATGGCGAGCACGCCCAGGATCGCGCCGCTGAGGGTCGAGACGGCGACGACGGTCGTCGGCGCGAGCCGCGCACCCACGGTCACCTCCGTCGCACCCCACGCCCCCACGCCGACCAGCGGGAAGACGGTCAGCGAAAGTGCCGCGGTGGCGAGTGCGTTGCCCGCCAGCCTGTCGTCCGTCGGCGAGAACTCCAGGAGGCCGAGGTGGAACGCCGTCGAGAGCCGTGCGGCCAGCACACTCCCGAGGTTGCCCGCGGTCCCGATCGTGACGGGGACGAGCACGAGCAACGAGGGCGAGGTCAGGAGCGTCGTCTCGTACTCGCCCAGGACCAGCCCGCTGCCGATCTCGACGACCGAGAGGACGAGCAGGACCGGCAGCATCGCCCGCGAGATGTCACGAACGCGCCACTCCGTTGGCATCTAGGTCACCCCGAGGACGAACCGCGTCGCGAGCAGGAGGAAAGCGATGCCGAAGACGTCGCCGGTCGTCGTCACGATGGGGCCGACGAGGGTGTCGGGGTTGAGCCCCCGGCGATACCCCGCGAAGACGACCGTCACGACCGCGACCGTCAGCGCGATCCCCGAGAGGAGGCCGGCGGTCATCGCGATGGCGGCGAGGGTCGTCAGCGAGGCCGGGTTCGCGTTCCCCAGCGTGAGTACCGTCCACGCGACCGTCGCGGCGAAGACGCTCACCAGCACGCCGTTGCCCAGCGCCGCGCCGACGGCCCCGCGCAGTCGTTCGTCGGCCCAGTCCACGCGTGGTTCGATCAGCCCCTGGTGGAGGCCGGTCGCGAGTCGCGCCCCGAGCGAACCGTAGACGTTCCCCCGGGTCGCGAGCAGGGCGGGCACCAGCACGAGGAGGCCGTTGACGGCCTCGAGTTCGCCGCGCATCCCG
>DATFIX010000204.1:0-6461 GCA_035269625.1 Natrialbaceae archaeon
GGCGCCGATATGGCCTACATTTACGTGCGTGCCGAGTACCCGCTGGCGATCGAACGCCTCCAGAACGCGATTGGAACGCTGCGCGAGGTCGGCCTGCTCGGCGAGGACGTGTTCGGAGAGGGGTTCGACTTCGACGTGGAAATCAAGAAAGGGGCTGGCGCGTTCGTCTGTGGCGAGGAAACGGCGCTGATGGCGTCGATCGAGTCCGAACGCGGGATGCCCCGACCGCGCCCACCGTACCCGGCCCAGGAGGGGCTATGGGGCCAGCCGACCAACATCAACAACGTCGAGACGTGGGCGAACATCCCCCAGATCGTCCGCAATGGTGCCGACTGGTTCGCCGACATCGGCACCGACGAGAGCGGCGGAACCAAGGTGTTCTCGGTAACGGGCGACGTGGTCAACACCGGCCTCGTGGAGGTGCCGCTGGGGACGAAACTCGAGACGGTGGTCTTCGAGGTCGGCGGCGGCACCACCGGCGGCGAGTTCAAGGCCGTCCAGACCGGCGGCCCCTCGGGTGGGGTCATCCCCGAGGAATACGCCGAGACGCCGATCGACTTCGAGACGCTGTCCGAACTGGGGTCGATGATGGGGTCGGGCGGCATGGTCGTGATGGACGAGTCGACCTGCATGGTGGACCAGGCGCGGTTCTTCCTGGACTTCTGCGTGGACGAGACCTGCGGGAAGTGCCCACCCTGCCGGTACGGGACGAAGAAGCTCCTCGAAATCCTGGAAGGGATCACCGAGGGCGACGGCGAGGTCGAGAACGTCGAGGAACTGGAGTCGCTCGGGGAGACGATGGCGGCCACGTCGCTGTGTGGCCTCGGCCAGTCCGCCGCCAACCCGGTCCTGAGCACGCTCGATTACTTCGAGGACGAGTACCGCCAGCACATCGAGGACGAGCACTGCCCGGCCGGCGACTGCGACTTCGGGGCCGACGACGCTGACGCCTACGTGATCGACGCCGCCGAGTGCGTCGGCTGTGGCCAGTGCGTGGACGCGTGCCCGGTCGACGCGATCACCGGCGAGACCGGCGGAGTCCACGAAATCGATCCCGAGATCTGTATCGGCTGTGGCCAGTGTGCGGAGGCCTGTCCGATCGACGCGATCGAGGCGAGGACGTGATATCATGAGCGAGGCAACCCAAGCAACCACGGAGCGAACGGTCACCCTGGAGATCGACGGCCAGGAGGTCCGGGCCGAGGAGGGTGAGACGATCCTCGACGCCGCCAGGCGTGCCGGCATCGACGTGCCGTCGCTGTGCGAGTTCGAGAACCTGCCCAACGTCGGCGCGTGCCGGATGTGCCTGGTGGAGATCGACGGCGACAGGCTGGAGACGGCCTGCACGACCCCCGTCGAGGACGGGATGGAGGTCGCGGTGGATACCGAGCAACTGTGGGACCACCGGCGGACGATTCTGGAGCTGATGTTCTCCGAGGAGAACCACTACTGCATGTACTGCGAGATGGAGGGCAACTGCGAGTTGCAGGACCTCTTCCTCGAGGCCGGCCTCGACAGCGTGCGCTTCCCGCTCGAGTACGAGGACCACGATCCGGACACCTCCCACGAGTACATCACGCTCGATTACGACCGGTGCATCAACTGCGGACGGTGCATCCGGGTGTGTGACGAGATCGTGGGCAACCAGACGCTGAACTTCGGGAACCGGGGCCGGGACACCACCATCGTCGCCGACACCGACGTTCCCCTGGGCGAATCGAGTTGCGTCTCCTGTGGAGCCTGCGTCCAGACCTGTCCGACCGGATCGCTGTACAGCAACCTCAGCGCCTATCACGGGCGAGATTCCGACTGCGAGGTGGTCGAGAGCGTCTGCAACGAGTGCAGCATCGGCTGTGACCTCGAGGTGTACAGGACCGACCGCGGGCTGGTCAAGATCGACGGGACGACCGACGGCCCGGACGGCGGCCAACTCTGCGAGAAGGGCCGGTTCGAACGCCTCGAACGCGACGATCGGCCGGTCGTCGGGACGGCGACGATCAGGCGCGAGGGCGAGCTCGAGACGGTGCCGATCGACGAGGCGATCGAACACGTGGCCGACCTGCTCGACGACGCCCAGTCGGTGACGGCCGCCGCCTCCAACCGACTCCCGACGGAGACGCTGGACGCGTTCGCCGACGCGATGGACGACGTGAACGCCGACCTCGAAATCGACGGGGCCGACCGGGCGGGTCTCGAATCGGCCGTGCGCGAGGAACTCGCCGTCCACGACGAAGAGAACCTCGTGGCCGACTCGGTCGCGTGCATCGAGGACGCCGACGGACTCGTCGTCTACGACACGACCATCGTCGAGACCCACCCGGTCGCCGCATCGTACGTGCGCCGGGCGGTCAAGGAGGGCGCGGACCTCCTGACCGTCGATCCGTTCGAGGACCAGTTCGAACGGTTCTCGTCGGACTCGCTGACCATGGGATCGAGTTTGTTCAAGGTGTCCGAAATCGCCGCCGAGGCCGTCAACGACGAGGAGCGAGAGGCACCCATCGCCTCGGCGGCCGAGAAGGCTGTCGACTTCCTGGGCGAGGGCAATGGCGTCGTCGTGATCGGCCCGGAGGTCGACAACCAGGACACGCTCGTCAACGCCTACGGCCTCGCGGCGGTCACCGACAGCCAGGTCGTCGGTCTCAACGAGGCCGCGAACCAGGCCCTGCCGGACGCCGACCGCGTCGACGAAGTGGGCGAGGTCGCCTACCTCTTCGCCAGCGACGATCGCACCGACGACCTCGACCGGATGGTGGGAATCGCCCGCCGCGCCGACACGGTGATCGTCCAGGCCGCCCGCGAGTCGGCGCTCACGAAACTCGCCGACGTGGTCCTGCCGGCCCTGGACTGGGCCGAGCGCGAGGGGACCTTCGTCGACGCGGACGGGCGAGAACGCGGGATCACGCGGGTGCTCGAACCTCGCGCACCGATCGAGAGCGACCGCGAACCGATCGAGCGGATCCTGGAGGTGATCGCATGAGTGCCGAAACCGAACCAACGAACGACGAGAGCGAGAAAACGACCGTCACGACGGTCTGTCTCGGCGGGTGTGCCGGCTGTCACATGGAGTTCCTCAACGTCGACCACGGACTGGTTGACCTGCTCGAGGACGTCGAGATCAGGGCCAGCCACATGATCGTCGACGAGAAAACGGTTCCCGAGGCGGACATCGGAATCGCCGAGGGGTTCGTGATCAACGAGGAGAACGTCGAGGTCGCCCGGGAACTCCGCGAGAACTGCGACACCGTCGTTGCCTGGGGCGACTGCGCGGCCCTCCGGGGCATCATGTCCCTCCGGAACCACGACGACCGGGACGAAACGCTGGAGGATATCTACGTCGACAACGCGGACGCCGAGAGCGAGGTCCCGGACGGCGACGGTGACGGGATCCCGAAACTCCTCCAGGACGGCCAGCCCCTGGACGCGTTCGTCGACGTGGACGTGTACATCCCCGGCTGTCCGCCCGACGCGGAGATCCTGCGCTACGGCATCGAGGCGCTGGCCAACGGCGAGCGCCCCGAGATCGTCGACGACAAACTGCAGTACGACTGAGGAGGCCAATCCATGAGCAACGACGTAGTCATCGACACGGTCACTCGGGTAGAAGGGCACGGCAAGATCACCATCAGGCTGGACGACGACGGCGAGGTCGAGGACGCACAGTTCCACGTCACCGAATTTCGCGGGTTCGAGGAGTTCGTCGAGGGACGACCGATCTGGGAGATGCCGGAGATCACGGCCCGCATCTGCGGGATCTGTCCGGTGAGCCACCAGCTGGCCGCCGCGAAGGCGGCCGACCAGATCGCGGGGGTCGACCTTCCGGAGGGCGCTCGAAAGCTCCGGCGACTCCTGCACATGGGGCAGATCCTCCAGAGCCACGCGCTGAGTTTCTTCTATCTCTCCAGTCCCGACCTGCTGCTGGGCTACGACACCGACCCGGCCAAGCGCAACATCGAGGGCGTGCTGGAGGAGTATCCCGAACTCGCCGAAAACGGCATCGAACTCCGGAGCTTCGGCCAGGACGTCATCGGTGCGCTCGGCAAGAAGGAGGTCCACCCGGACTTCGCGGTCGCCGGCGGCGTCACGAACACCCTCGATCGGGCCACGGGCGACCATCTCCGCACCCGATCGGAGCCCCTGATCGGGTACCTCGAGGACACGCTCGATCGACTGCACGAGGTCTTCGCCTGGATGGACGACGACACCCTGACGTACGCCACCTATCCGACCGGGTACATGGGTCTCGTGGACGAGAACGGCGGCCTCGAACACTACGACGGCGACGTCCGACTCATCGACGAGGACGGCGACCGCCTGGAGGAGTTCGCGGGCGAGGACTACGACGACGTGATCGCCGAACGCTCCAAGGAGTGGAGCTATCTCAAGTTCCCCTACTACGAGGAGCGCGGCTTCGAGGACGGTCAGTATCGGGTGGGGCCGCTCGCCCGCCTGAACGCCGTCGACGAGGTCGGGACGCCCAGGGCCCGCGACGCCTGGAAGGAGTTCATGGCGTGGGCCGAGGGCGGCGTTCACGAACGCTCGACCTATTACCACTGGGCCCGACTCATCGAGGCCATCTACTGCGTCGAGCGCATCCAGGAACTCCTGCAGGACGACGCCGTCTACGAGGGCGTTCCGAACGTCCCGACCAAGCCCTCGGGCGACCGCGGCGTCGGCGTCATCGAGGCACCCAGAGGCACCCTCATCCACGACTACAGCGTCGACGACACGGGCAAGGTGACCGACGCCAACTTCATCGTCGCCACCACGCACAACAACGGCGCGATGAACCGGGGCGTGCAGTCGGCCGCCGAGACGTTCGTCGAGGGGCCCGAAATCCCCGAGGGGACGCTCAACAAAATCGAGAGCGTCATCCGGTGTTACGACCCCTGCCTGTCGTGTTCGACCCACGCCATCGGCGAGATGCCCCTGGAGGTCGACCTGGTACAGGGCGACGAGGTCGTCGACTCGGTGCAGCGCTGAGGAGCCCCCGATCCACACCCCATCCCATGAACGCACTCGTACTCGGCGTCGGCAACGACATCAAGCGCGACGACGCGGTCGGCCTCCGCGTCACGGAGGCACTCGAACGCCGTCGGACCGCGGACGATGGAGACGGCGCGGACGCCCTCGACTTCCGGACGATGACCTCCGGGCGGATAATGCTCGTCGACGAATTGCGCGGCTACGACCGCGCGTTCCTGATCGACGCCATCAAGACCGAGTCCGGCCAGGCGGGCGACTGGTACCGGTTCGATCCCGACGACGTGGAACCCGACGAGGAGAGCAGCGGTCTCGCGACCCACGACGTCGGCCTCGGGACCCTCACCCGACTCGGCGAGGCGATGGGCGAGTCGATGCCCGAGATCACCATCTTCGCCATCGAGGCCCCGGAACCGTTCGCCTACGGCGACGAAATGACCGAGGCGATGGCCGAGGCCGTCCCCGACCTCGTCGAGGCGATCGACGCCGCGATCGACGAGGAACTCGACCGGGTCGGGCAGGACGACGTGACGCTCCGTTCGGCCTGACGAAGAACCGAATCCCGTCCCAGGAACCGCACCGTTTCGATTCTTGCCGTCTGCGTCGAAGGGGTGTAGAGTAGACTCCTTGACCCGGTGTCGATTCATCGTAAAGGACGTCGTCGCGACCACGAGCATCGCCGGCGGGACCGTCGTCGCTCACACAACCTCTGGGTGCTGTGAGACCGGACCCACAGGCGACGAGGACTGACCCATGGGGACTATCGGGTAGTGCGTGCCGCAATTTCAGGTGCCCTATCAGTGTAGAACACGTGCCATTTACGCACCCACTGGGGCTGAATTCACACTCTTCTTCAAACGATCCGGACAGCCAGAAGCGTGATCTCAGCATGCCGGTGACGATCGGGGGAACGGTGCCCTAAAAATAGAGGAATTTTTTACTTACCGTGGTTATAATTGACATGGTAGTAAATAACATGCCCACGCCAATTGACGACATTGCATACCTCGCGCGATCCGAACACCGTGCGCCGACGCTCATCGCACTCACGGTTCGTCCCCGGAGCCGGTCCGAACTCTGGGAGATGACCGGCGTATCGGAGTCCACGATCAGACGAACGCTTGGCGAGTTCGAGGAACGCGATTGGGTTCAACGGGACGGGTATCAGTACGAGGCGACACAGTTGGGAGGCTTTGTCGCTTCGGCGATGGCGGACTTGATCGACCGAGTGGAATCCGAACGGAAGCTCCGTGACGTTTGGCGATTGCTCCCGAACGAGGACACCGGATTCACTATCGAGATGTGTTCGGATGCAACTGTAACAGTCGCCGATCCCGAGGATCCTTCCCGTCCGATCACTCGTTTCTGTTCGCTAATCGAGGAGACAGACCGGTTGCGATTTACCGGACTCGACGTTGCCATGCTCGAGTCGTGTAAGGACGAACTCTGCGAGAGGATCGTCGACGGTATGGAAACGGAAC
>DATFIX010000205.1:0-3921 GCA_035269625.1 Natrialbaceae archaeon
GTTCGAGGAGGCCCATCGCGTGCTGGCCCCCGGCGGTCGGCTGGCCATCTCCGATATCATCAGCGAGGAGGTGATGCCGGAGAGCATCACGAACGACGAGGACCTCTGGGCGGCCTGCATCGGCGGGGCCGAGCAGATCGACCGGTACATGTCGTCCATCGAAGCAGCCGACTTCTCGGTGACGGACGTCCGAGAAAACGCGAAGTACGAATTCGTCTCGGAGCAGGCGGCGAACGCGTGCGAGAAGTACGGCGTCAAGAGTATCTCACTCGGAGCAACCAAGTGATCGCAATGGCGACAAATCCATCGGTGGCTACGAACAGGGGGAACGGATCCAGTACGAGTCACAGGTCAGGAACGGCGCCGCGTTGATGGCACTCGCCGGGATCGCGTTCGTCGCCTACCGGATCGTGTTCCTCGTGGTCAACTACCCCGCGCACGGTGGCGCGGGGCTTGTCAGTGAACTCGGCCTCTACCGACCGTAGTTAGTCGGATGGGACGAATCCTCGATTCGGCGTCACGGTTCCTGACTTCAGGGCGAGTTGACTGTCGCCCGTCCGCCGCGACGACTGGAGGCCGCGACGGACGTACCGCCACCAAACATTCTTTGCACCCACGTAATTCGAGACGTTTTCTGCGTCTCGTCATTACGGGAGGGCTTCGCTCTCTCGGACGGCCCTGAGGCGGCCCAGGGGTATTCGGGCACCCCCACGCGACCATCGGCGTGATAGCCTCGGGCGGTCGGGGGGATCACGGTCGGGGCGTTCACCGCCCCCAATGCCTGCCGTCGCACCGTCATCGGGAGTGGCCGGCGCTACCACCGGCGATCGAAGTTCGACGTGACGGTCGTCGAGTGACGCAGGGAGAGGACATTCCGTTACGCTGGACGATGACGGAATGGGCCGTCTTACCGCTGAATACGCGCTCAGGGCCCATCACGCCACGACAATCAGCTACCCAACGATAGCGACACAGTCCACGTTGTCGGCTGAATCACGTTGTCGGACGTGGAGAAACCCCCTGTGAAAAGATCCCACTGTGAAAAGATCCATGACGCCCCTCGCTGGGACAGGTATTTCATCCCCAGTTCCTAACCGGCCCGCGTGGGTTCCCCGTACGACGTCCTCGGCATCGACCGCGACGCCGACGAGGAGACGATCCAGCAGGCCTACCGCGAGCGGGTGAAGGAAACCCACCCGGACCAGGGCGGGTCGGTTCGGGAGTTCCAGCGGGTGAAAGCGGCCTACGAGGCGATCGTCTCGGAAACAGCGCTGGACGGCGAGGTTGACGATCTCGACGCCACCGAGGAGGAGGAAGATCGAGAGCCCGAACGCCGCGTGGAGTACCTCAACTACGAGGTGCTCGACGACCACGGCTGGTCGCTCGACGATCCCGACCTGTTCGAGAAAGCCAGAGCCGCCGACCTGCACCCTGTCGATTACGGGCGGTTCGTCGCCCCGCCGAACGACACCCTCCTCGAAGCCGCCGAGGAGCGCGGGTATCGATGGCCGTTCTCCTGTCGCGGGGGTGCCTGCGCGAACTGCGCGGTCGCGGTCGTGACGGGAGACCTGTCCACGCCCGTCAACCACGTTCTCACCGACGAGTTGATCGACCGGGGAATTCGCCTGTCCTGCGTCGGACGGCCGATCACCGACGAGGTGCAGGTCGTCTACAACGTCAAGCACCTGCCTGACGTCGAGGAACTCCTCCTGCCACCCGGCCCGTTCGAGTGGAGCAGCCGAGATCGGTGAGGCGGTCGCAAGCGTTGCCGTCGATCCCGACCGTTCAGCCTTCTCCACTCATTCCGTGGAGCCGTCATCCACATCGCCGCTCTCCGATTCCGAGGCCGGTCCGGTATCTGCGAACCGGACGCCCGTGACGAAGGCCGGCACCCCGAGTACGCCGACGACCAGGGCCCACGGAGCGAAATACACCGGGAAGTACAGGCGATCGAAGTTCCCGTACGGTCCGAAACCGAGCGCGAGGATCAGCGGGGCACCGACGATCCCGGCCGCGAGGAGGTACTGACTGCGGGCCGACCGGCGGTACGCGACTCCCAGGGGTACAAAGAGCAAAACGGCCGTCGCCGCGGCGAGGCCGGCCGCGACTGTCGCGATCGTCCCGCTGCTACCGACGACGAAGGGAACGCTCAGAACGCCGAGACCGACGATCGCGAGGCCCTGCCAGACGAAACTCCGGTGGTACCAGCGTTCGTCCAGCGACGGCGCAACGAATCGACCGAAGAGGTACTGGATGCCGAGGAACCCGACCATCGGGACGAACACCGGCACCACACCGACGGCGGGGAACAGCGCCATGGAGACGGCCTCGCCGAACTGCGCACCGAGGCCGCCCGACCGGTCGACGTTCCCCACCAGGAGCGTGACGAGGATCGACCCGAGAGCGAGACCGGTCGTCAAACCGCCGACTACCGCGGCGCGCTGGAGACGGGTGCGTTCGATGAAGGCCTCGCCACGACGAACGAGCAGGATCGCATAGATCCCGAGGATGAGCACGGGCAGGAGGCTGGTCCCCGGGAGGTCACGGAACTTGGCGTCCGCGATGGTCGCGCCGACAGCGACGTGGGTCGCTGCTCGGTTCGCCACCCCGCCGTCGTCGGCGAAGGCGAGGAAAGTCCCCTGTGAAATGGGATAGGATTCGTACGATTCGTCGCCCTCGCGCGTCCAGACGACGCTGCCGCCATCACGAGTCGCCCCGGCTGGTTCGTGCGTCACTACCGCCCCCGACGGCCCGCGAATCGCGACCCGGTCGGCGTCGAGGGCGAACCAGCGTGCCGAATCCCCGTCCCAGTAGAAGTACTCCACCACCAGCACGTCCCCCGCCGCCCGACGTGCCATGTCGGGAACGACGAACCTGACGGTCACCGTTCCGTACTCGACCGCGACCCGGACGTCCCGAGCGTTCTCGGGAGCGGTCGAGTCGGATTCGATCGACTGGACGGCGTTGGATCGAAGCCGAGAGCGGTTCCAGTCGATCGACTCGCCCCCCGCCACGACGGTTCGGGCCGTCCAGTGGCCGGCGCCGTTTCGGTCGATCCGGATCGTCAGTTCGGATCGGACGACGGCGGGCGTCGTCCCGTCGGCCGTCGCGTCCTCGACGACCGTCGTTCCACAGGCGCCGCAGATCGCCTTCGGTGGCGGTCGAGCGTCCACGAGGCCGACGAACGGGAGTGCAACGAGCGAACAGACCGCGAGAACGAGAAGGATCCGACGGCGGGGACTCATGATCGGACCTACACGTTTCGGCGATAAATAGCCGCCGTCGATGGAACCGGTCCGCCCCTAGTCGTAGTCATAGAAGCCTGCCCCGGTCTTCTTGCCCAGGTCGCCGGCTTTCACCTTGCGCTTCAGGAGGTAGGCGGGCTTGTAGCGATCGCCGAGTTCCTCGTAGAGCGTCTCGGAGGCGTGCAGGCAGACGTCCAGTCCGATGTGGTCGGCGAGTTCGAGCGGCCCCATCGGGACGTTCGTGCCGAGTTTCATTCCCCGGTCGATGTCCTCCTTCGTGGCGACGCCCTCGTCGAACGCGCGGATGCCCTCGTTGATCCAGGGCATCAGGATGCGGTTGGTGACGAAGCCCGGCTTGTCGTCCGAGCGCCAGGTCTTCTTGCCGAGGTCCTCGGCGACGGCCTCCGCGAGATCGACCGCCTCGCCGCTCGTCTTCTCGCCGACGACGATTTCGACGCCCTCCATGATCGGGACGGGATTCATGAAGTGCAGGCCGACGACGCGCGAGGGGGTCGACGTGGTGCTCGCGAGACTCGTGACCGAGAGCGTGCTGGTGTTGGTCGCCAGCAGGACGTCCTCGGGAAGCAGTTCGTCCAGGTCGTCGAAGACCGCCTCCTTGATCTCCATGTCCTCGACGACGGCCTCGACGACCAGGTCACAGTCCTCCAGGGCCGTC
>DATFIX010000206.1:0-9015 GCA_035269625.1 Natrialbaceae archaeon
CACGTTGCAGTCCCCGCGGACGAGCGTTTCGTCGTCGAGGGACTTCTGGAGGGCGGACAGCGTCGGCGAATCGCCGTCGCGACTGGCGGCGTCGGCCGTGACCGTCAGCCCGTCGACCGGGTCGACGCCGAAATACCCCCATCCCGATTGCCCACCGGTCGTCTCGAACACGAAGCCGGTGGAGCCGTCCCGGGCACGACGATAGGCCTCGAACGGGTCGTCGACCGGGAGCTCGACCTCGATGGGGATACGGGCCCCTGCCGGGGCGTCGCGGGCGGTCCGGGAGAAATCGGAGAGGGTGGTGGCGACCGTCGGTTCGACCATGCCGTCACGTGGCGGCCGGCGTATAACGGCGTTTCGGAGTCCAAACGCGGGAGTCGGCCCGACGACCGATTACCTGACCTTCGCCTGTTCGATCCAGTTCTCGATGCGGGTCGCCGAGATGTCGGTCGCCTCGGCGAGGTCGTCGGCGTCGGCCGCCGCGAGGTCGGCCACGTTCTCGACGCCGGCTTCAGCGAGTCGGTCCGCGTACGCCGGTCCGATGCCCTTGATGTCGGTGACGTCGACCGCCGCTTCTTCGGCTTCTTCGATCGTCTCTGCTTCCTCGGCTTCGCCTTCCTCGCCTTCTTCGACCGTCTCTGCTTCCTCGGCTTCGCCTTCCTCGCCTTCTTCGGTCGTCGCTTCGTCCTCTCCTTCCTCGGCGGTTTCTTCCGGTTCGGCTTCTTCTACCGGTTCGGTCGATTCCTCGACTGACTTGGTTTCCGCACCGGACTCCGTTTCGGGTTCCGCTCCGGACCCCGGCGTCTCGGTCCCCTTGACGGCCGCCTCGGTTTCGGCCGACGGGGTGGCCTCCTCGCGTTCGACGGTGACGCCGACCTCGCGAGCGGGTTCCTCCTCGCGATCGGCGTCCTCGAGTCCGAGCCACGACTTCAACTTGTCCAGCAGTGTCATTGTGCCGACGTAGGATACGATGGCACTTAAAAACCGGAGCCGTGGGACCGGACGGCTACAACCGATCCCGAAGTGCGGCGTTCATCCGGTCGATCGGGGCGGGTTCGCCGGTCCAGCGCTCGAACGCGGCCGCGCCCTGGTAGAGGAGCATCCACGCGCCGTCGACCGTCGTCGCTCCAGCCTCGGTGGCGTCCCGCAGCAATCGGGTTTCCAGCGGTCGGTAGACGGCGTCGACGACGGTCAGGTCGGCGTGGAGCGCGTCGGCGGGGACGGGCGAGCGGTCTTCGTCCATCCCGACGCTCGTCGCGTTGACGAGGACGTTCGCGTCTTCGAGCAATCCCGACAGGTCGTCGAGTGGGTGGCTCGACGATTCGACAGCGGCCGGAAGGTCGTCAACGAGCGCCGCCGCCCGATCGACTGTCCGATTCGCGACGCGCACGGTCGCGCCAGCGTCGGCCAGGGCGACAGTGATGGCCCGGCCCGCGCCGCCCGCCCCGACGACGACCGCTGTCGCGCCGTCGAGGTCGGCACCACCCTGCTCGACGAGGGCACGCATGGCACCCTCTGCGTCGGTGTTGTGGCCGGTCGGCCGATCCTCCGTGAAGTCGATGGTGTTGACGGCGCCAATCCGGTCAGCGAGGGGGTCCGGGTCGACCAGCCCTTCCTCCAGCACCTGTTCCTTGAACGGGATGGTGACGTTCAGCCCCCTGACGCCGAGCGCGTCGGCACCCTGGATCGCCGTGCCGAGGTCGTCCGGGTCCGGTTCGAAGGTGACGTACCGGGCGTCGATCCCCGCCGTGTCGTAAGCCACCTCGTGCATTGGCGGCGATAACGAGTGTCCGACGGGGTTGCCGACGAGACCGTAGACCTGCATGGACGTCTCTGGACGGTCGAGGGGTTTCAGCGTCGCGGTTCGCACATCGGGAAAACGACTGTACGTCCGAGAAATCGGCTGCGAACGGGACGCGGGGAGGCCGGTCAGTCGTCGCTCGTTGCGGCCTGCGGCGTCGTCCCCGTGAAGGCGGCCTTGATCGTGCCGCTGGTCCGACTCAGGATCCCGCGGAGCGCGTCACGTCGCAAGACGAACAGTCCGGTTCCGAGGGCGACGTAGATGCCGGTGAAGATCAGGAGCACCTGATGACTCCCCACCGGGAGCGTAATGAGCCCCTGGAGGAGGAGGTACTCGATCAGCACCTGCGAGACGAACAGGACCAGCAACGTGACCGCCTCTCGACCCGATATCTCGAAGTTCACCAGGATCGAGATCGCGAAGAACGACTGGGCGGCGGTCAGCCAGATCTCGATGGCCTGCTTCTCGTCGAACCCGAGGACGCCGTACTGTCCCAGCGCGAGGGAGTGGACGAGCACGAGGGTCCCGATGAGGAGGGTCCACTGGTTGAGTTTCGACGAGATGAGGGCGTTGAATCCGGCGGTCGACCGGGCCTTGTTCACCAGGTAGGCGACGACGATGAGTTCCGGCGACTCGGAGGCCAGGGGTGCGATCCACTGGATCATGAAGAACGAGGGGACGCCGATCTGTAATCCGAGGTGTTCCAGGCCGTGAGCGAACGGTTCGACGGCGGTGAAGATCATCGCACCCGAGTAGGCAAACAGGAGGAGGACGATGCTTATCCGCTGTGTTTTCGGGAACGACTGGAGGTACGCCGGGACGCCGACGTGTTCCTCCTCGGGGTCGATGTCGCCACGGAGGACGATCACGATGTAGGAGACGTACAGCCCCACGAGGATGACCATGTCGAGCGCGTCGATGCCGCCACCGAAGGGCACCAGGAACGCCCAGAGCGTCGCCATGAAGAGGAAGACGATGTCCAGCCCGATGTCCCGATCGAGCGTGACCACGTCGGCCAGGAAGCCGGAGCGGTGGTCGACAGCGGCGTCCATCTTTGCTTTGGTTCGATACAGCGTGAACAGCGCGATGCCCGACCATCCGATCCCGATAAGGATCCGGTTCGCGCCGGTCATGTTGGCGACCGCGAGGTTGCCCGCTTCGGCACCCCGGGCGGTCCCGGCAAGGGCCCCGGCGTTCCAGGCGTACAGGGCGTCGACCGAGTACTCCGGCGCCACGGCCAACACCGCCAGGACCGCGATCGCGAACGGTCGTGGAACGTCCTTCTCGGCCGTTTCGGCTGCCCAGGCCAGCAGGAAGGCCGCCCCGAGGACCGCGAGGCCAGTGATGAACACGGTCACGATCGTCGGGAGCCCCTCGAGGGCCGCCGGTGCATCGAAACCGAGCATCGGGAGCGCCTCGGTGGCGAGCCAGACGACGACCCACGGCATCGTCAACCCGACTGCGGCGGCGATCATGCCGCGTGATTTCCTTCGCGTCATGGTTCGGTACTGCAATCGTCCGACGGTGTCCTGCCCGCCGGATCCGGATGGAGAAGTTCCTCGTTCATGCTGTCCTCTTTCGATTCGTCTGGACGATGACCCTCTCGATTAATAAACCAAATGTTATCGCGTTAAGCTCCGAAATCTTGCCACAGAGCGCCCGATTCGGTTGTTTTCGGGTTTGTGCAACCGTTCGGAATAATGGCGTCGAAGAGGGGCTGAAACCCCCGAAACCAGGGGTTCTGGGGGGTAGATTGGGTCCTCGGGACCGGGTGACAACGCCCACGGGAAGCCCGAACGGGGCCCCATCGAACGACCGCCGCCGGCAAATCAGTCGTCGTTTCTGATCAGTATCTCCGCCTCCGGAGCGCTTTTTTTCACGCTCTCGATCCCGCGCTTGACGCCCTGTTTCGATCGATAGCCTTCGCCACTGGCTGCGATGATGTGGCCGTTCGCCGCGACCAGTCGCCACCGCCACTCGTTCGCGTTGTCCCGGTAGACCTCGAACCTGGGCTCGTTCGGCATTCGTTCCAACGATGCGGATGCGGGGACATAAGCGAGGGGGGAATTCGTCGGGTTTCGGCGAGGGGGATTGGGGCGTCCGGTTTCGACGCTTCCGATGCGCTTTAGCGCCCGCTCCACGGACGGGTGATCGTGATAGGTATCGTCGTTTCCCGGGCGGACCCGGCTTCCGAACACGTCGGCGAGCACCTGCTCGACCTCGAAGACTGGGAGCGCCACGAGGACGAATCGCTGTCCGACGGGGACGGCGGGGGCACCGTCTACCGGACCGAAGGGTTCGAACTCCGCGAGTTCGACGAGTTCCACCTGTACCTCGAGGACGTCGCGGAGGTCTTCGACGACCCGTCGATGATCCTGTTCGCCTCGCGCCATTCCGGGGAGACCGGCCCGCTCCTGACCGCGCACGTCCCGGGCAACTTCGGCCCCGCGGAGTTCGGCGGCCGGGACCGGACGGTGCCGGCGGCGGCCCCGAACGCGCTCTGCCGCCTCGTCGAGGCGTTCGACGAGCACGTGCCCGAGGGGTACGACGTCGGCATGGAGTGTACTCACCACGGTCCGTCGCGCGTCGGCGTGCCCTCGCTGTTCGTCGAGGTCGGGAGCGCCGAGGAGCAGTGGGAGGACCCGGCGGGTGCACGGGCGGTCGCGGAGTCCATCCTCGACCTCCGCGGCGTCGAGGCCCGCACCGACCGGGCCTTCGTCGGGTTCGGCGGCAGCCACTACGTCCCCCGGTTCGAGCGCATCGTCAGGGAGACGCCCTGGTCGGTCGGCCACGTCGCGGCCGACTGGGCGATCGAGGACATGGGCGATCCCGAGGACGATGCCAACCGCGAGGTGATCGGCCAGGCGTTCGGCCGGACCGGGACCACCTACGCGGTAATTGACGGCGAGTACCCCGAAATCGAGCGCGTGGTCGAGGAGTTGGGGTATCGCGTGGTCACCGAAACCTGGATTCGCTCGGTGGGCGACCGCCCGCTCGGACTGGTCGAGCGACTCGAGGACGCGCTCTCGACGATCGACGACGGCCTTCGCATGGGCGAGGTCGTCGCCGAGACCTTCGAGGTCGTCGACCTCCCGGACGAATTGCTCGCCGAGGCGCAGGGGATCGACGCCGACGCGACTCGCGGGGTGATCGAGGAAAACGCCATCGCGTTCGAGACCGAACACGGCGGCACCCGGACCGTCGGTCGGGCCGCCGTCGTCGAGGGAGACGCGCGAGACGCCATCGTCGAGGGACTGGCACGGGTGCTCGAAGCGGACTACGACCACGTCGAGGTCGGGACCGACGCCGTCGTCGTGGAGGAGACGGCGTTCGATCCGACGCTCGCGCGCGAGCACGGCGTCCCGGAGGGGCCGAAGTTCGGCCAGCTGTCGGCCGGCCAGTCCGTGGAGATCGATGGGCAGACCGTCGCACCCGAGGACGTTCACGTCGAGCGCACGAGACGGTTCCCGACGTCGTAGGGGGCCTTCGTGACGCCTGTTTGATGTGTCGTGGGGATCCGCCGGATCTCCCAGCGAGTCCGGGGTCTCTCCCGGTTGCGCGTCATGCGTGCGTCTGACAAGAGGGGAAAGATAATTACCCTGGCTATTCTACAGGGGGGCAAGAATGGACTCTATCGTCGATGAGGCCATTGACGACGCGGAGGATGGGGACGGTTCCGAAGACGGCGGTCCCGGTAACGCCGGCGGAACCGACCCGACCCTTACCGGGGAACTGACTGACGAAGAACTCGAGGACGTCCTGCAGGAACTCGAGACCAACATCACGGTGGTCGGCTGTGGCGGCGCGGGCAGCAACACCATCGACCGGATGTTCGAGGAGGGCATCCACGGCGCGAAAATGGTCGCCGCCAACACCGACGTCCAGCACCTGGTCGACATCGAGGCCGACGAGAAGATCCTCATGGGCGAGGACAAGACCGGCGGTCGCGGGGCCGGGTCGCTCCCCCAGGTCGGCGAGGAGGCCGCCCTCGAAACCCAGGAGGAGATCTACGAGAGCATCGAGGGCTCGGACATGGTGTTCGTCACGGCCGGACTGGGTGGCGGCACGGGGACCGGTGCGGCACCCGTGGTCGCGAAGGCCGCCCGCGAGTCCGGCGCGCTCACCATCTCGATCGTGACGACGCCGTTCACCGCCGAGGGCGAGGTCCGCCGGACCAACGCGGAGGCCGGTCTCGAACGCCTGCGCGACGTCTCGGACACGGTCATCGTCGTGCCCAACGACCGCCTGCTCGACTCGGTCGGGAAACTCCCCGTCCGCCAGGCGTTCAAGGTGTCCGACGAGGTGCTCATGCGCTCGGTCAAGGGCATCACCGAACTCATCACCAAGCCCGGCCTCGTCAACCTCGACTTCGCCGACGTGCGGACCGTCATGGAGCGCGGCGGCGTCGCCATGATCGGCCTCGGCGAGTCCGACTCCGAGGCGAAGGCGTCCGACTCGGTGAAGTCGGCGCTTCGCTCGCCGCTTTTGGACGTCGACATCTCGAGTGCCACCTCGGCGCTGGTCAACGTCACGGGTGGTTCCGACATGTCCATCGAGGAGGCCGAGGGCGTCGTCGAGGAGATCTACGACCGGATCGATCCCGACGCCCGCATCATCTGGGGCACGTCCATCGACGAGACCCTGGAAGGGTCGATGCGCACGATGATCGTCGTGACCGGCGTCGAGTCGCCCCAGATCTACGGCCGGAACGAGGAGGCTCAGGCGGCCGCCCAGCAGTCCATCCAGGACATCGACTACGTGGACTGACCGGGACGGATTCTCCCGCTTCGTTTGCGGATCGATTTCGATTCTTTTGAGCCTCGTTTCACCCGCAACACCGATTCGTGGTTCTCCGTAGCGGCACCACCGATTCGTGGTCCGCCGTAGGGACGTGTGAATTACCCGATGAATGCTTGCTGGTCGAATTCACCTCGTGGCTCTGGCCGTTTCCTGATCAATAGATAGAAAAAGCCCCATCTGTAACCCCTGGGTATGAACGTGCCGACGAACCCGAGTGCGTACACACGAGTGCTGAAGATGGCCAGCACTCCGTCGTGGGAGGAGTTCTCCCAGATCGCCAAGATCGCCGGGGCCGGCATCCTGCTCGTGGGGCTGCTCGGTTTCCTCATCTTCCTGGTCATGGGCGTGCTGCCGGGGGCGTGAGAACCATGCCGATCTACGCCGTCAAGACCACCGCGAGCCAGGAGCGCACGGTCGCAGACATGATCATGAACCGCGAGGACGAGCGCATCCACGCCGCGCTCGCCCCGGACTCGCTGACCAGTTACGTCATGGTCGAGGCCGACGATCACGCGATCATCGAGCGCTATCTCGACGAGATTCCACACGCCCGCAACCTCGTCCCGGGCGAGTCCGACATCTCCGAGGTCGAGCACTTCCTCTCGCCCAAGCCGGACGTCGAGGGCATCGCCGAAGGGGACATCGTCGAACTCATCGCCGGACCGTTCAAGGGCGAGAAGGCCCAGGTCCAGCGCATCGACGAAGGGAAAGACCAGGTGACGGTGGAACTGTACGAGGCGACGGTCCCGATTCCGGTTACCGTGCGGGGCGACCAGATCCGCGTGCTGGACAGCGAGGAGCGATAGGCCCGATTCCGGATTCTTTCGGCGAACCGTCGCTGTAGTGGCCGATTTTCGGTCGTTCGCTTCGACTCCCGAGCCGTTGGCTCGTCGCGACGTGGTCGAAAGAATTCGGATTTTCGGACGGTCGGCCGATCAGAACGGGCGTCCGGTTCCCGACGGCCCGCGTCCCCGACCCCGACCCCGACCGCGGGGCGGTGCGCCGGCGTCGAGCGTGGGCACGAGGCCGAAGGGTTCGTCGGCGTCCTCGTCGTCGGGCGTCAGGTAGCCCATGGCGAAGGCGGTGTACGTGCTGCGTCCCTCGAAGGTGACCTCGGCCTCGAAGACCGGGTCGCCGCCGGTCCCCGGCCGAATTTCGACCTCGTAGGTGCCCGCCGGCACGACGGCGTAGCCGCTGGATTCACCGAAGGCGACGTCGTCGAAGACCGTCAGGGCGTTGTCGTTGACGGTCACGTCCACGGCCGGCGCGTCCGGCGAGGCGTGAATGGCGCGGATCCGCGACTCGTCGTTGCCGATGTTCGCCCCGTTGGTGTCCTCGAAGAGCGAGACGGTGAACTCGGTGTCGTCGCTGAAGGCCTCACCGAGCGCGACTGCCGTGTAGTCCTCGGCGGCCAGCGGCACCGTCACGGGGCCGAAGACGGTCGGCCCGCCGTCAGTCACTGCCACTTCGATCGTGTAGTCGCCGGTCGGTACCTCCAGGTACCCGGTGACCTCGCGGAATTCGAGGCCATCGATCACCGTCGCGTCGTTCACGAAGACGTCGACTGCGGGTGCGTCGGGCGAAGCGTGGGCCACGCGGAGTTTCGCCTCGTCGCCGCCCCGGCCCCCCGGGCCGCGGCCGGCGACGACGCCGGTGCCACCGATGGTGGCGAGCGTTCCCACTCCGATCGCTTTGAGTGCATTTCGTCGGCTGAAATTCGTCATGATTCTGTTTCCCCCCAGCCATCCGAAGATTCCACGAGCATATAATAACCGTCTCCGATAGATTTGGCATTGATACCGCCGACAAACCACTCGATGAGTGGTGAACTACCCTGCCCTACTCGCTCACGGCTGACGCCGCTCGCTGCTTGAGGGTAGGGCTTCCTGCTTCCACGACGCGCTTTGCAGATACAGGTGTATCCACAGAGAGCGCAGTCTCCACAGGCGGTGATTCGGAGTGTCCCACTCCTATGTCTTCGAGGCCGCGAGAAAGAATGTTCCACGCCCCGTTCGCGTCCCTGTCCGCCTCAAACCCGCAGGCAGGACAGGAATGTTCACGGACCCACAACGGCTTCTCCGTCGAGACACCGCACGCCGCGCACTCCTTGGTCGTCCCTCTCGGGCTGACCGCCACGAAGTGCGTCCCCTCTCGCTTACACTTGTATTCGAGCAACGAGAGGAACGTTCGCCACGCGGCGGACGCCGTGTTGCGGCTGTTCGACGGCGACTCCATCATCCCCTTCACGTTCAGGTCTTCGACCGCCACAAGGTCGTACTCCCGAGCGTAGTAGGCAGAGAGCTTGTGCAAGAAGTCCCGGTGCTCGCGGCGGAGGTCGGCGTGACACTCTGCGACTCGTCGCCGTTAGGTCTCCCAGTTGTTCGACCCGTGCTGTTTGCGCGAGAGTTTTCGTT
>DATFIX010000207.1:0-5351 GCA_035269625.1 Natrialbaceae archaeon
CCGGTCCACGCGGTGGTAGTGCATCTCGATCGAGCGCACCTCGACCTCGCGGAAGGTCCCGTCGCTCGTCGGGCCGATCAGGAGTTCGTCGCCGGCCTCCACCTCGCCGGACATGACGGTCCCGGAGGCGACCGCGCCGACGCCCGTAACCGAGTACGTCCGGTCGATGTACATCCGGAAGTCGCCCTCGACGCCGGCGGTTTTGGGAAGTTGCTCGAAGAGTTCGTCGAGGGTATCGAGACCGTCCATCGTGACGGCGCTCGTCGTCACGATCGGGACGACGGTCTCGCTGATCTCCTCGACCGCCGTCGCCACGCCGTGGCGGTCCACCCGGAGGGGCGTCTTGCCGACCTCCCGCAGGAGGCTCTCGACCTCGCGTTCGACCTCGGCGACGCGCTCGTCGGCGACGAGGTCGGCCTTCGTCACGGCGACGATGGTCGGGAGTTCCGTCGCCAGGAGAACCCCCAGGTGTTCCCGGGTCGTCTTCGTCGGGCCGTCGTCGGCCGCCACCGTGAGCAGGCCGTAGTCGAGTTTCTGCCCCACCAGCCCCCGGATCGTGGTCCGGAGCCAGGGCTCGTGGCCGACCGTGTCCACGAACGAGACCAGGCGGTCGGCCTCCTCGACGATCCGCGCGCGGTCGGACTTCCGGTGCGGGTTGTCCATCCGGATCGGCCCGTCGTCGTCGAACCCGTAGACCCCATAGGAGAGGTCCGCCGAGAGCCCACGCTCGACCTCGTGGGGCTGGACGTCGAGGTAGCCCCGCGTCCCGCCCTCGCCGTCGTCGGGCTGGCCGGTCACCAGCGACCCGACGAGCGTGCTCTTGCCGTGGTCCACGTGGCCCGCCGTCCCGACGACGATGTGCTCGTCGTCGGTTGCGAGGACCGCACCCTCCTTAATCGTCGCGACGCCGACGATGCCGTTCTCGCCGGCGCTCCAGGTCTCGACCTCCTCGATATGGGCGCCCGCCTCCTCGGCGAGCAGGCTCAGGACGTCCATCGACTCCGAGAAGGCGTCGGGTTCGATGCCAGCGATGCCGCCGTCGTCGGTCACCCCGACGACGTAGATGGCCTCCCCGTCGCCGGAGAGGACGCGATGGCGGAGTTGTGCGGCCAGGCTCTCGAGGCGACCGTCGGCGAGGTGCACGGCCCGGGTCAGTCGTTCCTTGAATTCGACGTTCCCTCCCTCCTCCTCGCCGCGTTCCAGGGCCCGCTCCAGCGTGGCCCGGTCAGCGCTCATACCCGGCGGTAGGGGACGGTTTCGCTAAAAGCCTTCCCGTTTTGGTGGTTGGTATCACGGGGCTCGTTCGGCCCGAGGTGACCGCACGACCCCTCCGTCAATCCCGTTCCCGCAACGTCTCGTAGGCCTCGGTCACCCGCTTGAACTCCTTCTCGTCACCGTCCGCGGCGTCCGGGTGCACGTCCTTGACTTTCCGGCGATACGCGTCCCGGATCGCTTCCTCGTTCGCTCCAGGGTCGAGGCCGAGGACGCGGTAGGCCTCACGCTGCGAGGGCCCGGAGTCGTCCATTCCGCCCATCACTCGCTCGCTCCCGGCCCACCGCGAGTCGCCAGTCCACGGTCCTGCCCGATCCTCGGTTACACGCCGACCGCGAACGGTCCGTACCCGGCGAGCGCGCTGGCGCGACCGATTCCCGAACGGCCCGGGGCCGGTCCACTCCAGCAACCGTCCGGTCGCCTGGAGGTACGTGACGTAGGCCACCACGCCGAACGGAATCGCGACCACCAGGACCAGGGGCTGGCGGGCCGCGAGAGCGACCACGACCAGCAGGACAGTCAGCCCCGAGAAGGTGGCTGCCAGCCCCAGGACGATCCGACGGTGCACGGCGACGCTTATGGATTACAGTAGTGTAAGTCCCGCGGCGATGGGCTGGCTGCATCCCCAACTGCCGGGAAACCCGGCTTTTTGCCCCTCGGACGTGGCCCTTGGGGCATGGACCTCGGTACCGCGACTGCGGCACCCGGCGAACTGGCGCGCGGCTATCTCGACGTGACGGAACTCCCGACGAGCACGCCCGAACGCCTCCCCGTCATCATCGCGGAGGGCGAAGCGGAGGGGCCGACCCTGTGGGTCACGGCCGCCATCCACGGCGACGAGGTGACCGGCATGGCCGCCGCGCTGGACGTCATGGACGAGCGATTGCCCGAGGAACTCGCGGGTACGGTCGTCTGCATCCCGAACCTCAACCCCGCCGGCCTCCGGCGAAACCAGCGCACCTCGTACTACCACGACCAGGACCCGAACCGACACTTCCCGGACGCCGACGCCGATTCGAGTCGCCCGCCCCAGGTGCAGGAGTTGATCGACGAGCGGGTCTACGACCGGTTCGCCGAGTCGGCCGACGCCCTGCTCGATCTGCACACTGCCACCGTGGGGTCGATGCCCTTCGTCATCCGCGACCGCGTGCTCTACGGCGACCGCCGCGACGAGGACGAGGCCGAGGCGCTGGCCGAGGACCTGGCCGACCTCGTCGACGCCCTCGATCTGCCCGTCATCAACGAGTACGCCGCCGAGGAGTACACCGAACAGAACCTCCAGCGCTCGACCGCGGGCGCTGCGCTGAACGAGGCCGGCATCCCGGCGTGTACGCTCGAACTCGGCAGTCACAGCGTGGTCGAGGAGGACAACCGCGCCGCCGGCGTGGCGGCGGTCTATCGCGCCATGGTCGACCTCGGAATGCTCGACGCCGTCCCGGACTGGGCGACGGGGCCGACGGTCAAGGCTCCCGTCGAGTACGCGGTCAAGCGCCACCTCGGTCCCCACACCGACACCGCCGGAATCGCCTGCCACCGGGTCGACGCCGGCGACGTGTTCGAGGCGGGCGACTCCTTCGCCGACGTGGTGACGCCAAACGGCGAGCGCCGAACCACGATCGAGGCCGAGCACGACGGCTTCGTCCTCGGGCGCTGGGAGGGCGTTGCCGTTTACGAGAACGATCCACTGGCGAGCCTGGCGGTCCGCGACGACGGCGACCTCGTGGTGCCCCGCGATCCAGACGACGAATGACGCCGGTTGATCTCCCGGACGACTGAAGCGACACCCTTAACTCGGGCACGGTCGTCGTTTCGGGTGCGGGGCCGTGGGGTAGTGGTATCCTATGCGCATGGGGTGCGTATGACCCGAGTTCGACTCTCGGCGGCCCCACTACTTTTGCGCGGCGGTGCTCTGTCACCGCCGCGTAAATTCGTAACGAACGCCGAGCGTCGCCTCGCGAGCGGAGCGAGCGAGGTCGGACGAGCGAAGCGAGTCCGAAGCTCGTCACGAGCGGAACGGAGTGGAGCGACGTGACGGCGTTCGACTCTCGGCGATTTCATGCTCTCCGAGCGAAGCGAGGAGGGATGAAATCTCGTCACGCTTTGCGTGACGGTGGCTCCATTCTCTCGGAACGACGTGGAGAGCGATGGGGCCTCGTTGCACCGTGTGCAACGGTAGCCCCATTCTCTCGGGACGTCAACACCGTCGACGACAACCAATAGTGTCGAAACAGTTACGTGTTTGGGCCCGAATACGGGGGCGTATGGTGGGAGATCGGGGGGACCCGCGAACGGAGACCAGAGCGTTGCTCGAGGAGGCCCTCGAGCGAACGGATGATCCGGAGGCCAGGTTCCACATCCGGCAGGCGATGCAGATCCTGCACGACGAACAGTCCGGGACGGTCGACGCCTGACGCGCCAGCGGAGTTCCCGGGTGAGACCGCCCGACTGTCGTTCGAAAGTGTTCGGGAGACTGGTATCGACGGTCGTCGACTCCGATTCGGGCCGTCCAGTACCATGGCCACCCCGCCAGCGATCGGACGGCGACGAGGCCTCGGATTGCCACGTTCAGCCGGTTGCACGACCAATTCTGGACGTCAGCCGGGGACTGGTCGGGCCCCGTTCAGCCCCTGCCTGTGCGGTGACAACCGCCGCCCGAGGACCCTTCAACCCATCCCTAACTCGGTCAGGTTTGGCTTGCCACCGGCTGAACGATGATAACGATTGTCCGGGTTTATGAACCAATGGGGACCCTAGTGGAAACTACCCGTGTCGATCCACGTTGCGTCCGTCGACGACGACGAATCGGATGGGATTCGACCCGACGATCCGCTCGTCGTCGACTCGCTGTCGCCGGGCGACCGACTGCTACTCCTGGGCTCGGCGCTGAAGCCCATCGAGCAGGGGATTCGGCGATTGCTGACCGCCAACGAGGACGAATCCGGTGTCGTGGTCGTTTCGACACGGAAGCTCCTCTCCGACTCGCAACTGACGGTCGCCGATAGGGCAGCGATCTCCGACCGTCGACGTGGGGCCGTCGACGGTCCGTCGAACGACCCGAGGGAACGCAGAGCGGGCCATGATCGCGACCGGCGAGTGCCGTTCTCGACCGAACTCACCGGGATCGAAATCGCGGTGACGCGTCGACTCGCCGACCTCCGGCGGCGCGGAATCGATCGCCCGTGGCTGGTCGTCGACACGCCGTCGCCCCTGTTCGGGTCGCTCGATTCGTCGACCCTGGTCCGGTTCTGCCACTCGCTGGCCAGCACCGTCGAACATTACGGCGGGATCGGCTGCTACGTCGCGAACGACGCCGAATCCACGGACGGCCATCTCGATCGGTTGAAGCATCTCTCCAACGGGACCCTCGCAATCAGAACGACCGGTGGCGGTTACGAAGTCCGCCGTCGTGGCTTCGGCGACCGCGATGGGGACTGGCAGGCGTTCGGCGGCGAGGCCCCCGGTGACACTCCCGAGCGGCTGCATCCCGAAGCGGAGTAGGTCAGCGGTCGCGGACCGCGAAACGCTTGATTTTTCCCGTTCTCGACGACAGTCGACCGGCCAGAATCATAACGTACTTGCAAAAAGCGCCGCCACATGCCCCCATGGACCGCCACGTCGCCGTCGCGCACTACCCGGAGGGTGCTGGCCATGCCACCCGGATGCTCGCGGTCGCCCACGCCCTCGAGGCCCGGGGCGCGTCGGTGTCGCTGGCCGGCGGCGGCCCGGGGGCGAAGTTCGTGGACCTCCACGGCTACGACCAGTTCGAGCCCGCGATGGTGGACTACATCGACGACTTCCAGGACGGGGGGAACCTCCTGCGGGTGCTGACCAACAGCGTCCCGATCAGCGCCAAACGGGTCGTCGATTACGTCCGGTGGCTGCGACGGGTCGACCCCGACGCCATCGTGACCGACGACATGTTCGCGGCGATGGCGGCCCCGATCGCCCGGACGCCGCTGTACGTCCTGACCCACAACGCGCCCGGATTCTACGACGAGCGCGTGGAGGAGTGGTTCACCTGGCTCCTCACGGAGTTCCAACTCCACGCCGGACAGGAGTTCTTCTACCCGGCCGTCTGG
>DATFIX010000208.1:0-2675 GCA_035269625.1 Natrialbaceae archaeon
TGTGTCTGCTTGTCCTGTCATGGTTTGTATTTAGTATGTTGTTTGTCCAACGATTCGAACGCACCGACATCGATCGACGGTTGTGCTACCTTGAGTCTCATCGTGTTACGGTTCTGCACGTTGTTCCACGTGGAAACCGTCATTCTCCGCCCATCCCGCCACTCCATAGCGGCGAGCGAACGCGATGGTATCGGAGACTGACGGTTCACGGTCGTATCCATCTCCCAGATGTGTTAAATGCTTTCTGGTCCGGGACGGACGTGTGGGATCGTTGCAAACCGGGGCCAATCCAATGGAAGCGGGGGAATTGCCCCTGTTGACTCGCCCCGTTTTCGGCCACCATCACAAAGCATTTATAACCCGACTCATCCGTGGGATCTCACAGTCGATTTCGAGTCGCAAAGCCGAGAGGTGCCACGATACCCGAGGTATCGACACGACCACTCCTCGTGTCCCGTTCGAGCACGCGAGAAACAGTCGATCCAACGAACGGGCGACGGTCCCCAGGCCCTGGTGGCTCGAGAACGCGGGGAACGGCCAAGAAATTAGTCTCGAGTGACGATCTCGATCTCGTGCCCGTCGACGTCCTTCGTGAACGCGTACCGGTCGTCACAGGACGCCGGGTCGCGATAGTCCTCCGCCTCCCGTTCCATCAGGGCCGCCCAGAACTCGTGGAGGTCGTCCGCCCGGACGGCCAGGTGGCCCCAGGCGTCACCCATCGTGTACGTGCGACCGTCGTAGTTGTACGTGAGTTCGACGGCCATCGCCTCCTCGTTGGCCTCCGCCGGTTCGACGAAGTAGTTCGCGAACGTGTCGGCCTCCCACCGACCCACCTCGTCGTACCCGAGCTTTCGGACGTACCACCCGAGGGCGGCGTCGGCGTCCTCGACGCGAATCATCGTGTGATCGATGCTCCAGCGAGCGCCGTAATCGCGTTCGACGATCTCGACCTCGTGTCCGTCGGGGTCCTTCACGAAGGCGTAACTCCCGCCACAGGAATCCGGATCCCGGTAGTCCTCGACGCCCTCGTCCATCAGTCGCTCGTAGGCGTCGTACACGTCGTCGACCCGGACCGCGATGTGGCCCCAGGCGTCGCCCATCTCGTAGGATCGGCCGTCATGGTTGTACGTGAGTTCGAGCAGCGCGCCGTCCTCGTGGATGTCGGCGGGCCCCATGAAGACGTTCGTGAACGTGTCGGCCTCCCATCGACCCTTCTCCTCGTAGCCGAGGTGCAGGCCGTACCAGTCGGTGGCGGCGTCGAGGTCCTCGACGCGCATCATGACGTGATCGACGGTTCCTGTCATGGGAACAGGGTTCGGTGCGGCGGCGAAAAGGCTACCGAAAGCGGAAGAGACCCGTCAGATCTCGACCGCCGCCCCGGCGTAGTGCCACCAGGCCACGACGAACGCCAGCACCGGCCCCACCGGGAGTGCGGTCTCGCCGATCCTCGACAGCCCGACCGTCACCCGGAGGTGGACCAGCCCGGCGAGCACGAGCGCCCCAGCCGTCAATCGCCGGTCCTCCCGACCCGTCAGCCCCGCTACTGCACCCAGGACCGCCACCACGAGCAGGAGGGTCGCGAGCGGCCAGGCGAACAGCCGCGGCGGCAGGGTTTCGATGCCGCCGGGCTGTCGGCCGACGAACTCCCACAGGAACGTGGCGTGGAGGGGATTCGTCGTGGCCGACCAGAGCGGGAACACCAGGCTGGTCCCACCCGGATAGTGGACGACGGTCCACGGAACGACAAGCAGCGCGAGGACGCCACCCCAGGATGGGACCCGGCGCGGGCGTCTCCGATCTGCGCTTGCTCCGCCATCGGCGCGGTCCCCGGCTTCACTTCCGGAGGATGAGCTTGAGGACGTCCTCATCTTCGAGCACGTGGTCGGTGCCGACCTGCTGGTTGTCGTGTTTCGCGCTGGGGCCGGTCACGCGCGCGAAACGGAACCGTTCCTGGAACTCGCCGCCGAGCTTTTCCATGGCGTCCGCGACGGTGCTGCCCGCCTCGACGACGAGGGGTTCCTCCCAGTCGATGCCGCGGCCCGGCTTGTCCATGTAGACGCGAATCAATCCGAGGTCCTCCCAGATGCGTTCCTTCAGGGGGTCGAGGCCCTTCTCCTGCTCGGCGCTGATGAAGACGGCCTCCTCGGGGTCGATGTCGTGCCCCCGGAGGTTCTCGTCGACGGTCTCCTTGTAGTCGGGTTCGATGAGGTCGGCCTTGTTGACCACGACCAGCGACGGGAGGTACTCGCGGTTGTCCATGATGCCGTCGATGAGTCGGTCGAGGTCCACTTTCTCGCCGAGGGTGAGGTCGGCGTTGACGTAGCCGTGCTCGCGGAGCATCTGCTTGATCGTTTCCTCGTCCAGGTCCTGTTCGGTCGAGGAGGTGACCTTGATGCCGTCCTTGTGCTTGCGCCGGATCGACACCCGCGGGGGCTCCTGGTCGATCCGGACCTGATTGTCGTAGAGTTCCCGGTGGAGGCGCTCGTACTGGTCGATCTCGAAGACGGAGAGGAGAAAGATCACCAGATCGGCCGACCGCACGACCGAGAGGACGGCCTTCCCGCCGCCGCGACCGTCGGCCGCGCCCTCGATCAACCCAGGGACGTCGAGCAACTGGATGTTGGCCCCGTTGTACTGGAGCATGCCGGGATTGACGTCGAGCGTGGTGAACTCGT
>DATFIX010000209.1:0-38324 GCA_035269625.1 Natrialbaceae archaeon
GGGTCGGTCGTCTCCCGCCAGGGGAACTCGCGGTGCTCGCGCTCGTACCAGGACAGCAGCGCCTCCCGGACCGGTTCGAGGTCGTCCGGCAACGGTTCGATTGCGTCTCCGTCGGCCATCGGACGGGGTTAGAAACGGCCCGGTAAAGCCCTGGTGCTTCCGGCGGGGGTCGATCGTCTCGTCGTGCCGGCGGTCGGGACGCCCCGGAACGAAAGGCGTTTCGGGAGCGACCCCCCAGACCCCTCCATGAGCCTTGACGAGCTGACGGCGGACGTCGAACGGACCTACGACGAACTCGAGGGGTTCGAGGCCGAACTCGACGAGGAGGCCCGGCGGGAGTTCACGATGCTCGTCGCGGCCCTCGACCCCGACGACCCCCAGGAGTTGATCCAGCGCGCAGTCCACCTCCTGTTCCAGACGACCGTCGATCGGGGCAACCTCGACTTTCACCTGCGCTCGACGTACGACGTGACCTACGACGAGTACCTCGCGGGCATGAGCTACGACGAGATGGGCGGCATGGGCGGGATGCCCGGCTTCGGCGGGGGCGCTGGAGCCCCCGAGGACGACGACGACCGGCGCTACCAGTTCTGAGTCGGGACGCCCCCATCGCCTTCAACACGACCCGCCGGGACCGACACCGTTTTTCGCCTGCCTTCCTCAGGAACCCTACATGACGCTCACGCCGGTCTTCTGGACGGCCGTCATCATGGGGAGCGTCGTCGGTCTCGCGACGGTCCTGGGACCGCGAGTGACCACCCCCATCTTCGAGGAGACGGCGGACGTCAGCGTTCCCGCCCGCCCGATCCGCTTAATCCGGTACGGGACGATCGGTGGCGGGAGCGTGGCGACGCTCGGGTTCGTGGTGCTCGCGACCGGCGAACTCCTCCGGATCGGCGAACTTGGCCTCCTCGGCATCGGGGGGATCGTCTTCGGCGGCCCGGTCTTCTCGATCGCGTTCGGCGCGTCGATCGCGCTGGTGCTCAAGGTTCGCGTCGCCAAACGGGGCGGAAACGGGTCGCGTCGCTCGCGGGTCGAAAAATAGGAGAAACCCGTACAGTCCGCAATCGTACGGAACGCTATCCTGCGTTTATGCGGCGTCTTCGACGGCGTCGGCGAAGAGTTCGGCGGACAGTTCGATCTCGCGCTCGGTGACGTCCAGCGGCGGGAGCAGCCGGATGGTGTTGTAACCACAGCCCAGCAGGAGGAGGCCGCGCTTCATGGCCGCCTCGACGACGTCGCCGCGGAGTTCCTTCGTCTCGAAGTCGACGGCGAGCATCAGGCCCCTGCCGCGGACGTCGGTGACGCCCGGCATGTCGGCGTCCTCGAGGAGTTCGATCATCTGGTCGCCGCGCTCGACGGCGTTGTCGAGCAGGTCGTACTCCTCGATGGCCTCCAGCGTCAGCACGCCCGTGAGCGAGGAGACGATGTCGCCCGCGCCCCACGTCGAGGAGAGACGGCTCTTCGTGTCCGGGAAGACCTCGGACTTGCCGATCGTCGCGCCGACGCGGAGACCCTTGGCGCCCGTGATCACGTCGGGTTCGATCGGGAAGTGGTCGGCGCCCCACCATTCGCCGGTGCGGCCGACGCCGGCCTGGATCTCGTCGGCGATCAGCGGGATGTCGTACTCGTTGGTGAGGTCCTCGATCTCCTGCATGAAGGCGTCGCTCGGGATGCGGTAGCCGCCCTCGCCCTGGATGGGCTCCATGATGATGTAGGCGATCTCGTCGGGGTTGATGTGACCCTTTTCGGGGTCGATCTTCCGGCCAAGGAGCGACGGATCGTCCTCGCCGCCGGGGAAGAACCCGCAGTCACAGGACTCGGCGTCACAGTCCGTGTTGTCACAGTAGGGCATGTCGTGAATGCCCGGAATTTCGGGGAACTTCCGGCGGTAGACCTCCTTGGACCGGTTGATCGAGAGCGCACCAAGGGTGCGGCCGTGGAAGGCACCGTCGAAGGTGATCCCGTACTTGCCGTTGGTGTGGTCGTACGTGATCTTGAGCGCGTTCTCGACGGCCTCGGCGCCGGAATTCGAGAGGAAGACCGTGTCCATGCCGTAGTGGCTGGTCAGGTCAGTCAGCTTGTCCATCAGGTGGGCCGCACCGGGGAACTCGGTGTCGTCGGGCGTGCCGCCGCCGCTGAAGTAGAAGTCCTGGCCGGCCATCTTCGTCGGGTCCGGCAGGTCGAACTCCTCCATCTTGTCCATGATCTTCGGGTTGTTGTACCCGAGCGGAGCCGCCGCGACGTGGCTCGTGTAGTCCATCAGGACGTTCCCGTCGGCGTCCGTGACGAACGGCCCTTCGGCGTCCTGGGTGTAGTCCCAGACGAAGTTGTAGACGTAGGTACTCGGCGCGGAGAATGACTGGTGATACTCTACCCATTCGTTCGCCTTCTCGCCGGGCATCTGGTCGACGCTCGGCTCGGCAGTATCCCGATCCATGTTCAGCACTGCAACCGCCTGTCGCATAAACAGTTCGTTATGGATTTTCGGACTTTGCCAAATGTTGCCACTCAGCGCCCGACACGGTGAAACGCTGTCGCGGAGCCGTCACTCAGATCGACATGAGGATCGTGAGGGCGCCGGCCGCGACGAGCAGGGCCGTGCTGTAGACGGTCACTCGCTTCGCGAAGCGTCGATCCGGACCGATCCCGGTCAGTGCGGCCTTGACGGCGATGCTCGACCCGGTCGCGATCAGGATCGCCGAGACGGCCGCCGTCGATCCGACGGCCCCAGTCCGGTACAGCGACACGGCAGATGCGGTCACCCCGGCACTCGAGACGAGGCCGGAAACCACGGCCGTCAGGTACAGGCCGGCCACCCCGAACTGTGAGTGTCCGATCGCCGCCCCCACCACGATCACGGCGAAAACTGCCCCAAACCCGAGGGCGTTCCGCAGCGAGAACGGGCTCTCGAGGTCCATCTCGACCGACTCCCGCCACTCCCCGGTTGCAGCAGCCAGGACGACAGCGCCGACGATGACGAGACCGAGCGGCGCGGCGGCCGCGAGCAGGACTGGGCGGTCGGCCGTCAGGGTGAATCCGATCGCGATGAAGAGGTTGCGCGCGGCCATCGCAGCGTCGGCCAACAAAACCGCGGCGACGGCGTAGGTAGACGCATTCGGGTTCTGCCGGACGTGATCGAGCATCGTCCCGACGACGGCGGTCGAGGACGCCAGACCGCCGACGAACCCGGTGATGGCAATGCCTCGACTGTCGTAGTTGCGGACGATGACGTAATTGACGATCCCGATGGCGGCGACGGTGACGACCATCAGCCAGACGACGCGCGGTTCGACGCTCACGTCGACGGAGACCTCGCCGATCGAGACGGGAGTCGCCGGGACCGGTTCGGCGGGGAGGAGTGGATAGATGACGAACGCGAGGATGGAGAACTCGGCAGTCGAGCGGAGTTCCTCCCGGCTGAGCCCCCAGGCGATGCTGTGGAGTTCCCGCTTGAACACGAGCAACAGCGACGAGAGCACCGCGACCGTCACGCCCTCGATGATGAAGCCGTCGGCCACGAGCGCGCCGACCCCGTAGGCCACGAGCATCGACACCGACGTCGTCAGCGAGAGCCCACCCGCTTCGTTCAGGATCCCTTCGACGGCGAGCAACACGGACAGCGCGATGATCAGGCCGCCGCCGATGACCAGCAGCGTTTCGCGACCGATGACGGTAAAGACGGCTGCGAGAAGGCTGATGAGCGCGAAGGTCCTGACGCCCGCGCTCTTGTGGGACCACTCCCGTTCCAGGCCCAGGAACAGCCCCAGCGCGGCGGCTAACCCGAGGCGAACCACCTGACTGTCCAGCGGTGCGGCGGGGATCTGATCCACGGGCATCGTTCGACCCCTTCCACAATAGCACTAAATAGCAATATATATTTCGGCGACGTCCCACTCCCGTGGTCTTTTTGTCGCCACGGGGAGCGAAACCGGGCATGGTCCTCGACGACGTCTCCGTCGATCGGGCACGGGCCGCCTGGTACGCGATCGGCGCCGTGCTGGCAGCGATCTTGGCATACGTCACGTACGCCTTCCTGGGGACTATCGTCCTCGGAATCTTCGTCTACTACGCGACGCGACCGATCCACCGCCGCCTCCGTCGGCAGATCGGCCAGCCGACGCTCGCGGCGGCCGCCTCGCTCGTCCTGTTGGCCCTGCCGATCCTGCTGTTGGTCGCCTATACGTTCGCGATTGCCGTGCAGGAACTGTCGCAATTCACCGCCGCCGGAAACGTCAGCGCCGGGAACCTGCAGCGCCTGATCGATCCGTACGTGAACCTCTCGCAGGTGGCGAGCGACCCGCGGGAGTTCGTCCAGCAGCCGAACGTCCAGTCGATCGTGACCGGGAGCCTCGAACGGGCCGGGAAATACCTCGGTGCGGTGCTCAACGGTCTCCTCCACCTGTTCGTGACGATCACCATCGCGTTCTATCTCCTCCGTGACGGCGACCGCCTCTCCCGGTGGTTCCGATCGCGCTTTGGAGACCAGCGCGGACTCCTGGCGGCGTACATGCACGCGGTCGACCGCGACCTCCAGAACGTCTTCTTCGGAAACATCCTCAACGCGATCTTCACGGCCGCGATCGGTGCGTTCGCCTACACCGCCCTCGATGCCGTCGCCCCCGATCCGATCGGTATTCCCTATCCCGTCCTGCTCGGCGTGCTCACCGGCGTCGGGAGCCTGATCCCGGTCGTCGGCATGAAGATCGTCTATTTCCCGGTCGTCGGCTATCTCGCCGTGGACGCGTACACGGCCAGCGGAACCGGAGCCCTCTGGTTCCCCGCCGCCTTCTTCGTCGTCTCGTTCCTTATCGTCGACTCCATTCCCGACCTGCTGTTGCGCCCCTACGTCTCCGGGCGGAACCTCCACGTCGGCAGCGTGATGCTCGCGTACATCTTCGGCCCCCTGCTGTTCGGCTGGTACGGCCTCTTTCTCGGGCCCTTGCTGCTGGTCCTCGGGATCCACTTCGCCAGGATCGTCCTCCCGGAACTCGTGTCCAAAACGACCGTCAGGCCCTTCGCCGTCGATCCGACGTACCTGACGGACGCGAACCCGGGCGAGTCGACGGACGACGACGAAACGTGCTGACCAGGTGGGGCCGGTTGGCGAGGTAACTCGACGCAGAACGACCCCTTATCCCCTTGGAGATCCTACCGGTCGTATGCCCGAAGAAGTGCTTTTCGAGGTCGAACGGACCCAGGACCGCGCCGAAATCGCCGACATGCTCCGGTCGGTCGCCGACAAACTCGACGCCGGGGAGTCGCTCACGCTCACCGCGGGCGACCAGTCGGTCACGCTCGACCCGCCGGCACGCCCGACCTTCGAGATCAAGGCCGAACGCGAAACGTCCAGCGGCGGCGGCCCGGGCGAACTGAGCGTGGAGTTCGAACTCGAGTGGGACGAAAACGGCGACGGGGACGCGCCGGTCGACATCGAGTGATCGGCAGGGAGGCCCCTCGACGGTCGCCGCCACGCTCGCCGTCCCAACCCTCTCGAAAACTGACGCGTTGCTCGCTATCGAGTTGTATCGAAACAGGAAAGCACGTCGCGCGGATGAAAAAATCCGCGCGAGCGCTTGCCGCCCTGAATTGGTCCCCGCTGACGCTTCGGCCCTCCAAAGCGAAGCGTCACCTGAAACAAGCCCCCGATTGAACTTAAATGTACCGACAGCGGACAGCACCGCGTCGTCGTCCGGGGGACGGAATCAGATGTACTCCTCCTCGAGCACCCATCCGAGCGCTCGCTTGTAGTAGGTAAACATCTGTCTCACGCCCTCGTGGTTCATGTCCTCGCTGTCCAGTTGCTCCGTGAGGAACTCGTACTGTTCGCGGATTTCCTCCTCGTCTCGCATGGAACATCCTTCGCGTGGAGGCTGGTAAAGGCCACGCCGGGAGCGGTTGGGCCACCGATCTTCGCCTCACTGCCGATCGAGACGCGAGAGGCCGTGCCAGATGGCGTTCACCATCCGGTCCTCGCCGTCGCCCTCGGCGTCGTCCCACCCGCGGGCGAGGGCGTCCTCGACGAGGTCCAGGTCGTGGTTCTCGAAGTTGTTCATCCCCCGGAATTCCTCCAGCGCATCGCGTTCGTTCTCGCCGAATTCGCCACCGGGCGTTCCGTCGTAGAACCCCAACTCGGCCAGCGCGTCGAGGACGGCCTCGGCGGTGTCGCCCGTCAGCGAGCGCAGTTCGTCCGGGTCCTCGCGTTCGAGCAGCGTCACGTCGTAGAGCCGGAAGACGCGTTCGAGTTCGTCGATCGGGTCCTCGTGGTCGTCGACCCGGACGTCGATCCAGCGGTCGTTCTTCCCGTCGTACCCGCCCTCGGGTTTGGCCACGTACAGCGCGGCGCTCTGCTCGCCGCGCTTGTCGCCGCCGGCCTCGTTGCCGGCCTGGAGCGCGGCCAGCAGTCGCTCAGGGAGGCCGCCCTCGGTCGTCTCGTAGGCGTCGGCCATCGCCTCCAGGGTGTCGCGGTTCTCCAGGATGTTCCCCTGCACGGTGTAGGTCTCGCCCTGGATATCGCCCGCGTAATCGAAACACTCCTCGCCGGTGAACGCGGCGATCGATCCGTCCTGGCCGACGACGCCCACCTGGCGCTCCGGGGCGTCCTCGTCGGCCTCGGTCAGCGCGTCGATGGTCTCGCTGGCAGTCTTGCCCTCGCGGAGCAGGTCCACCCCGTCGGGGCCGTAGGCGACGTTCGCGAAACTCTGGGTCGCGATGGCCCCGGCGTCCGCGCTGGCGAAGGGAACGACCGAGCCGACGCTGATGAACTTCGAGTGGACGGCGACGCCCACGGCGTCGGTTTCCGGGTCGCGAGCGACGATCGAGAAGGTGGCGGGTCGCGGTGGCATACCTGGGCGTGGGGCGTCGCGGTGGAAAAGCGTACGGCCACCGGCAGGTCGTGGGCAGGGACCCACGACGGAGGGTCATCAATCGGCGGGTGCCACCTCCACGGGGGGCTGGTCCGAAGTCTCCTCGTCGGCTTTCGCGACCGTCAGTGGCTGGCGCGAGACGAGTTCGCAGTCGAACGCCGGGTGTTCGGCGAAGTGCCAGACGAGCATGTGTCGGCGGCCGCCGGTCACGCCCGTCCGGGTCACGTCGTCGGCGACGAACTCCTCGGGGAGCCGATCGTACAGACGCCGGCAGGCGTCGAAGCTCTCGAACACCTTCCGGTGACCTGCGGAGTCCGCACCGCGGCGTTCGACAACGTACGCGCCGTCATCGCGGTGACGGGACGCCGTGTGGACGAACTCGCGCGTGCGGGTGAGCGCCTCGTCGAGCGAATCCCGGAGCGTTGCGGCGTCGGCTCTGTCCAGGACGTGTGTCTCGCCATCGACGATGAACTCGAGCGTTCGCCCGTCGTCCGCGACGGAGAGCGCCGCTACCGGATCGGACTCGACGTCGGTCGACGAATCGGACTCGACCGTCCGAGAAGGGGACGTCTCATCGCGGGAGAATTTCTCGACCAGCCGCCTGCTGACGGCTTCCTCTATCCTCCGTACCGAGATCTCGACCAGCCGCCTGCTGGCGGCTTCCTCTATCCTCCGTGTCGTGCTGCGGGAGGGGGTGAGACGACATTGTACCCGGAGGTTTCGCCAGCCCCTATATAAACCTGGCGGTGGTGCAGATCTCCGGGACTCGTCACGGGCGTGGCGACGATCCGACCTGATGGCGAGCGCCGCGCTTTTGCTGGGCCAGGTCGAACGACCGGGTATGCGAATCCGCGGGGAGCGCGAGTGCAAGGATTGCGGGGCTCGCTGGTCGTACTACGAGACCGGGGGCGTCGCCTGCCCGGAGTGTGGTAGCCTCCACAGCGTCGGCGTCGACGAGCGAACCCAGCACACCAACGGCGCGACCGGCCTCGATCTCACCGAGGTCCGGAACGCGGTCGACGTCGACCCGCTGCACCGGGTGGCCGACGCCGCCAAGGACGCCTGCCGGGCGTACGTCCGGCGGCGGGGTTTCATCCATGGCGGCGAGTTGCGAACGCTCGACGACGAGTACCTCGCCGCGGCCGAACTCATGCACGCCGCCGACCTGATCGGACGGGCGATGGGGACCGACGACGCCGAGCGACTGTACTTCGTCTCCCTGCTCGGCGGGGCCGACGAGGGCGACCGACCCGATCCCGAGGCCGTCCCGGACTCGATGCACGAGGCTCGCGGCCTGGCCTACGCCGACGCCGTCCGGGAATATCACGGCGAACTCCGCAACTGGGACGGGATCGACCTCGACGATCCCGCCCGATCCGTCCTCGACCGGATGGACGCCCACGTCAGGCGGATCCGGAGCCTCCAGGGGAACGTCGATCCGGAGACGGTCGAACGCCTCGTCACGGTTGCCCGCGAACTCCACGCTTACGTCACCGAGGCCGACGAGGACGCCCTGGCACGGGCGAGGGATCGGCTGGATAGACTGGCCGAACTCGGTATCTGAGAAAAGGGCGGCACAGACCGTCTACAGCGCGTCGTCGAGATCAGCCGCGACGTCCTCGATCGCCGTTCTGGCTCGCGAGACCTCGTACTGCCCGAGTAGCGAGACGAAGCCGTGAATCATGTCCTCGTAGTTGCGGTACGTGACGTCGATGCCGTCGGCGTCCAGTCTGTTCGCGAACGCGCGGCCCTCGTCGCGAAGCGGGTCGAACCCCGCAGTGACGACCGTCGCTGGGGGGAGTCCAGCGAGGTTGCACGCCTCCATCGGAAACGCATACCGGTTGTAGGCCTCGATCTCGTGATCGAGGTAGTGATCGCGGAAATAGTGGAGGTCCGCGGCCGTGAGGAAGTAGCCCTCGGCGTTTTCCTCCCGTGACGGATACTCGCCCTCGACGGCCGTGGCGGGATAGAACAGGGCCTGGTAGGCGATGTCGGGGGCAGATTCGTCGCGTTCGGCCCGGTCGCGAGCCATGAGCGAGACGACCGCGGCGAGGGTCCCGCCCGCGCTGTCCCCGGCAACGACCAGACGCTCGGGGTCGCCGTCGATCGCTCCGGCGTTCTCGGCCGCCCACTCGGTGGCGGCGTAGGCGTCCTCGACCGCGGCCGGGAACGGGTGCTCGGGGGCGAGACGATAGTCCACCGAGACGACGACGGCCTCGGCAGCGTTACAGAGCACCCGGCACGTGTCCTCGTGCGTGTCGATGCCTCCGAGGACGAACCCGCCCCCGTGGAAGTAGACGACCACCGGGAACGGGCCCTCGCCCTCGGGCGTGTAGATCCTGATGGGAACCTCGCCGGCCGGACCCTCAATCGTCCGATCGGTGACGTCCGCGACCGGTTCGACCGGGGAACAGGGGCTGAGCGTGGAATCGAGAAGCCCCCTCGCCTCCCGAGGGTCGAGTTCGTGGATCGCCGGGGCGTCCATGGCGTCCAGCACGTCCAGGAGTTCCTGCACATCCGGGTGCGGTTCGTCGGCCATGGGCGGCGCTACGAGGAGGACGAATAAAACGGTGGGTACTCCCGTCAAATCCCGTCGCAGGGGCCGCCGTCGCTTGCGCAGAAGGTCGCCGTCGATCCCTCAGTGCAGGTCGACGTCGACGTCTTTCTGGATACCGGCCGCCTTCACAGTGTTGTACAGCAACATCGCCCGGGTCATCGGTCCCACGCCGCCGGGGACGGGCGTGATGTGGCTGGCCTTCTCCTCGACGCTGTCGTAGTCCACGTCGCCGACCAGTTCGTAGCCCTTCTCGTTGTCGGCGTCGACGCGGTTGACCCCGACGTCGATGACGACGGTGTCCTCGGTAATCATGTCGCCGTCGATCAGTTCCGGCACGCCGACCGCCGCGACCACGATGTCGGCATTGCGGGTCTTCGCGGCGGTGTCCTGGGTGCGAGAGTGACAGACCGTCACGGTCGCGTTGCCGTCGTCGGCCTTCTGGAGGAGGAGGTTCGCCAGCGGCTTGCCGACGATGTTCGACCGCCCGACCACCGTCACGTCCTTGCCCTCGGTCTCGATGTCGTAGGCTTCCAGGAGCTTCTGGACGCCGTGGGGCGTGCAGGGGCGGTAGCGGTCGTGTCCGGCGACGAGGCGACCGACGTTCTCCGGGTGGAACCCGTCGACGTCCTTGACCGGGTCGATCCGGCGAATGACCTCGCGGTCGTCGACGTGGTCGGCGACCGGCATCTGGACGAGGATGCCGTGTACCTCGGGGTCCGAGTTGAGGTCGTCGATGGTGTCGTAGAGTTCCTCGGCGGGGGCGTCGGGATCGATTTCGACGTGGATCCCCTCGATGCCGACCTCCTCGCAGTCCCGCTGTTTCATGCTGACGTAGGTCTCGCTCGCGGGGTCGTCGCTCATCAGGACCGTCGCGAGTCCGGGCTTGATGCCGGCGTCGGCGAGCGCGTCGATGCTCGATTCCAGGTCCGCCTTGATGTCGTCCGCGACCGCGTTCCCGTCGATAATGGTAGTCATACAGGCACTACATCGAACCGGCCGAGACTTCAAAACTCGGTTTCTCCCGGTGGACTTCCGGAGAACGGATCGGAAAGGGACCGTCGCGGACCGGGGCGCTACTGGTCGGCGGGTTCGGCCGGGTGGTGGGTCTGGGCCTCGGGGGTGTACGGCGGGATGCCGCCCTTGCAGAACGAGGGGAGTTCGACGTCGATGCCCGTCTGGATGCTCGTCGCCTTCACGGTGTTGTACAGGAGCATCGCCCGGGTCATCGCGCCGACGCCGCCGGGGACGGGCGTGATGTAACTGGCCTTCTCCTTGGCGCTCTCGAAGTCCACGTCCCCCACGAGTTCGTACCCCTTCTCGTTGTCGGCCTCGACCTGATTGATGCCCACGTCGATGACCACGGTGCCCTCGCTGATCATCGATCCGTCGATCAGTTCCGGCACGCCCGTGGCGACGATCACCACGTCGGCGTTGCGGGTCTTTTCCTCGAGGTTCTGGGTCTCGACGTGACAGATGGTCACGGTGGCGTGTGGCTCGCCGGCGCTCCCGTCGGGGCCCTCCTGCTTTTGAACCATCAGGTTCGCCAGCGGCTTGCCGACGATGTCCGAGTGGCCGACGATGGTGACGTCCCAGCCCTGGGTGTCGATGTCGTACTCCTCGAGCAGGTGCTGGACGCCGAAGGGCGTGCAGGGCCGAAAGCGGGCGTACCCCGCCACGAACCGGCCGATGTTCTCCGGATGCATCGCCTCGACGTCCTTGATCGGGTCGACGTGGCGGATGACGGCCCGACTGTTGACGTAGTCGGGTAGTGGCTGCTGGATCAGGATGCCGTTGACGTCGGGATCGGCGTTCAGGTCGTCGATGGTGTCGTAGAGCTCCTGCGGCGAGGATTCGGGATCGAGTTCGACGTTGATGCCCTCGATGCCGACCTCCTCGCAGTCCTTCTGCTTCATGTTGACGTACGTCTGGCTCGCCGGGTCGTCGCTCATCAGGACCGTCGCCAGCCCCGGGCGTTCCCCGTGGTCGGCGAGCGTCTCGATGCTCGACCGCAATTTGTCCCGAAGGCCGGCCGCCACGGCCTCCCCGTCCATAATTTCCGTCATTACGCGACAATTACGCGCGCATCTTCCTTCAACGCCCCGGTTCGAGTTGACGAAAGTGCACGACTGAAAGGGCCCGTTACCTCGTCACTACCCAACATGGCAATTGTTACCGAACCTATGTGACGGCCACGGCCGGGGGCCCGACGTCGATTCGCTACCGCTCGAGCCTCCGGACGTCCCCGGCGTCGGTCGCCTCGAACCGATCCGCCGCCTCGTCGAGGTCGGTCGCCCTGGTCCGGAGCGTTTCGTTGCGCTTCGCAAGCGATTCGATCAGGTCCCGCTGGGCCTGCGTCGCCCGATAGGCCGTCCTGGCCGCGTCGGCCGTCTCGTGGCTGATCCGGGCGACGTCCTCGACCGCCGTTCGCACCGTCTCCGCCGATTCGGCCTGTCGCTCCGTCGCCTTCGTTATCTCCTGGATGCCCCCATCCACCTCCTCGACGGCTTCGGTCACCTCGGTCGTTTCCTGGAGGGCGGCCTCGATCGTCGACAGTCCCGAGGCGATGTGGCGTTCCGTGGACTCGACCTCCTCGACGACCGTTCCCGCCTGGGTTTCGAGTTCGGCCACGAGATCCGAGATCTCGTCAGCGCCCTCCTTCGTCGACTCGGACAGCGACTTGACCTCCCGGGCGACGGCGTCGAACCCGGCGTTCGCGGCGGTCGCGTCCTCCCCCTCGCGGGAGGCCTCGATCGTCGCGTTGACCGCCAGCAGGTTGATCTGGGACGCCACGTCGGAAACGAACCCGGTGATCTCGTCGATCCGTTCGACCAGATCGCCGAGGGTCTCGACCTCTTCGAGGGTCCGGTCGGTCGAGTCCTCGATGCGCTCGACCTCCGAGAGGGACTCGACCGCTGCCGCCCGTGCGGCGCTGCTCCGGTCGGCCACCGCCTCCGAGGTCGTCGCGACTCGCTTCGCCGCCGCGGCGACCTCCTCGCTCGTCGACGAGAAGTCCTCGATTTCGGTCGCGACCCCGTCGAGACGCTCGCGCTGGGCCTTCGCTCCCCTGGCGATCCCTTTCATCGCGTTCGCCACGGCCTCGGACTGGTCCTCCATCTCGACCGATCGATCCCTGGCCTGTTCGCTCGACGCGGCCACCCCGTCCGCGAAGGACTTGACGTCCCGGAGCATCGGTTCCAGGTCGTCCATCATCTCGTTGAACGAGACCGCGATCGACCGCATCGCCTCGTTGTCGGCGTCGGTATCCAGCCTCCGGGTCAGGTCCCCGTCGGCACACTCGGCCATGACCGTCCCGTACTCCTCGGCGCGCCGTTCGAGTCGGCGGTTGGTTCGCTGGAGTCGTTGCTGGGCCGCCTCGGCATCGGACAGCGACGCCTCGAGGGCGTCGCGCATGTTGGCGACCGACGCGTACAGTTCGCCGATCTCGTCGTCCCTGTCGGTCGAGAGGTCGACGTCGAAATCCCCCTTCTCGATGCGCTCGACCTTCCCTTCGAGTTCGCGAACCTCGACGAACTGGTCGACCGAGACCAGCCCCAGCGCGCTCATGATCCCGACCGTCGCCGCGAGCAAGACGACGAACAGCGGATAGTTCGCCGTCACGAAGAACGCGTACACGGCCAGCGACCCCCCGATGAGACCGATGATCCCCACACCAGCCGTGATCTGGAGTTCCAGGCTGTTGCGGAAGTACTTCGAAATCGGTGCCGTCACTGTCGTTGCTGTCGGGACCCCCATGTACCCCACCGGCCTGCACTACCGTTTGATACACCAAATATGTTATTGCCGCTACCAGTCAGGAAAAGCTACAGTAACAGAAAAATGAGAAAATTGCTGGAAACGTGACGCACAATGAAGTCCGTTTACTGGAGAACCGGTTACTGGTAAACCGGGAACTCGTCACAGAGCGTCCGGACGGTCTCCCGAACCTCGTCCTTGACCGTCTCGTCCTCGGGGGCGTCGACGACGTCGGCAATGGCGTTGGCCACGGTTTCGATCTGCTCGGGTCCGAACCCGCGGGTCGTGATGCCGGGGGTGCCGATCCGGATACCGCTCGGGTCGAACGCCGAGCGCGTCTCGCCGGGCACAGTGTTCGCGTTCAGGACGATCCCGACGTCCTCGAGGGCCTCCTCGACGTCCCCGCCCGACACGTCGGGGTGGGATTCCCGGAGGTCGACGAGCACGAGGTGGTTGTCGGTCCCGCCGGAGACGAGGCCGAAGCCGCGATCCTGGAGGGTCTCGGCCAGCACCTGGGCGTTCTCGGTCACCTGCTGGATGTACTCCTCGAACTCGGGTTCGAGGGCCTCGCCGAACCCGACGGCCTTGCCCGCGATGTTGTGCATCGCCGGGCCGCCCTGCACGCCGGGGAAGACCGCGCTGTTCACGTCGTCGGCGATGTCGTCGTCGTTCGTCAGGATGACGCCACCCCGACCCGCACGGATGGTCTTGTGGGTCGACCCCGTCACGACGTCGGCCACGCCGACCGGCGACGGGTGCTCGCCCGCCGCGATCAGGCCCGTGATGTGCGCGACGTCGGCCAGGTGGTAGGCGTCCACGGCGTCTGCGGATTCCTGAATGCGTTCCCAGTCGACGACGCGGGGATACGCGGAGTAACCCGACACGATGATGTCCGGTTCGAACTCCAGGGCGTGTTCGTGCAGCGCCTCGTAGTCGACGTATCCGGTGTCGGCGTCGACCTCGTAGTGCTCGACCTCGTAGTTCTTGCCGGCGAAGTTCGCGGGATGGCCGTGCGAGAGGTGCCCGCCGTGGGTCAGGTCCAGCGAGAGGATCCTGTCGCCGGGTTCGAGCAGCGCCATGTAGACCGCCATGTTCGCCTGCGATCCGCTGTGGGGCTGGACGTTGGCGTGGTCGGCGTCCCACAGTTCCTTCGCCCGCTCGATCGCCAGTTCCTCGACGCGGTCGGCGAACTCACAGCCGCCGTAGTAGCGCTTGCCCGGGTAGCCCTCGGCGTACTTGTTGGTCAGGACGCTTCCCTGGGCCTCCATGACCGCCTTGCTCACGTGGTTCTCACTGGCGATCATCATCAGCGTCCCCTCCTGGCGCTCGAGTTCGCCCTCGAGCGCGTCGGCGACCGCCGGATCCGTCTCGCGAACGTGATCGTATTGCATGTGCATAGCACCTGTCGGCAACAGCGCATAAGTGTACCTTTCCGCGGTCGCGGCGGCGAACGACCGGGACCTCGTTTGGGTTCTGCATCGGTTCGAATCTCGGTCGATACCCGGTACAACTAACTGCCCCGAACGCCATCTCACAAGCCGAATGATAGAGTGGGAGGTGACGAAGACCGGGTTGCGAATTCTGGACGCGAACAAGTCCGAACTCTCCGTTACCGCCCCGGACGTCGCCGTCGAACACTCGGACGCGTACCTGCCACGACCCGTCGACGAGACGCTCTCGTGTGCCGCCGAGCGACTCCGATTTCCCATCGCCGTCGTGTTCGTCTCCTCGGTCTCGGGTGACCGGCGCTACGAACTGGGGAACGACACTGGACCGCTGGAACTCCCCGACGGCGAGTACGTCGTCGACGTCGACGCCGAGATCAAGACCTACCTCATGTTCGAGGGGCCGGCGACCATCCACAAGACCGAGGACTTCGACGAAGTCGTCGTCTCGTTCCCGGAGCGCCGCGAGTTCGTCGCCGGATTCCGGTCGCGCCACGACCGGCCAGTCCACACCATCACGACGCCCGCGACTCCCGAAGGGGTTGCCACGACGCTCTCGCACCTGTCGTCGGCGCACAAGACCTCCACGCCCGACCGGACCTACCCGACCCTTCGGGGCCATCCCCCGCTCGTCGAGACCGGCGCGGAACTCGAGGTTCCCCCCGAGGTGGCCGCTGCCACGCCCGAGAGCGGTATCGACCTGATCGTGCCACCGTCGCTCGACCAGCTATTCGTTCTCGCACCGCTCGCGTACTACCTCCAGGCGGACGTCACGATCGAGGACCGGATGGCACCCCTCCTCAGGGCCCGCGAAGCCGGTGTCGACCACGAACTCGACGCGCCGCCCCGCCTGGAACGGTCGGCCGCCCGCCTGCTCCGGAAGACGTTCTTCCTCGACTCGATCGTCCGCAACGCCGGCCCGTTCGGAACGACGCTGGCCGAGGCGAGCATCCTGGACGCCCTCGGCCTGGACGACGAACGCCTGTACGCGGCGAGTCCGCCGGAGCGACTGGCGACGTATCTCGACGTGCCCCACTCGGCCATCGACCACCGACTCCCCGAGTGGCACCTCGCGATGTACGTCTCGCCGGAAGCCCAGCACGTGCAGACCCTCCCGTTCCTGCTGGATCGACTGGCGCTGATCTACCGCCCCGAAACGTCGGAACTCGAGGGGAGCGAACTGGTCGAACGGTCGCTGGACGACTTCTACCGCGGGCCGACGACCGGCCCGGGCGCGGTCGCCAGCGTCGACATCGTCAAACCCGAACTCCACTCAGGGCGGAGCCACGGATGGCTCGCCGACGGCGTCCCGATCGACGTGTTCAAGACCACGCCCGCGGCCTATCACAACCGCCTGTCGCACCTCGATCGGGAGAGCTACGAGCGGGGCGTCACCGTCGTCCTCAACGACGACGAGATGGGGCAGGAACACACGGACGTCGAAGCGATCTATCGACAGCGCGCGGAGGACTACGCCATCGACCTGACGGTCGAGAAGCACCTCTCGGTCGAGGAACTCGCGAGGGTCTTCGAGTCGGGAAACGACTTCGTCCACTACATCGGCCACTGCGAGGAGGACGGCCTGCGGTGCCCGAGCGGACACCTCTCCGCGGCGAGCCTCGATACCGTCGAAACCGAGACGTTCTTCCTCAACGCCTGTGGCTCGTTCCACGAGGGGATGGAACTCGTCGAGAAAGGCGCCGTCGCCGGCGCCGTCACCTTCTCGCAGGTGCTGAACGAACACGCGGTCACGGTCGGGTCGGCGTTCGCCCGCCTGTTGATGCACGGGTTCTGCATCGAACGGGCCCTTCGACTCGCCCGCCGGCGAATCATGATGGGGAAGGATTACGCCGTCGTCGGGGACGGGACCCACAGCCTCACCCAGAACGAGAGCCTCCTCCCGACGAGTGCGACGCTCGAACGGGTCGAAGACGACCGGTTCCTGCTCACCTACGACCAGTACACGACGAAAACCACGGGGGCCCACTATCACCCCTACGTGGAGGGAAACGACCTCGCGTACCTCTGTGGCAACGAGTCAGAATTCGTCCTCGACCGGGAGGAAGTCGTCGACTTCCTGCGACGATCCGAAATGCCCGTCGTCTACGACGGGGACTTCTACTGGACGGAAACGCTACGGACCGAACTCGAGGAGTCCGGCGCGCGCGGGTGACGGAGCCCATCGCCGCAGCGGTGTGTCCCCGTGCTCGTTGGGCCGATTCCTCACGGCCCCATGTACGCGCTACCACCGGCCAGTGCGGCGAATCGGGACAGGACCGTCTCCAGAATCCTCGGCAACCCCATGTTGGACGGCTATTGCGCCAGAACGCACTTAGCCGTTTGGGCACCGCGAGTTCCCGGCGATCGGGGGCGAAAGTCCCGAATAAATAATTCTATCATTTTGAAATTGAAATAAACTGCCTAGAGGGAGAAACCGGGGAGACGACGGCTTTTCGCCGCTTTCGACACCGACGTATTGACCGATTACGAGAATTGAAAGGAGCCGTAACTTTTGGTTACCCCGGTTCAAAACCCAACAAAATTAAGTATCTGAAGTTCTATTATGTGACTGAGAAGATGACTTCGAATTTACTCGACGTAGAACTTGAGGATATCCTTGCCACGACCATGGCAGAAAACGGGGAGGAACTGCTCGTCGTCAATCCGGCGGGGGAGACGATCAAGGCGGTCGTTACCGTCGCGACGTCGTTCGACGGCGAACCGCCGACGATCCGGCTCCTGGCCGACGAACGGACGCTGAAGGACGTCATGGACGACTTCATCGTCGCGAGCAACGCGGCCGACCTCATCGACGAGGACGTCCTGGAACTCCGAACCCTCCGGGAAATTCCCGAGAACTCACTCCTGATCACGGAGGAGCGGGTGATCGCCATCGTCCAGGCCGGGAGCCAGGTCGGTGGTCTCACGGCGGACGACGGCTCGTTCGTCGAGGCCGCCTACGACACCTACAGCGAGAGCTGGGATCGCGCCCATCCCTTCAGCCTCCGGACGCCGCCCCTCTCGCGCGTCCGCCGGACGCTCGAGGAGGAGATCAGCCCCGAGGTGGAAGCCGACTTCACGAGCGTCCTCGACTCGCTGGAGACCGCCCGCGGCAACGGTGACGGTCTCGACGAGGTGACGATCAGCCTGCTGGTCGCCGCCAAGAACGAGGCGCTGCTGTACGACATCAGCAAGTGGGGCGAGGACGTGGGCATCGCCTCGAAGGCGACCTTCTCGCGGACGAAGACCAAACTCGAGGACATGGGCCTGCTCGACACCGAGAAGGTCCCGATCGACGTCGGTCGCCCGCGGCTCCGACTCAAACTCGGCGACGAGCGTCTCCGCGGCGCCGACAGCGATCAGCTCGCCTCCGTCGCCCAGAGTCTCCTGAACTGAGCCGCCGACCCGGATCCGGGGGGACCTCGGTCAGGTGAAACCGAATTTTCAGCGTGGCCAGGATACTTCCAGCAACGGTGCGTCGGTGGAGTATGCACCACCTTGCCGCCCTTTCGGTGGCGCTCCTGCTGGTCGTCGCTGGCTGCGTCGGTACTCCTGCCGGGAACGGGACGCCGACGGACGCTTCAACGCCGACCCCGACGGACGAGCCACTCGAGACTGACGTGCCATCCTCCCCGACCGACGGGATCGACCTCCGGACCACGAACTGTTCCGACGCCATCCAGTGGGTGTCGTTTTACAACCTCGCCGCCGCCGGCGAGTACGACCTGTGGACGAAACGCCAGGTCGCCGTCGGGTACACGCTCGAAGGGAACGCGAGCGTCTTCCTGGTGGTCTACAGCAACGGGGAGCGCCTGGGGACGGAACACGTCTCGACTGTCGATTACGAGACCGGTTTCCACGCCGACGGCCACCCGATCCAGTTCGACGAACCGCTGGACGAGCGCCGGGCCATCCAGGTCGTCGCCCACCGCGACGTGGACCGTGACGGCACCTTCGACCCGGATACCGACCTGGCGTGCAAAGACGAAAACGGCCTCGTATCGAGCGAGGTGGTCGTCATCGATTTCGACGATCTGACGACCGAGACGCCCGGGACCTCGACGGGGGCGTGAGCGCCCGGCATACGCCGAACCGCCGACCGACAGTCACTTCTCCCCGCCGCGTCACCGCCCGGGTATGTACGAGGCCGTCCACGCCCGGCCCGACGGCGAGAGCACCGTCGCGCGGTTCGCTCGCACGGCCGCCGAGTGCGGCTACGACGGCGTCGTCGTCCGGAACCACGGCGACGCCCGCGCCGAGTACGATCCCGCGGCCGTCCGCGACGCCTACGACGTGGACGTCGTCGAGGGCGTCGAGATCCGCGCCGACGACCCGTCACGGGCCAGCGGGTACATCGGGAACTTCCGGCCAGACTACACGATCCTCGCCTTCCACGGCGGCACGCCCACGCTGAATCGATTCGCCGTCGAACAGGAGCGCGTAGACGTCCTCTGTCATCCGATGCGTGGCGAGGGCGACCTCAACCACGTCATGGTCCGGGCCGCCAGGGAGAACGGGGTCCGGATCGAGGTCAACCTCGCGGACGTCCTCCGGACCAGCGGCGGCCCCCGCGTACAGACCCTCCAGGACCTCCGCAAACTCCGGGAACTGATCGAGACCTACGACGTCCCCTACGTCGTCTCGGCCGACCCGTTCTCGCATCTGCACCTCCGGGCACCCCGAGAACTGAAGGCCCTCGGCGAGACGATTGGCTTCGACGCCGACGCCATCGAGACGGGCCTCCGCGAGTGGCGTCGGCTGGCGGAGCGCAACCGTGAGCGCCAGTCCGAGTCCTTCATTGAGCCGGGGGTTCGAAGGGGCCGACATGAAGAAGAGCGTTGAGGACCACGCCGCACGGTTCGACGAGATCGCCAGCGACTACGACGACGGCAACCCGCCGGAGTACCGGGCCTGTGCCGACCTCGTGATCGAGGGCGCGGATCCCGGCCCCGACGACGTCGTCCTGGATCTCGGAACTGGCACGGGTGCGATCGCCCTGTCTCTCGCCGACGATGCCGACCGCGTCGTCGGACGAGACGTCAGCGAGGGGATGCTCTCCGAGGCCCGGGAGAAGGCTGCCGACCGCGGCATCGAGAACGCCGAGTTCGGGACCGGTCGTTTCCGCGAACCGGACTACGACGGTCCGGCCGACGTCATCGTCTCGAACTTCGCGATGCACCACCTGAACGACGAGGAGAAACGAGAGGCCGTCGAGGTCGTCGCCGACCTCGAACCCCGGCAGTTCGTCCTCGGCGACCTGATGTTCTTCGGCGAGGCCGACCCCGACGAGGCGTTCTACGATCCCGAACTCGACGACCCCGCGACCGTCGGTACCCTCGTCGAGATCCTGACCGACGCCGGGTTCGTCGTGACCGAGGTGGATCGCGTCCACGAGCAGGTGGGCGTGATCGTCGCCGAACGGGACCCGACCACCACGTGACGACTCCATGAAACACCTCCCGAAACACCTCCGACCGCGGTGGCGCTACCTCGCCGTCGAGATCGAGACCTGGCCCGACGTGACGATGGATCGCGGGTCGTTCCAGCGCGCGGTGTGGTACGCCGCCCAGAACCTGCTCGGAGACCCCGGTAGCGCGGACGCCGACTGCACCGTGATCCGGTTCGAGTACGCCGACGGCGTCGGCGAGGCCATCGTCCGCGTCCGCCACGGCGAGGTCGAACCGGCCCGGTCCGCCCTCGCCTGCGTGAGCGACGTGGACGGCGACCCCGTCCGGGTCGCCGTGCGGGGCGTCAGCGGGACGATCCGTGCCTGTGAGGAAAAGTATTTAAATGGTCCACCGGAAATCGGGCCCGAGAAACCCGTCGCGTTCGAGGGCGTCGAACGGTCCGCCGTCCTGCGGAACGACGTGGCCGAGGTGCGGACCGACGACGGCTTCGCGGGCGCGACGGAACTCGATCTCGAGTGAAACTATGCAGGGACAACAGCAACAACAGGCGTACGATCGGGGGATCACGATCTTCTCGCCGGACGGCCGGCTGTACCAGGTCGAGTACGCCCGCGAGGCGGTCAAGCGTGGCACGGCAAGCATCGGCGTTCGCACCGAGGGCGGGGTCGTCCTCCTGGCCGACAAGCGGATCCGGTCGCCGCTGCTCGAGGCCTCCAGCGTCGAGAAGCTGCACAAGATCGACGACCACGTCGGCGCTGCCTCGGCGGGCCACGTCGCTGACGCCCGCCAGCTGATCGACTTCGCGCGGCGGGACGCCCAGGTCAACCAGCTGCGCTACGAGGAGCCAATCGGCGTCGAGACGCTCACCAAGGACGTCACCGACCACATCCAGCAGTACACCCAGGTCGGCGGCGCGCGGCCCTTCGGCGTCGCGCTCATCATCGGGGGCATCGAGGACGGCGACCCCCGCCTCTACGAGACCGACCCCTCCGGCACGCCCTACGAGTGGAAGGCACTCGCGGTGGGGGCCGACCGGAACGACATCGACGACTACCTCGAGGAGCACTACGAGGACGGAATGACCCTCGACGACGGCGTCGAACTCGCCCTCGCCGCGCTCGAGAGCGTCAGCGACGACGGCGGTCTCGACCCCGCCGGGATCAGCCTCGCGACCATCCCCGTCGAGAATCCGCGGTTCAAGTCCTACGACGCCGACGAGATCCGCGAGTACCTCGAACAATTCGACCTCCTCGCCGAACCCGAGACGGAGGGCGAAACGGAAGCACCCGACGATAATGGGGAATCGGACGACGAAACTGCGGACGACGGCGGCGACGAGACCGACGACGCCGACGAGTAATCCGACGACTTCTCCCCGCCAGGCCCCGGTTGCGGGACCGCCGACCCCCATCGATAGCGGGAAACACCTTTGACGCGGGCCCCAGTAGCATCGAGCATGATATCACTCGACGAGGCCGTGACGGCGCGCCTGGAATCGCACGGTCAGCGGTTCGAGGTGCTCGTCGACCCGGACGCCGCGCTCGCGATCAAACGCGACGAGTTCGACGGCGAACTCGAGGACGTCATCGCCGCCGAGGACGTCTTCGAGGACGCCTCGCGCGGCGACCGACCGCCGGAAGACTCGCTCGAGGAGGTCTTCGAGACGACCGACCCCCTCGAGATCATTCCCGAGGTCATCAAGCGCGGGGAGATCCAGATCACGGCCGAACAGCGCCGCGAGATGCAAGAACAGAAGCACAAACAGCTGATCAACCGCATCGCCCGGAACGCCGTCAACCCCCAGATGGACGACGCCCCGCACCCGCCCGAGCGCATCGAGAGCGCACTCGAGGAGACCGACTTCACGGTCGATCCCATGGAGCCCGTCGAGAACCAGATCGACGACGCGCTGGACGCCCTCCGTCCCGTCATCCCCATCCGGTTCGACGAGGTGACCGTCGCCGTCCAGCTCCCGCCAGAGTACGCCGGAAGCGGCCAGGCGAAGGTCCGCGGCTACGGCGACCTCGAACGCGAGGAGTGGCAGCCAGACGGCTCGTGGATCGGCGTCCTCACCTTCCCCGCGGGCATGCAAAACGACTTCTACGACCTGGTGAACGAGGTGTCCTCGGGCGAGGCGGAGACGCGCATCATCAAGGACGAGGACGACATCAACATGCGCTAGTTCGGGGTGCAGTTTCTCGGATTGAACGGGTCTTGATCGGAGAAAAACAGAACCGTCGGACGAACTATCCTCGCTTGAAGCCGAGGAAGAACCCGCCAGTGAAGCCGGCACCGATCGAGAGCGTCGAGAGGATGCTCATCACCCATCTCGGTGGGGCACCCTGGGCCGCCGATCCTGCCGAGAGGAAGTGGGCCCCGAGTTTGTCCCAGTTGACCGTCAATATGCCCTGGGATTCCAGGAACTTGAACAGGGCCAGTTCGATGCCGATGATGACGGCGATGAGTTTGGCCACCTTTTTCGCCGCGAAACCGATGATCCCACCGATGACGGCACCGGTGCCGAGTTCCAGTCCGAGTCGCTGGAAGTCGATGGCGAGGGGGTCTACCATGTAGAGGTACTCCGACGGCATCGGTTAAGGTTCTTGTGCCGATTTTCGGGGACATCTCCGTTACGGTCGCGACCAGCCGGGGGCGTCCACGACATTCAAGAGTGCGCACGGCTTACTCGCAATCATGAATCACGTTCGAGCAACCGAGGTGGCGGACCGGCCTGGTTGACGTGACCGCCAAGAGACCCGGGGGACGTCGGCCGACGAACCCTGCAGACGACGCGGGACGCGTCGGCGACGCCCTTCCCCGAACGACCGACGAGCGACCGCACCGACGAGCGACCGACACGCGTTGCATCCCATGAACGCAATCATCGTCAAGCGCGTCGACTCGGGGACGCCCGACACCGCGGAGATCCGGGAACTCGCACGCGCTGCGGGATACGAGGTCGTCGGCGAGGTCACCCAGACGCGGACGGAGGACGCGGCGCTCAACGTCGGCGAGGGCAAAGCCGACGAACTGGCCGCGATGGCCGCCGAACACGCGGTCGACGCCGTGATCTTCGACAACCGGCTCGGCCCCTACCAGACGTACAACCTGGGGAACAAGCTCCCCGAGGGCGTCGAGGTCGTCGACCGGTTCAAGCTCATCCTGGACATCTTCGGCCAGCGCGCCCGGACCCGGAAGGCCCAGTTGCAGGTCGAACTCGCCGAACTGCGCTACGAGTTGCCCCGGGCGGAGGCCAAAACGAGTCTCGCCAAGCGCGAGGAACACCCCGGGTTCATGGGCCTGGGCGAGTACGACGAGAACCGCGAGCGCGACATCAAGGCGAGGATCAGCCGGATCCGGGACGAACTCGAGAGCATCGAGCAGACGGAGGAACACCGCCGCGAGCAGCGCCGCGACTCCGGGTTCGACCTGGTCGCGATGGCCGGCTACACCAACGCCGGGAAGTCCACGCTCCTGCGCCGACTCGCCGCCGACCTCGACGTGGACGAGAACGAGGACATCCATCCCGACCTGGACACCACGGCCGAGTCCGAGGACCGACTGTTCACCACCCTCGGGACGACCACCCGTCGGGCCGACATCGAGCGCCGGGACGTCCTCCTGACGGACACGGTCGGGTTCATCTCGGACCTGCCACACTGGCTGGTCGAGTCCTTCAAGTCCACCCTGGATTCCGTCTACCGGGCCGACCTGGTGTTGCTCGTGGTCGACGTGAGCGAACCCATCGAGAACATCCGCGAGAAACTCGTCACCTCCCACGACACCCTCTACGAGCGCAACGAGGCACCGATCGTCACGGTGCTGAACAAGATCGACCTGGTGCCCGAGGCGGAGCTCGCCGAAAAGCGCGAGGCGCTCTCGGCGCTGGCCCCCAATCCCGTGGCCGTTTCGGCGAAAACGGGAGACAACGTCGACGCCCTCCGGGAACGGATCGAGCGCGAACTCCCGGACTGGGTTCGCGAACGACTCGTCCTTCCCATGACCGAGGACACGATGAGCGTCGTCTCCTGGATCCACGACAATGCCCACGTCGACGACGTCACCTACGGCGACGACGACGTGGTGGTGAATTTCGAGGCCAAACCGGCGATCGTCGAACGGGCCCGGGCGAAGGCTGCCGACCTGGCAACCCCCACGGACTCGGCGTGACGCGGTCGGATTCGGCGACGCCATCACGAAAAGCCCATAATTCTCGGGCCGAATCCTTCGGTAATGTCGCTCCTCGCGATCGAATCGCTCGGCGAACTGCTGGCGCTGGTCGTATCGGCCGTCGGAACCCTCGCGTTCACCGCTGTCGGAACGATCGCCGAACAGGCGGCCCTCCAGAACCTCCTTTCGGGGCAGGTGGTCCTCGGAGCCTGGGAGGCAGGCATGGGTGCGATCGCACTCGTCGTCGGCGTGTGGATCCTCGGCTATGGGAAACTCTGGCCCCGCATCGCCGAGAGTCGACAGTCGTCGTAACCGACCGCTCCAGAAACTGCGCTAGTTCCCGAGTGGACGCTTTTCCTTCTCGACGACCCGAACGTCCTCGATCCGGGTGTCCGGGTAGTTCCCAGTCTCGTCCTTCTCGGCGGCCTTGACCATGTCCCAGACGACGTTCAGTCCAGTCGTCACGCCCTCCAGCGCCTCCATTTCGCACCCGGTCTTGCCGGTCGTTTCGACGGTCACCCGGAGTTCGACACGGCCCTCTCCGACGTCGAACTCGGTCTCGACGTTCGTGATCGGGATCTGGTGGCACATCGGGATCGTCTCCCAGGTGTGCTTGACGGCCTGCACCGCGCCGACCCGGGCGGTCGCGAGGACGTCGCCCTTCTCGATGCCGTCCTCGCGGATCGCCTCGATCGTCGACGGCTGGAGGTGGATCTCGCCCCGGGCGACCGCTCGCCGGGCCGTATCGGGCTTGTCCCCCACGTCGACCATCTGCACGTCGCCGGACTCGTCGGTGTGGGTGAGATCGGCCGTTCCTGACGCCTCGTCCCCTGACAGGTCCTCGCTCACGCGCCATCCCCCCACAGCACATCGCGAAGCGCCGGCAAGAGGTCGGACGGCAGGAGGCCGTACCCGCCCTCCTCGACGACCGCGTCGCCGGCCGCCCCGGTGGCGTAGGCGGCGATGGAGGCCGCAGCGACCGGATCATGGACGGTCGCGAGGGCGGCCGTCGCGCCGGCGAGCACGTCGCCCGTCCCGCCGACGGTCATTCCCGGGTTCCCCGTGCGGTTCACCCGCGTTCGCTCGCCGTCGGAGATCACGTCGTAGGGGGCCTTGACCAGTAGCGTATGACCGAGGTCGGCAGCGAACGCCTCGACGGCGTCGGCCCGCTCTCGCCAGTCGTCGGGGGCGTCACCGCCCATTCCTCGAAGTTCGCCCCGGTGGGGCGTACAGATCAGCGTCGCGTCGGTGTCGACCTCGGGGACGACCGACAGCGCGTCGGCGTCCACGACCGCCCGGCCGTCGAAGGATTCGAGGAACGACTCGACGGCCGCCAGCGTCCCGTCGGCATCACCCAGCCCCGGACCGATGACGACCGCGTCGTGTTCGGCGGCCAGGTCGAGCAACCGATTCACGTGCCCCGGTCGTATTCGATCGCCCGGGACCGGTCGGGTGATGACGTTCTCGTCGAAACTCGCGACGGCGTCCGCGATGGCGTCGGGACAGGCGACCCGCACCAGGTCGGCACCGGCCCGATACGCCGACTGGGCGGCGAGGGCCGGCGCACCCGTGTACGGCCCACCGCCGATCACGAGTACCTCCCCGTGGTCGCCCTTGTGACTGTCCGGGTCCCGACCGAGATGGAGCAGGTCGCCAGGGCCGACGAAGGTCTCGGCCGCCCCGGGAATCCCGATGTCCGCGACGGTCACCTCCCCGTCGAGGTCCGCCAGGCCGGGCTTCGTGTCGTGGAACGTCACGATCCGATCGGCCTCGACCGCAACGCCGGAGGCTTCGCCGGTGTCCGCGTCGACGCCCGACGGCACGTCGACCGCGACGACGGTCGCGTCGGCCCCGTTGATCGCTCGCGCACCCGTCGCCGCCGGTTCGCGAAGCGCCCCCGTGACGCCCGTGCCGAGCATCGCGTCCACGACCACGTCCGCGTTTGGGAGGTCGAGGCTCGTCGAGTCGGTGACCTCGCGAGCGTCGATCTCGGCGGCCTGCAACGCATCCCAGTTCTCCCGCGCGATGTCGGTCGCGATCGATCCGGCACGCCCGAGGAGGAAGACGGTCACCGCGTACTCGTCGAGGAACCGCGCCGCCACGAGGGCGTCGCCCCCGTTGTTGCCGGTCCCCGCCACGACGACAACCCGTGCACCGGGATCGGCCACCTCGCGAACCTCGCGGGCGACCGCGTTTCCGGCCGACTCCATCAACTGTTTCTGGGACACCCCGAGCGCCGCCGTGTTCGCGTCGATGGCGGCCATCCTGTCGCTGGTGATCATGTGCGGGCCTTTGCCCGCCAGCGAGAAAACGATGCGGGGGTCACACCGGTCGTCCCCGAAGTTCAGCAACTACCGCCGGATGTGGAACCCGTCCTGACCCTGCGGGTCCTCGTACTCCACCTCGACGCCCTCGACGCGGGCGGACGGCGACCCCTCGTGACACCAGTCGACCATCTCCTCGACGCGGGGCTCCGACCCCTCGAAGACCGCCTCGACGCGGCCGTCGTCGAGGTTCTGCACCCACCCGTCGACGTCCCGATCCCGGGCGGTATCGCGGGTGGTCGCCCGGTAGAACACGCCCTGGACTCGTCCCGACACGAACACGTGTGCGCGAACGCGATCGCTCATTGTTTCGATCCTCGGTTGGGGGGCGACGGACAAAACAGTCGGGGCCGCGATCGACCAGTCCGCCGTCGATCGATCCGTCCGTTGCGCCTCAGTACGACGGCGTCTCTTCCGGAACCCCGTCGCGCTGGTTTACGACCCGGGCCCAGACGAAGAGGCCGTCCGAGAGGCGGTTGAGGTACTGGACAACCTCCTCGTTGATCTCCTCGTCCGCGGCCAGCGCAACCGCTCGCCGCTCGGCGCGCCGGGCGACGGTCCGCGCGTGATGTAACGCAGCGCCGACCTCGCTCCCGGTCGGGAGCACGAAACTCTCCAGCGGGTCGAGTTCGTCGTCGTACTCGTCGATCCACGCCTCGATCGCCTCGGTGTGGTCCTGCCGAACGACGGGCGAGTCGTCGTCAGGATCCGGGTTGGCGAGATCGGCCTGCACGACGTGCAGGTGGTTCTGGACCTCCGCGAGTTTCTCGTCGACGTCGTCGTAGCCGGTCGGCCGGAGCGTGCCGATCAGCGCGTTGAGTTCGTCGACCGTTCCGTAGGCCTCGATTCGCGGGCTGGCCTTGGATACTCGGGACATGTCGTGCAGATCGGTCTGTCCCTCGTCACCGCGTCCGGTGTAGATCTTCATATTCGAGGGATCGCACCCCGTCCACTTAACGACCGAGTTCGGAGGCAAACGGAGTCGGGCACGAACCCTGTCGGGTCGAAGGCTTCGCGAGAATCGTCGCAAGGCGGCCGACTGGACGGCCCGGAAGAGTCATCGTGCGTCACTTGCGGGCCGGAACGGAATTCGTATCGCGATTATTGATTTATCACTGGCCGCATTCGCCGGAATGGCCCGTTCGTGGCCCGCGAAGGCTCCCAACCCGGGAGGACGAGTCGAATCACGACTGGCAGAAGGAGGGACGTTCGCGGTCGGATCGTCCAGCCAAGACGGCCGAACCGAAACGCGAAATCGAACGGATCGGCCCCGGGACCCGGGAAAGTAGGAAGCTAGACTGAGAGGACTCCCCGAAACGGTGACCATCAGACCCTGGCACGGAGATTCGTGGGGGCCCGATCGATCTCCCCACTCTCTACCTCGATCGACGTCACTCTCTACCGGTCACCCGAAACCGGGCCGAACCGAGAACCAGGTCTCGACAGGGGGGACCGGCGAACTGCTTGCATCTCGAGGACCGACCTCGACCGATCGGCAGGTGAACGACAGCCACGGACAGAATGCCGGCGCTCACGAGGGAGACGCCCGAGGGCCGGATTGGCAGGTCCGCCGCCCTCCAAGCGGGGGTTGGTGACCGGCATCGGTCACGGCGCGTTCGAGAACCCCGCGATCCGGACGACTGCTGCCGTCCCCGACACTGTTCGGATACGTCCACCTCGGAAAGCCATCGTGCCCCCGAACCGGTCGGGAGCCGAATGATTGAACGGGGACCAGCATACCACATCCTCGAAGTCGAGCGAAGCGGGTCGGCCGTCCCGCGCCAGAAACGACACGGCGACCTCCGTCACGATGGCCGATTCGGTATCGATTCCCAACACCGCGCGCCGTTTCGACCCAAAAGTAAACGGTTACGCGCGCGTATGTTCGTGTCATGCCGATGCAGACGACCCGCGAGTGTCCGCGGTGTGGAACCGAACGAACCTTCTATCTCGTTGCATCGACCGAACTCCACCTTGGCCGGAAGACGAAGTGGGTCTGTGAAGAGTGTGACTACCAGGTCGTGAAAATCGACGGCGACGTCGATAGCGCTTCAGGCCGCGCCGAGGCCTGATCCCCCGAACGACCCGCTTTTCCCGCCTAATTCCGCCATCGCTACCCCGGACCCCCGCTCGTACCGGACGAGTAAACTGCATTTCGCTATAACAAATCCACGAAAAAGCGCAAGACTGGCGAGTGCGACCGCTCGATGCGAAATCCGTGCGCCGCTGCCGCTCTCTCGAAAAGCGAAACTGGAAACCCGGAGCGAAAACGAGGGGGTTACTCTGCGTCGAGGTCCTGCCAGGAAAGGATCAGATCCTTCGCTGCCTTGGTCTGGTCCACCCGACCGGCGCTCGCGTAGTTTGGCGCGCCAGCCAGTTCCTCGTCGGAGTCACCCATGACGTCGTTGAACGCACTCGCGAGTCGATCCAGGCTGTGTCGGTTCTCTGACTCGGTCGGTTCGGTCATCAGGGCGTCCTTGACGATGTGGGGGAACTTGGTCGTCGGCGGGTGGACGCCGTAGTCGAGCATCCGCTTGGCGAAGTCCGTCGCGTCACGGTCCCCGCTCGCGACGAACTCGTGATGGAACGGCCGGAAGGGAATGTCGATGTCGAGTTGCTCGCCGAGATAGTTGGCGTTGAGGACCGCCTTCGCACCGGTGTCGCGCAGCCCTTCGTCGCCCAGGCGCGCGATGTAGGCGAAGGCCTTGATCAACACGAGCCAGTTGCCCTGGAAGCCGTGGACCTTCCCGATGGTGTGCTCGGGTTCGCAGGTCGTGTACTCGTCGCCGTCCTTGCAGACCTGGGGGTTCGGGAGGAACTCGGCGAGGTCAGAACAGACGCCCACCGGGCCAGCACCCGGACCGCCGCCACCGTGCGGCGTGGCGAAGGTCTTGTGGACGTTGTAGTGCATGATGTCGAAGCCCATGTCGCCCGGCCGGGCGCGACCGAGCAGCGCGTTGAGGTTCGCGCCGTCGTAGTACAGCAGCGCGCCGGCGTCGTGGATCATGTCCGCGACCTCGACGATGTCCTTCTCGAACAGGCCGAGCGTGTTGGGGTTGGTCAACATCAGCGCGGCCGTGTTCTCGCTCAGGGCGTCCTCGAGCGCGTCGAGGTGGACGCGACCGTCGTCACTGCTGGGAATCTCGATGACCTCGTAGCCGCCCATCGCGGCACTCGCGAAGTTGGTCCCGTGCGCGGTGTCCGGCACGATCACCTCGTCGCGCTGGTCCTCGCCGTGGTACTCGTGGTAGGCCCGGGTGATCATGATCCCGGTGAACTCGCCGGCTGCCCCGGCCGGCGGCTGCAGGGTGACGGCCTCCATGCCGCCGATCTTGGCGAGATACCGCTGGAGCGTGTACATCAACTCGAGGTTGCCCTGGACGGTCTCGTCCGGGCGGTCGGGGTGGACGAACCCCGACGGATCCGCGGCGACGTCCTCGGTGAACGACGGGTTGTACTTCATCGTACAGGACCCGAGCGGGTAGGGGCCGTTGTCGACGCCGTAGGTCATCTCCGAGAGGCGCGTGTAGTGGCGCGCCAGTTCCGGCTCGGAGATTTCGGGCATCGTCAGGTCGTCCCGAGTGAGGTCGTCCGGCAGCGGCCCGTCCACGTCGACGGTGGTCGAGTCCTTCTCCGAGAGCAGCGGTTCGTAGCGTTCCTCGTCCTGGATGTACCGGGCCTGTTCGAAGCGAGTCATGCTGTCACCTCCGAGAGGGTGGAGACGAAATCGTCGAGTTCGTCGTCCGAAACGCCGGTCACGCAGAACTGAAGTTCGTTCTCACCGAGAACGTGGACCGCAAAGCCCTCCTCGCCGAGGTCGTCGGCGATCTGACCGGCGGGCGCCTCCGTCCGGGCGACGAACTCGCGGAAGTGATGACGGTCGTGAACCGGCGCCTCGATGCCGTCGATCTCGTCGACGCGTTCGGCGAGGTCGGCGGCGCGCTCGACGCTCTCGGTCGCGAGTTCGAGCATGCCCGACGGACCGAGCAGCGCCATGTGCATCGCGATGCGGAGCGCGACCCACGCCTGGTTCGTACAGATGTTGGACGTGGCTCGCTCGCGGCGGATGTGCTGTTCGCGGGTCTGGAGCGTCAGGGTGAAGCTTCGCTTCTCGTTGGAGTCCTCCGAGACCCCGACCAGGCGCCCGGGAACCTGCCGGACGTAGTCCTTCTTCGTGGCGAAGAGGCCGGTCCCCATCCCGTAGCTGGTGGGCAGTCCGAGGACGTCGGCCTCGCCGACGACGGTATCGACGCCGTGGGCGGCCGGTTCCTCGAGCATCGCGAGCGCGATGGGATCGCTGCCGAGGGTGAACATGGCGTCGAACTCGTCGGTCAGTTCGCCGACTTCGGCCACGTGCTCCTCGATGGTCCCGCGGGCGGTGGGACTCTCGACGTAGACCATGACGACGTCCTCGTCCATCGCGGATCGCAGACCGTCGAGGTCCACGTTCCCGTCCTCGGTCGGGTAGGTGTCCACCGGCATCTCGGGGCCGGCGACGTAGTTCTCGATCACGTCGCGGCGCTTGTCCTGGAGGATGTCCGGAACGAGGACGCGGTTACCGCTCGTTTCGCGAACGCGACTGGCGAGCGTGGCCGCCTCGCCGATCGCACTGGGGGCGTCGTACATCGAACAGTTGACGACGCCCAGCCCGGTCAGTTCCCGGAGCATCGACTGGAACTCGAAGAGGGCCTGGAGGAACCCCTGGGTCACCTCGGCCTGGTACTGGGTGTAGGAGGTGAGGAACTCCGATCGACCCGAAAGCTGATCGACGACCGACGGGACGTAGTGGTCGTAGTGGCCCCGGCCGAGAAGTTCGACCATGTCCTCGTTCCGGCCGAGCATCGACGCGATCTCGGCCTTGATCGTCGGCTCGTCGCGCGCTTCGATGCCGAGCTCCCCGTCGTATCGGACCTTCTCGGGGATGTCGAACAGTGCTTCGACGTCGTCGACGCCGATCGATTCGAGCATCGCTTCCGTCTCCTCCGCGGAGTGCGGAGTGAACGGGCTGCCAGATGTGGTGTGGTGTCCGGTCATGAATGGTCGTGTGTGCTCGTGAAGGTTGCTCGGTCCGTCAGCGGCTAACGGACGGCGATCCCCGTCACAGGTGAGCCGTTAGGAAGGCGAGGTTATGATAGCCCCGGTTTCGGTTCGATTCCCCGGCAACCGACGACCCCCGTTTCGGACTCTCAGCCACCGACGGACCCACACGTCGTTCCGGCAGTCCGGTCGTCGACCAGCATCGCCGTCTGGAACTCGCAAGTGTACGTCACCGGGCCGTCACCGGGCACCCGGATCGTGGTTCCGGTCCGTGGGCTCTCGAAAGCGAGCGACGTTCGAACCTCGATGGTCGATCGTTCGCCGCGCTCGACGTGACTCCTGAACCAGTCGTCCACGCGGTCGTTGTCCATCGTCGCGACGTAGACGATTTCCCGGGTCTCGCCGGGCGCGAGGAGCGCGTCACGGTCCACGCTCCGCACGCCGAAGGCGTCGCCCCGAACGTCGATGATCGACACGTCGTTCATCTCGATGCCGAGCGCGAGACCGTCCGGGGCGGCCGGCATCGGGATTCGCTGACCCGGATTGTGGAGGCGGACGTGGAACAGCATGACCGTCGTTGAGCGGTTGACCGAGCCCCAGGTTGCCCACGCGCGATCGACCTCGTAGCCGACCGTGACGGTTTCGCTTACCGACCCCGTCCCGATCGTCGCCTCCTTCGTGTACGTCCCTTCGAGCGAGGACATGGCCCCGCTCATCGAGTCGATGATCGGGGTCTCGTTCGCCAGCATGGTCCGGGTCTGGCTGGGGAAATTCGCCGACGTCGTGAGACCGAACGCCCTGGCCCGAACGCGACCGTCGACGCGAACGGTGAGGGTTTCGTTGGCCCTGACGAACGCCACCCACCAGGGGGCGATCCGGTCGTTTTCGATGTAACTCGACAGTTCCAGCCGGGAGGTCCCCCGCGGAACGTCGATCCCCGTCCGCTCGCCCTGTGCGACCCGGACGTCGTTGAGATAAACCCGATACGAGGCGCTCATTCCCTTTCCGAGCGAAACGCCGACCGGGTTCGGGTTCGATACGCGCAGCGTCGTGACGACCTCCGTGCGTTCCTCGGTCACCGTCCCCCAGTCCCCCTCGTCCTCGATCGTGACCGACGGCGGGCGAACGACGCCGGTCAGGTAGAGCGCGGCGACGAGGACGAGAACGGCAACGACGACCGCACCGATGACGTTGGATGGCTTCACGTCACGCTCTGCGTGAAGGTCAAAAATGAATCTTGTGCCGCAGGCTGTGACGGTCGAGACCGTCGCGCTATTCCATGTCCTCTTCCCACTCGTCGGGGCCGACGAGGGCGTCGTACTCGCTCTCGTCCGCGAGTGCGACCTCGATCAGCCAGCCGTCGCCGTAGGGATCGTCGTTGATGAGTTCGGGCGCGTCGATCAGGTCCTCGTTGACGGCCGTGACCTCGCCGCTGACGGGCGCGTACACGTCCGAGACGGCCTTGACGGACTCGACGACGCCGAAGGAGTCACCCTTCGAGACGTCGTCCCCCTCCTGGGGGAGTTCGACGAACACGATGTCGCCGAGTTCGTCCTGCGCGAAGTCGTCGAGACCCACGCGGACGCTGTCGCCGTCGCGTCGTGCCCATTCGTGCGATTCCAGGTACCGGCAGTCGTCGGGTACTTCCAGGCTCATTCGTTCTCACCAAGGAAGGGCAACGTTTCAATTCTTGCCATTTTGTTCCGACCCCGGATGACGACCTGCACCTCGGTCCCGGGATCCGCGTATTCGACCGGCACGTAGCCCATACCGATCGGTTCGTCGAACGTCGGGCTCATCGTCCCGCTGGAGACCTCCCCGATGACCTCGTCGTCCAGGTTGGCGATCTCGTAGCCGTGGCGGGGGATACCGCGTTCGGTTAGCTTGAAGCCGACGAGTTTCTCATCGAGGCCCTCTTCGTCCTGCTTGGTGAGCGCGTCGCGACCGACGAACTCGGTGTCGAGGTCGACCGCGAAGCTAATGCCCGCTTCGAAGGGCGTGCGGGGGTTCTCCTCGACGTGGAAGTCGTTGCCGGAGAGCAGCAGACCGGCTTCCAGGCGGAGCGTGTCACGACAGCCCAGGCCGCAGGGCTGGCACTCGAATTCCTCCCAGACGGTTTCGGCCTCGTCCCACGGGATCATGACCTCGAAGCCGTCCTCCCCGGTGTAACCGGTGCGGGAGACCCACGTCTCCACGCCGGCGATGTCGGCGTACTGGGCCCCGAAGAACCCGAGATCGGCGACGGGTTCGTCCGTCACGGAATCGACCAGGTCCTCCGCGTCTGGGCCCTGAATCGCGAACATCGCGAAGTCGTCGGTCCGGTTCTCGACCGCGGCGTCGAGGCCCCACTCGTCGCGGTGGCCGACCCACCGTTCGTACATGAGTTCGTCGTTGCCCGCGTTCGGGACGAACACGAAGTGCGGATCGCCCTCGGCGTCGGGCTGGCGGTTGACGATCATGTCGTCGATGATGTGACCGTCCTCGTTGAGGATCGCGGTGTACTTAGCGTCGCCGACGTCCATCGCGCCGACGTTGCCACAGACCAGCCGCTCCATCAGTTCGGTCGAATCCTGGCCGGTCACCTCGATCTGGCTCATGTGCGAGACGTCGAAGATCCCGACTTCCTCCCGGACGGAGTCGTGTTCGACCTGGATCGAATCGAACTCGACGGGCATGTCCCAGCCGCCGAAGTCGGTGAACTCGGCGCCACGCTCCTCGTGGACCTCGTACAGTGGCGATTTCCTGAGTGACATATTGGGACCCTCACGCGCCGACATGAAATCCCTTCCGTTACGCGGGCGACCGATCGATCGGCTTCACGCGCCCGATCGACAGGCCTATCGGGCGAAGCGGAAAACCCTCTTCCATGCTCGAACGAACGGCGAGTCGGGTTCGAGAGTTCCTCTCCGGTCGACCCGCCGACGACCGGATCGGCGTGTTCGTCGACGGTCCGAACGTTTTTCGCGACGAGTTCGACGTCGACCTCGACGACGTCCGCGCGGTCGTCGAGGAAGACGCCCGGATCGTCGTGGCCCGCACCTATCTCGACGAACACGCAACCCCCGGATTGATACAGGCGGTCGAAGCCCGGGGCTTCGAGGTCGTCATCACCAGCGGCGACGTGGACGTGAAACTCGCGGTCGACGCGACGGAATGCGTCACCGACGGATCGATCGACCGACTCGCGATCGTCTCGCGTGACACTGACTTCAAACCGGTCCTGGAAACGGCGAACGCACGCGGGGTCGAGACGCTCGCCATCGCGCCAGGCGAGTTCGGTCGCTCGGACGCACTGGGAAACGCTGCCCAGGAATCGAGAGTTCTCTGAGGGCTGGAACGGAGACGATCGTTGGAAAGAACGGCGGAGAAAACCGGAGCCTGAAGAGAAAAGTGATGGAAGCGAGGGAGATCGGTGATGGAGCCCCTTACTTGCCGAGTTCCTCGACGGAGACGGTGAAGTCCCCGTCACCCTCGTAGGAGTCGACGAGGATGCCGAACGACTGGCCAGTAGAGACGTCGTCGATGACGATCTGTTCCTGGCTGTCCTGGGTGACCGACCGCTTGTCGTAGTTCCAGGTCGACGGCGTGCTTCCGTCCGTCGTCACGAAGAGGTCGAAGTCGGCGTAGTACGGCCCGTCAAGCGAGATGGTGACCTGGCACGGATCGTCCAGCGAGGACGTGTAGGTGTAGCTCGCGTCGTCCCAGTAGCCGTACAGGGAGCCGCTGGCGCTGGCGGTGGTCTTCTCGTCGCCACACTGGCCGTCGTCGTCGGTGGACGTGACCGAAATCGTCTTGGAGACGGTATCGGTGGCACCCGCGTCGTCGGTGACCGTCAGGGACACCGTGTAATCGCCCGCGGAACCGTAGCTGTGACTCGTCGTCTGGCCGGTCGCGGTGGAGCCGTCGCCGAAGTCCCACTCGTAGCTCGAAATCGTGCCGTCCGAGTCCGTCGACCCGCTTCCGTCGAAGCTCACCGTCTCGCCCGTCTTCGGCGAGGACGGCGACATCGTGAACGACGCCGACGGCGCTTCGTTACCGCCACCGCCGCTGCCCACGATGTTGGCCGCGTCGACCCGACCCGAGCCTTGCTTGTCGCTGGACAGCCCGATGTCGACGGCCGTCTCCTTGAGGTTCGACCGGAGTTCGGAGACCGACCAGCCCGGGTTCGCTGCCAGGCCGAGCGCCGCGACGCCCGAGGTGGCCGGACACGCCATCGACGTGCCCGAGATCTTGTTGTACTTTCCGCCGTAGGTGGACTTGTATTCCGTCCAGCAGGAGAGGATGTCCACGCCCGGTGCCGCCACGTCGGTCTTCGGGCCGTAGTTCGAGAAACTCGCCAGGTCCTCGTTTTCGTCGACCGCAGAGACGCCGATACATTCCTCGTACGCTGCCGGGTAGGACACCGACGAACTCCCGTCGTTACCGTTCGCACAGATCGGCAATGCCCCGTTGTTGACGGCGTAGGAGACGGCGTTTTTCATCGTGTCGGTGTAACCGCCACCACCCAGGGACATGTTGATGATGTCCGCGCCCTGGTCGGCCGCCCACTGCACCGCGTCCGCGATGTCCGACGTCGACCCGCTGCCTTCCTCGGAGAGGGCACGACCGCTGATGATGGTCGAATCGGACATGCCGGCGACGCCCGTGCCGTTGTTCGTCGTGGCCGAGGCGATGCCCGCCACGTGCGTGCCGTGGTACTCGTTGCTCATGTCGTCGGGCATCGGGTCCTGGTCACTGTCGACGAAGTCCTTGCCCGTGTCCGAGCCGAACTGTGCCTCCAGGTCCGGGTGATCGTACTTCACGCCCTGGTCGACCACCGCGATGGTTACGTCGGAACTCCCCTCGGTGGTGTCCCACGCTTCGGGTGCCCGTACTTGCTGTGGGGCGTACTGCTGATCGAACAGCGAATCGTCCGGCGTCGAAAACGCCTCGTGCGTGGTGTTCTCCTCGACGTATTTCACGCCGGGCTTGTTCTCCATCGCCTTCGCGACCGAAGAGTTGGCCTGGGCACTGGCCTGGTCCGGCAGTTTGACGGCCATGTAGCCGAGCGTGTCGTTGCGGTGGGCGACCTCAGCCTCGTCCGGCATGGCCTCCTGAACGCGGGCCTGGGCCGTCGACATGCTCGTACTGGCCGAGACGCCGACCAGCAGTTCGTCCTCCTTCGAGCCCGCGTCGCGACCGGGATTCGCTACCGTTACGCCGCCGAAGGCGGCCAGAGCGCCCGCTGCGCCAGTTGCTTGCAGGAATTCGCGTCGTCCCCATGGTCCGGTGTGATCATCTGCCATGATGCATCAAGACAATCCATACCCCCTTATTTATATTTTTCTGGAACGAGAGAAAATTAATTAGGATTTGAACATATTGTATACCTATAATTCTGAGACTGGTTTTCGATAAAAATGAGGCACGGGATGCGTATCACCATCCAAAATAAACTAACTATGGGTTGTATATTCCTTCGACCCACGGATGCAGTAATCAGGAAAAGAGTTATATGTGGTTTTCAACCAGGACATTAAATTAAGTCCCTATTCAATATGCACGAAACTCGCGCGACAGGAACGTTATTTTCGTGGGGACACGATGATGGTCCATGGACCGGTCGCCGATACTCGACGATCACCTTCACCTCGATCCGGAACACGGTCGCGGTATGGACGCCGTCAAGGATTTCGCCCGGAGCGGCGGGACACACCTGCTGGTGGTCAACAAACCGTCCTGGAACCTGGGCATCGAACCGGATGTGGGCGACGACTTTCGAGCAGTCTTCGAACGGACGATCGAGATCGTCGACCGTGCGTCGACCCATCTCGACGGGACCGCCTGGCCGATCCTGGGCGTCCATCCGGGTCTCGTTTCTCGGCTGGTCGACGACCGTGGAATGGATCCCGAGACCGCGGCCGACGTGATGCGGGCCGGTCTCGAAGTCGCAGCGGAGTACGTCGCGGACGGTCGAGCACTGGGGCTGAAATCCGGACGACCCCACTACGAAGTCAGCGATGCAGTCTGGGACGCCTCGAACGACGTCATGGGCCGGGCGTTCGAACTCGGGGGGGACCTCGACTGTGCGGTGCAGTTACACGCCGAAGGCGACGACGACCTGACGGACATCACGGAAACGGCGGCCGAGGTGGGCCTTCCGCGCGAGCGCGTGGTAAAACACTATGCAAGTGGGGATCTCGAGGGGCCGATCCCGAGCGTGATGTGTCGCAAGGAGTGGCTCGAGCGCGCCGCCGAACGGGAAATCCCGTTCCTGATGGAGACGGATTTCATCGACGACCCGGACCGGCCGGGAGCAGTGATGGGGCCGAAGACGGTCCCTCGTCGGGTCCAGTGGCTGGAAGAGCAGGGATACGAGGCGGCCATCCGCACGGCCCACGTCGAAACCCCGAAACTCGTGTACGGCATCGACACGGAAGCGACGCTCGAGTGAACCCCTGGCGACGCGCGAGAGAAAGGCATTTCAGGTCCCCCTCGTACCGTGAAGTATGAGCGAGGCCCCGACCGAGTTCTACTCGGAGGATCGCTGGCAGAACTGGTTAGAACGAATCAGAGACGAGGAGATCGATCCCGAGGACGAGGATTCCGCCCGACTCCTGCTCAACCTCCAGGACGACGCGGCGATCGCCGTCGCGAAGATCGTCTCCGCGGTCGACGAGGACCGGCTCGAAGCGGAGGAGGCCCTCGAGGAGATCGCCGACATTCGCGACATCGTCCTGTCCGAGGTCGACATCGACGACGAGGAGAAGGCGATGCTCGTCGAC
>DATFIX010000210.1:0-14523 GCA_035269625.1 Natrialbaceae archaeon
CGATCAGGCCGGGCCCGACGCGATCCCCGCCGCGTGGCACGGCAAGGACGTCCGCCCCGAGGCGGCGGGCGGCCAGGGGCCCCGGAACCACACCCTGACGATCGCGCCGTGGCACGGCTCGACGACGCTCGCCTGGCAGGACTTCGAGACGAAGGTGGTGGCGACCGACGCCGACGTCGCGCTCTCGCGTGACGGCGAGACGGTCGAAGCCGAGCGCTCGGACGTCGACGAGGACCTCAAACAGCAGATGCGGGACCTGGGCTACGTCGAGTGATGGCGGACGACGGCGCGATCCTCAAGGGCTACCTCTCGGTGTTCGCGGGCGACCTGGGTCGCCTGCTGGCGTTCGCCGTCTTCATCCCCCTGCTCGTCCGGACGGTCGGCGAGAGCGGGTTCGGCCGGTACGCCCTGGTGATGGCGCTGTTTCTGCCCACTCGAAAGGTCCTGAACGCCGGGCTGTTCGAGGCGACCAAGACCTACGCCTCCCGCAACGAGGACGAGGAGCGCCACCGGGTCGTGACCACCTCGTTCGCCCTGCACGTCGGCACCCTGGTCGTCGGCATCCCGGTCTTCGCGGGTCTGGCGACCGTCCTGACCCACGGCTGGCTCAGGCTGGCGCTCTATCTGATGCTCGCGGCGGTCGTGGGCGAGCAACTGTACTACTACGGCCGGGGCGTGCTCCACGCCTACAAGCGCGAGGCGCTGGTCGAACCGCTGATCCCCGCCCGGTCGGTCGTCCTGGCCGTCGTCGGGTTGACGCTCGCGGCGAACGGCTTCGGCGTCCCCGGCGTGTTCGCCGGGTTCGCGACCGGATTCCTCCTCACGGGGGTGCTCTCGACCGGGCTGGCGTTTCGCGAAGCGGGCGTCCTCCCGTCGCCCTGTCGCCTCGCGCTCGGCGAGTACGCCAGACCGATGCTCCGGTTCGGCGTCCAGTCGATGGCGCTCGTGTTGCTGCTGACGAGCATGTACAAGGTGGACGTCCTGCTGGTCAGCCACTTCCTCGACGCGACCCGGACCGGGCACTACCGTGCCGCCCTCCAGGTCTCGGAGTTCATCTGGGTCGTCGCGGTGGCGATGGAGATGGTGATGATCCAGTCGACGGCGAAGCTCTGGAAGCAGGGCGCGACCGACCGCCTCACGGCCCTCACCTCGCGACTCCTCCGGTACGTCGTCGTGCTGACCGCGCTGCTCGTCGCCGGCGTGTTCGTCCTGAGCGAGCAGTTCCTCACGCTGTATTTCGGACCGCCCTACGAGGCGAGCGTGACCCCATTGCGCCTGCTGTTGCCGGGCGTGTTCGGGTTCGGCGTCGCCCGGGTCATCTGGCCGGTGCTCCAGGCCGGCGGCCACCTCCGCAAGTTGCTCGCCGCGACGGGGTCGGCGGTCGTCGTCAACGTCGTCCTGAACCTGCTATTGATCCCCCGGATCGGCATCGTCGGGGCGGCCATCTCGACCTCCATCGCGTACGGATCGATGGCGGTGACCCACGTCCTGGCGGCCCGGAGCGTCGACCTCGACCCACTCGACGGGCTTCCCATCGGACGGGTGTTCGCCCTTGGCGCGGTGACGGTCGGCGTGCTCGTCGTCCTTCAGCCACTGGGTCCGTGGTGGGTCGATCTCGGCGTCCTCCCGTGGATCGGCCTGGCGGTGTACGCGGCTGGCGTTTTCTTCTTCGACGTGGTTACCGTCGAGGAAATTCGGGATCTCGTCCGATCGGTCGTCTGACCGGTCCAGTTGACTTGACGTGTGGTAACATACCACATTTGTTTCGCCGGCTGCACTCAGCAACTTTTAATAGTGCATGTATCAAGAGTGTGACCCGATGGAAACGGGACGCATCGCGGGGCAATCGTCAGGTCCTCCGTCGTCGGAGATCGGGGTAGGGAACGAGGATCCCCGGACGTCGATCGTCATGCCGGCGTACAACGAGCGGGCGAACGTCCGGCCACTGGTCGAGGAGATCGTCGACGTCCTGACGACCGAGTCGATGGTCGACTTTCGCCCTTTCGAGATCGTGCTGGTCGACGACGGCAGTACCGACGGAACCGACGCCGCGATTCGCGAGCTGGCGGACGAGTACGGGCCGCTCCGTGGCGTGTTCCTCCGCCGGAACTTCGGGCAGACCGCGGCCCTTGCAGCAGGGTTCGACGAGGCCGAGGGGGAGTTCGTCGTCACCCTCGACGCGGACGGCCAGAACGACCCGGCCGACATTCCCACGCTACTCTCGCGACTCGAGGACGGCTACGACTGCGTGAGCGGGTGGCGCAAGGACCGCCAGGATCCGCCCTCGAAGACGATTCCCTCCGCGATCCAGACCTACCTCTCGATGTACACGGGGCCAGACATTCACGACTTCGGGTGCACGCTGAAGGCCTATCGCCGCGAAGCCGTCGATGAGATCCAGATCCGCGGCGAGGGCCACCGATACATCCCGGCGAAGCTCTACAACCGTGGTTTCTCGATCACCGAGGAACCGGTGAACCACCGGCCGCGCACGAACGGCGAGACCAAGTACGGCCTGGGCCGACTCGTCCGGGGGTTCGTGGACCTCGGGTTCAACATCTTCTGGAACAAGTACTCGATGCGACCGCTCCACCTGCTGGGCGGGCTCGGCGTGATCTTCCTCGTCGCCGGCGGGATTCTCGGCTCGCACGCCGTCGTGATGAAGTACGTCTTCGGCGACCCGCTCGCGCCACACCTCCCGCGACTCGTCCTGACGGTCTTGCTGGTCCTCTTTGGCTTCCAGTTGCTCATGTTCGGCGTGCTCGCGGAGATGCTCACCCGGTTGCTCTACCGGGACGAGACGCCGTACCGGATCGAGGGAGTCTACGCCGGCGAGACGGAGCAGCCGCCCGGGAGCGCGCACGGCGGACGGATCGACGCCCCGAACACCCGCAGCTCGGACGACGAGTAGGCTGTGTTCCCGTTTTTTCCTCGGCTTTCGAGGCCGTCTCGAAACCATCAATATATAACTGGACGCTCGAAAATCGAATGGTAACATGGTTCCCGAGCGCTACGTCGGCCGGGTCAGCGAGCGACTCACCGTGGACCACGCGGTCCTCGCGCTCGTCGTCGTCCTCTGGGCGTGGCTGTACCTCCAGGGCCTCGGCGACCACCCGCTCCGCGTGTGGGACGAGTCGCGCTACGCGGTTCCCGCCCGGCACATGGTCGAGTCGGGTGGCTGGCTCGACCCGCGGCTCCGGGTCAACACGCACACGGGGAACCTCGCGCTCACCCCGCGACTCGTCAAGCCGCCGCTGACCTACTGGCTCCAGGGCGGGGCGATGGTGCTCTTCGGGATCACCACCTTCGCCGCCCGCCTGCCGACCGCACTCGCGACGCTCGGGGGTGCGACGTTCGTGTACGTCCTCGGCCGTCGGACCTACGACCGCCGGGCCGGCCTCGCCGGCGCGATCGTCTTCCTGGTGTTCCCGGGAATGTTCCTCGGCAGCCACGGCGGTCGCGCCGCCGTCCCCGACACGCTCCTGGCGCTGTTCGGGACGGGGTTCGTCTGGTTCACCTGGCGCGGCCGCGAGCAACCCGAACTGCTCCCAGTCGCTGGCCTCTTCGCCGGCCTCGCTGTCATGACGAAGGGGTTCGCCGCGGGCGTGTTCGTCGTCGTCGCGGCACCGTTCCTGCTCCGGGACCTCCGGCAGTACCTCGCTCGATGGCGATGGACCCTCGCCGCCGTCGCGACCACCGTGGTCGTCGCGCTCCCGTGGCACCTCTACGCCTGGGCCGAGTACGGCCAGGAGTTCCTCGACCAGTACCTCTTCACGGCGGTCATGTCCCGGATGCAGGGGGACCTCACGGAGAGTTCGACGGAACCGCTGTTCGGGTTCCTGAACTACCCGTTCCTCAAGGAGGGTGCCGGGCTTCTCGTCCCGCCCTACGAGTACGGCATCCCTGTCTTCCTGCTGGCGGCAATCGGGGCCGTGATCGTCGTCCGGCGACTCGTCCGGCGGGACGGCCCCGCCGAACACCGCGAGAAACTCCTGCTGGTGTGGTGGACGCTCGCCGTCCCGGCGACGTTCGTTCTGGCCGGAGGCAACCACCCCTGGTACTTCCTGCCGATGTACGTCCCGGGATCGGTGCTCATGGGGTACGTCCCGGCCGCGCTGGCGGACGGGACGCTCGGCACCCGAATTCGGGCCGCGGTCGCGAACCGTCGCGGGTCGTCGACCCCACTCACCGACGGGCAGGGCCCCTCGTCGGGGACGGGTGCGGGATCTGACTCGCTTCCCTCCTGGACAGCCTTCGCCGCGTACGCTGGCGTCCTGGTCGTCGTCGCCCTGCTTTTGGTCGCGACCTATGCACCCGCGCTCGGCACCCCCTACGACGCGGAGCAACGGGACGTGGGCCGGACCGTCGCCCGGGAACTCCCCGAAAACGAGCCCCTCTACGTCTGGTTCGGGGGCGACGTCGAACGCCGGACACTCATGTCGCTCGACTTCTACGCCGATCGCTCGTTCGAACGGACGACCCCGGAACGGTTACGGACCGACCCGGACCTTCGATACGCGATCGTCCCGATCGACGAACGGGACCGAATCGACCGCGATCACCGGGTGCTGGCCGAGGCCCCCAAAAACGGCGTCGTCGTGATCGAGTTCGTCGAGTCGCCCTCCTCGACGACCGATCGGCTTCGAGGGGCGATCAGACCGTCGTGACGTCGAGGGAAAGCGGCGTCGCGTTCCCGATGTTGTCGCTCACGGGACAGCGCTCCTCCACCGTCTCGAGCCAGGTTTCGAGGGTTTCGTCGTCGGCGTCAGTCTCGACCGTCAGGTCGACCCGGACGTTCTGGTAGCCCGCTCGCGGGTCCTCGGCCTCGCCCTGGAACTTCGCGGGGTCGAGGTCGCCTTCGATTTCCACCCCGATGTCCTCGACGGCCATGCCCATCTCCTCGGCGACGCCGTGGCCGACGACGTTCAGGCACCCCGCCAGGGCGCCCAGCAGGTACTCGACGGGGTTCGGCCCCTCGTTCGATCCGCCGAGGTGCTCCGGTTCGTCGATCGAGAACTCGAAGTTCCGCGCCTGGACGACCGTGTGGGTCGGCGATTCACTTTCCGCGTCGATCGAAAACGAGACGAGCCGCTCGGACTCGCTGGTGGACTGAGACATACACGTGAACGTCGGTGCCGAACGACCGTATATCTAATCGTTCTGATCTATTCTGGGTGGCATTCTCTCGCACAACCCGACGGAGTCGCCGAATTGCCGGCACCAACTTAAAAATTTCAACATTGGAAATCATGTGTTCGGTCGCCCGGCTCCCTCGGTGTCTCGGTCCACGGGCTCCTCGGCTCCCGGGATCGGCCCGGGACTTAAATATCGTCGCGCCGGAGTGACGGTGTGGAAATCGACGCGTTGCCGCTCGATTCGGCGCTTCTCGACCACTTCCGCGAGCAGGGAATCGCGGAGCTGTATCCGCCCCAGGCCGCGGCCGTCGAGGCCGGTGTGACCGAGGGCGCGGACGTCGTCCTCGCGGTGCCGACCGCCAGCGGGAAGACCTTCGTCGCCCAGGTGGCCATGCTGACCGCCGACGGGCCGGCGCTGTACGTCGTCCCCTTGCGGGCGCTGGCGACGGAGAAGTACGAGGAGTTCTCGGCGCTGCCAGGGGTGAGCGTCGGCATCGCGACCGGCGACTACGACGCGACGGACGCCGACCTGGCGGGCGAGGACGTCGTGGTCGCCACGAGTGAGAAGGTTGACGCGGCGCTGCGCAACGACGCCGACTGGGTCGAGCAGGTCGGCTGTGCGGTCGTCGACGAAATCCACCTGCTCGACGCCGAGGGGCGTGGGCCGACCCTGGAAATGGTCCTGGCGGCGCTCCGGCGGCGCTCGCCGGACGTACAGATCGTCGGCCTCTCGGCGACGGTGGGGAACGCGGCCGCGGTGGCCGACTGGCTCGATGCGACGCTGGTCGCCGACGACTGGCGGCCGGTCGAACTCCGGCGCGGGATCTACGACGACGGCACGATCGACTTCGAGGACGGACCGCCCCGGCGGGTTTCCGGAGATGACGACCCGACGGAAGCCCTCGTCAGTGACGCCGTGGACGAGGGCGGACAGTGTCTGGTGTTCGTCCGCTCGCGCCGCGAGGCCCGGGAACTCGCGGCCGACCTCGCGGAGACCGGCTTTTCGTTCCCGGGCGAGGTGACCGAGGAGATCCGCGAGACGGCCCGGACCGGTGCGGGCATGGCGCTCGCCAGGACGGTCGCCCACGGCGTGGCCTTCCACCACGCCGGCCTCCGGACCGACCACCGACTGGCCGTCGAGAACGCGTTCCGGGACCGCGAGGTGAAGGTCATCTGCGCGACGCCCACCCTCGCGGCAGGCGTGAACGTTCCCGCCCGGCGGGTGGTCGTCCGGGACCTCCGGCGCTACACCGACGACGGTCCGGCGCTCCTGCCGACGCTGGAGGTCCACCAGATGATGGGCCGGGCCGGCCGACCCGGCCTCGACCCCTACGGCGAGGCGGTCCTGGTGGCCGGCCGCGACGACCCCGCGGACGTCCGCGAACGGTATCTCGAATCCGACCCCGAACCGGTCCACTCGAAACTCGCCGCCCCTGGAGCGCTCCGGACGCACGTCCTCGCGACGGTCGCGTCGGGCGGCGTCGAATCGCGAGACGCGCTTCGTGGCGTTCTCGAAGAGACGTTCTACGCCCACCAGCACGGCGTGGACGCGCTTGGGGCGGACGTGGACGACGCGATCGCGTATCTCGAATCGGTCGGGCTGTTGGCGTCCCCCGACGACGGTCTCCAGGCCACCGACCTCGGCGTGCTCGTCTCCCGGGTGTACGTCGATCCGACCACCGGCACCGACGTCGTCGCCGCGCTGGAACGCGCCGCCGACCTGGACGGCGTCGCCCCGCTCACCGTCCTCGAAATCGTCTGCGATACCCCCGACCTCCGGACCGAGTACGTCCGCGACGACGAGGCCGGCGACCTCAGCGAGTTCGCCATGCGCAACGCCGACCGCATCGCCAAGCCCATCCAGGACTTCGAGGGCGACTTCCACGAGTGGCTCTCGGCGCTCAAGACCGCCCTCCTCCTGCGGGACGTGGTGGACGGCGCGAGCGAGGACGACCTCGCCGAGCGCTACGGCGTGGGTCCGGGCGACGTGACGCGCCTGGTCGAGCGCGCGGCCTGGTTGCTCGGCGCGACCGACGCGCTGGCCGGGCACGTGGACGGCGAGGGGATGGCCGAGGTCCGGAAGACGATTCGGGCGGTGCGGGAGGAACTGGTGGGGCGGGTCGAGTGACAGGGCGTTTCGCCCCTGCGAGTCTTCACAGACGATCGATCGGCTGGTTGATAATCTCGAAGACTTTCTGGGCCCGGTAGAACCGATTCCGCTCCTTTCCAGTAAGTTCTTCGAGCACACCGTCTTCTTCGAGTCGCCCCACGAGCCGATTGGCAGTGCTGTATTCCACGTTCAGCCAGTCTGCAGCCGTTTTGACGTCGAGATACGGATCCTCGAAGAGTCGCATCGCCAGTTCGAGGATGTTTCCGGACCGTTCGTTCTGGTACCGCCGCTGGTACTCCTCGCGGAGGTCCACCAGCATGTTCGCCCGTCGATGCGCTTCGTCGGCCTGTGACTGGACGCCACGCAGGAAGAATCGCAGCCATTCCTCCCATTCTCCGCGCTGGCTCACGCCGAGCAAGTGATCGACGTACTCGGTTCGGCGCGCGTTGAAATACGAACTCAGGTACAGGTAGGGTTCCGGGAGGAGGTCCTTGCGCTGCAAGAGGAGACTGATCAGGAGCCGTCCCAGCCGGCCGTTTCCGTCGAGAAACGGGTGGATCGTCTCGAACTGGTAATGGATCATCCCGATACGGAACAGTGGATGCAGGTCGTCGCCGTCGTGATTCGCGTATTCGACGAGGGCCTCGAGGAGTTCGGGCACGTCGTTCGGTGGCGGTGGAACGTAACGGGCGTCCTGTATGTAGGGCGTACTTCCGATGAAATTCTGCGATGTCCGAAGATCACCGGGATCGGCATCGCCGCCACGAACGCCGGAGAGCAATCGCTCGTGCATCGCACACAGCAACTCCGTCGAAACCGGTTCTCCTCCCGTAATCGCGTCGAGACCGTGCGTAAGCGCATGGAGATAGTTCATCACCTCCTGTGTCCCCTGTCGTCGGTCCGCTTCGATGAGCACCTCCTGTCCGGCTTCGTAGGCGTAGATGTCGGAGAGGGTGGCGTGGGTTCCTTCGATCTGAGAGGACTCGAGTGCTTCCTTGCGGAGGAACGGTTCTATGAGGATCTCTTTCGATCCGACCCGAGGACCGATTCCGTGGAGGCGTCCGAGTGCTTGGGTTGCTTCGGCAAGCGGGGTAATGAGTTCTTCGGCCTCGATTTCCGGCGGAAGCGGGTCCGGACGGAACGCTGCATACGTTCCGTTTGACGTCGTGGTCGGAACGATTTCTCCGGGCGCAGTCTCGTCGAAATCCTCTCGGTCCATCGATGTTGACACACTCACCAATACAGCGTCCACTATTATTATTTTCGCACTGGAATCAAAATAGTGGCTAGCGTAGTTGCAGCGTCGCGTGTTCTACACCCAGTATTTGGATTTCTAAGTGAAAATACAAATTGGGTTTTCGCCGCTCGCCAAGTATTCGTTTTTCACAACGACTTCACTTGCGGAAACGTCTGTCGTGAAGGCATGGCGTAGGTCCGGAAGACGATTCGGGCGGTGCGGGAGGAACTGGTGGGGCGGGTCGAGTGGTCGATTGGGGGATATCGGTGGTTTGGATCCTCAACACCGATTTTCTGCCCGGTACGTTCTGATTTCAGTTGTTATAATTGATTGATATTTTTTTGATTCCTTATTCCAAAATCGACGTAATTTTAGCAGTAGGAAATCTATTGGCTGCAATTGATGGTTATTTAAATAGGCAATTTTTTTAAATGTGGGTATGTTTGTAGTGGATGGATATGTCCGACAATGTGAACAGGCGGAGATTCCTCAAATCTTCGCTCGGTGCAGCGATTGCAACGCCCTTTATTGGGACCGTCTCGGCGAACCAACGGGACGGGACACTTGCCGATTATCGTCGTGCGTTTCAGAAGTATACTCGACAATTCGGTCAACCTGAATTCGACAGGCAGTTCGTCAAGTCAGAGGGCGAAATTTTGCAGGAATCGAGTGACGTTTCGACGGCCGATCTTTCGCTGGCACAGGCCCAAGACAACGCAATCGTCGATCTGGTGACGTTCGGTGACGAAGTGACGAGAGAAGCCACGTTCTGTCGAACAGGACCGGATGCGATGAAAATTCGGTTTGATGGGGACGTGTACGAGGTCGAGATTACAGATAGACTCCGTCAGTCTCTCGAACAAAAAACCGCGATGACGATGCAGATGGGTCGAGCAAGGGCACGGATGGAATCGCGAGACCGTCCATCAGTCTCATCCTTGGTGGAAGTTGGTGAGGACGTCACGTTCGATACCTACGACGCGTCTGAAACGAATGGTGTTGACTTTTGGGAAGGAGCAGCCAGATCTCATCAGTATGTTAGCTCCCGTGAACCCGAAGCAAATGCGGAAGTCTATGGATTAGTCGGCTCTAGCCCATATATCAAGGCAGAAATGTGGAAAAGCATCGAATTTACAGGGGGTTCCGATACACTTCGCTTACATTGTGAGGGCGAGTATAAGGGCACAGCATCGGCGGCACTTGCTGGAGGTCGTGCTTATGGAAACATCTTTGTCCGTGAAAAAGACAATCATGGCGATCTCGGAGAATTCGAACGTCCTCTCTCGTGGAGTTTTGAGTGGGGGAAAGGGAAAAGCGCGCATCGCAATTATGATGAAACCGTATTCGCACCTGTGGACTCGAAAGAGTATGAGATAGGATTGCGACTTGAACTGGCAATTACGACAATTAGCGAATCTGCTGCACTCATTGATTTCTGTCGTGATGGAGGAGATAAGTTTACTTTAAAGGGATTCATGGATTATGCCTACATGGATTTGGAGTGGACGTGAAGGAGGCAAAGAATGAACTATCGGCGAATCAGTAACGTTCTCGTGATTTCGTTTCTAGTCCTTTTTCTATTTGGAATTACTCCGGTTGGTGATTACACGTTTCGAATGTTTGGACTACTAACCTGGCCGTTCGAACTCTTGATCGGCGGCGTCATCGGCTATATCCTGATCTACCGATTCGATCTCGACAGGAAAATCGTCGAAATGCGAGAGTAGCCGACTACTTGAAGCGGTGACGCCGGCCGACCCCTCGATCCCCGTCGCTTCAGAACGTCACCAGCGCCCCGGCGGGCGCGTCGGTCAACTCGGCGGCCCGGTCGATGCCCTCTTCGCCGACGGCGATCAGGGCGAAGACGCCACAGACGTGGGCGTCGACCTCGTCGGCGATGTCCAGCAGGAGGCGCTGGGTGTCGCCCGACCGGATGAGGTCGTCCACGACGAGGACGGTGTCCCCGGCCTCGATCGCGCCCTCGGGCAGGTAGTAGGTGAGTTCGATCCCCGATTGCAGGCGCTGGCGGGCCTCGACGAACTCCTCGACGGCGGTCTCCTTGGAGTTCTTGGCGTAGACACAGTGCGCCCCAAAGTACCGGGCCATCGCGGAGGCGAGGGTGATCCCGTCGGTCGCCGCCGTCAGGACGACGTCCGGGCGGTCGAACCCGAAGGTGTCGGCCGCCACGGGCGCGACCAGGTCGAGGAACGCCTGGTCGAAGACGATTCCGGAGTTGTCGACGTAGCCCTCACCGTCGAGTTCGACGCGGTCCTCGAGTTCGCTGGCGAGTGCCTCCCGGCCGATGTCCCTCACGATTTCCCGTGCCCGGTCCTCGCCCGGGAGCACGTGCCCGTTGACGTACCGGTTGAGGTCGCCTGCCGGCAGGCCCGTCACCTCGGCGAGTTCGTCGTAGGTCCGCGTGTCCTTGAGCATGCGCAACACCGACACGGCGCGCAACTGGAGGGCCGCCTTCTCGACGCGGTTCATACGTGGTATCCACGAACGCACAACAATGAATACTCCGAAGGGATTCTCTCGTGGTTCGATCCACAGACGTGGTCAGGAAACCGAACTCCGATCAGGCCAGGAAGTCCGGTTCGATCCGCCGCTCGTCCTGCTCCGCCTGGAGGTGCTGGAGGAACGCCTCGGGATCGACGTCGCCGGCCTGTCGCTCGGCGCGGTCGCGCACGGAGATCGTGCCGTCCTCGGCCTCGTTCGAGCCGACGATGATCATGTAGGGCACCCGGTCGTCGTGGCCGGCGCGGATCTTGCGTTCGAGCGTGGCGTCCCGGTCGTTGACCGTGACGCGGAAGTCCTCGAACTGGTCGGCGATCTCGTTCGCGTAATCCAGCTGGTCGTCGCTGATCGGGAGGACCCGCACCTGCTCGGGCGCGAGCCAGAGCGGGAACTTGCCGGCGAAGTGCTCGATGAGCACCATGAAGAAGCGCTCGTAGCTCCCGTAGAGCGCGCGGTGGATCATCACCGGCTGGTGCTCCTCGTTGTCCTCGCCGACGTAGCTCAGGTCGAACCGGTCGGGCATGTTGAAGTCGAGTTGCACCGTCGGGCCGTCCCACTTGCGCCCGAGCGCGTCCTCGAAGGCGTAGTCGATCTTCGGGCCGTAGAAGGCGCCGTCGCCGGGTTCGAGTTCGTACTCCATCTCGCGGTCCTCGAGCACGGCCTCCAGTTGTGCCTCGGCCTTCTCCCAGATCTCGTCGCTCCCGACGCTCTTGTCGGGGCGCGTGGCGAACTGGATCTCGTAATCCAGCTCGAACGTCTCCAGGACCGTCTGGATCATGTCCATGATCAGCTCGACCTCGTCCTCGATCTGGTCGGGCCGGACGAACAGGTGGCCGTCGTCGATCGTGAACGCCCAGACGCGCGAGAGTCCGGAGAGTTCGCCGCGTTGTTCCTTCCGGTAGACCTTGCCGTTCTCGGCGTAGCGGACGGGCAGGTCGCGGTAGCTCCAGGAATCGTGCTGGAAGATCGAGGCGTGCCCGGGGCAGTTCATCGGCTTGAGGCCGAACTCGTCGTCGTCGACCTCGAAGAGGAACATGTCGTCCCGGTAGTTCTCGTAGTGGCCCGACTGCTTCCACAGCTCCGTCTTGAACACGTGGGGCGTCTCGACGAAGTCGTAGCCGGCGTCGTCGTTGAGGTCGTCGATGAACCGCTGGAGTTCGCGCAGGATCGTCTTGCCCGGCGGGTGATACAGCGGGAGGCCGGGCCCCGTCGTCTCCTGGACCGAGAAGAGGTCCATCTCGCGGCCGATCTTCCGGTGGTCGCGCTTCTCGGCCTTGCGCCGACGCTCCATGAACGCCTCGAGGTCGCTCTCGCTCTCGAAGGCCGTGCCGTAGATGCGCGTCTGCATCGGGTTCTCCTCGTCGCCGCGCCAGTACGCGCCGGCGATCTCGAGCAGTTTGATCGTGCCCACTTCGCCCGTGGACTCGACGTGCGGGCCGGCACAGAGGTCCTCCCACTCGCCCTGGGAGTAGAACGTGACCTGGTCGTGTTCCTCGGCGAACTCCTCGAGCAGTTCCAGCTTGTAGGGCTGGTCGGCCAGTCGCTCCTCGGCCTCCTCGATCGAGAGGACCTCGCGCTCGACCTCGTAGTCGGCCTCGACGATCTCCTGCATCTCGTCCTCGATCTCGCGGAGGTCGTCCTCGTCGACGTCGAGTTCGTCGAAGTCGTAGTAGTACCCCTCGTCCGTCGGCGGGCCGATGGCGAGTTCGACGTCGTCGTACAGGCGCTGGACGGCCTGTGCGAGCACGTGCGAGGCCGTGTGGCGCATCACCTGGAGGTAGTCCTCGGAATCCTCCGTGATGATTTCGAGGTGGACGCCGTCCTCGACGATGGGCTCCTCCTTGGCGACGAGTTCGCCGTCGAGCCGTCCGGCGACCGTGTCGCGTCCGAGGCCGGGACCGATCTCGAAGGCGACGTCCGCGACCGTGTCGCCGCGATCGATCTCGAGTTCCGAGCCGTCCGGCAGGACGACGCTGATTCGCTCCGATTCCGCATCCGCTTCCGATTCTGATCGTGACATGGTTATGATTCTGAGTGGGATGGCCGTCGCTGGTCGATTGCGACCAGCGCGAAGAACGACAGGTGACTGTGGTGGTTAAAAGCGGGCGAACGCCCGGCGTGTAAAGCAGACACCTGCCATCGTGGTTCCTCGTAGTCCGGAGGACGGTATAAGGGTTGTGGATGTTCGGGCTCGAAGTTCGGTTCGCGAAGGGAGAGCGCCGGGCATGGACTGATGACGGCTTCCACTTTGTCGAGCCACGGTCGATCTAGTTCTACGCTCGTTCGTCTAGACTACCGTCGCGTTAGTAAATCAATTCCAAAATTACTTTACTAACGGCCCCTGTTATTATAGCCAATGAAGGACGGGTTCGGTCTCCCGGAACAGGCACCCGGCACCTATCTCCCGGTCAGATCCGACAAAGGGGTTCCGTTCAACAAGTTCTACAAGCCGGAACCACTTCCGCCGGATCTCGACCTCTCCGAAGACCTGATCAAATCAGTCGAACGGGGGACCCACGCCCTGGGCCGCCTCGATGGATTTCGGAGTCAGGTCGAAGCAGCGGACACGGTGTTCAGACCCCTCCTCTACAAGGAAGCCGAACAGTCCTCCCAGGTAGAGGGAACCCAGGTGACGACCACCGACATGTACCGTGCAACGGCCAGTGGAGGGTCGACTGCCGGAAGCCGTGACGTCCAAGAAGCGCTCAACTACGTCGAGGCCCTTCGGGCTGCGAGTTCCCGGCTTCTCGAATGCGGGCGTTCCCGGAACAACATCTCGCTCGATCTCGTCAGAGAACTGCACGCGACGGTTATGGAAACAGGGCGGACAGACGAGGAAGACCCGTTACCCGGCCAGTTCCGGCCCGGGTACGCGTGGATCGAAGAGTCGAAAGACCCCTGGAAGCGGTCGATCCGATTCGTGCCTCCGAAAGCCGAGATGGTCGAGTCGATGATGGAAGACTTGCTCTCGTACGTGCGATCCCCGTCCAGGCACCCGACGCTCGTCGACGTTGCCCTGATCCACTACCAGATCGAGACGATCCATCCGTTCAAAGACGGGAACGGGCGCGTCGGTCGACTCCTCGCGTTGCTGTTGCTCGTCGCGAGTGATCTGCTCACGAAACCGTTGTTCTACATGAGCAGTTACATCAAGGAGAACCGCCAGGAGTACACCGACCGATTGCTGGCCGTCAGTGAACAGGGTGCGTGGGAGGAGTGGCTGCACTTTTTCATCGCGGGAATGCGCGATCAAGCAGCGGAGGTTCTCGGGAGGGCCAGCCTTCTCCGTGACTTGCACGAGTCCTACCACGACACCTACGACGAGGGGCCGACCTCGATCGAGCGCTTGGTCGACGTCCTGTTCGAACAGCCCTACCTGACCGTCCCGACGGCTGCAGATCGGATCGGGATGACCTATCCTGCCGCCAACAGTGCCGTCGAACGACTCGTCGAGGACGGCGTCCTGGCCCAGGCCGATACGAGAGAACGGAACCGGGAATTCGTCGCGACCGACATCATGAGCG
>DATFIX010000211.1:0-2184 GCA_035269625.1 Natrialbaceae archaeon
CCTCGATGGGGACGGCGTAGGTGACGAGGTCGTGGTCGACGAGGGACTTCGTGAGCATCATGATGCGCTCGCCGGCGGTGAAGGGGTCGTGCTCGGAGTGGGAGTCACCCGCGCTCCCGATGCCGAGGACGAGCTCGTCGACCTCCTCGGCGATGGTCTCGACCATGCTGTGGTGGCCGTTGTGGTACGGCTGGAACCGGCCGATGTAGAATCCCCGCGTCATGGCGAACCCGTCGGCCCGTTCGTTTATAAGGGTGGCGAGACGCCCCCGTCGGCGTATCCACCGCCTCCAACACCTGAGTCTGCCGTTTTCGGTCGTGCATCGGCGACTTCAGAAGGGAGAAAGTATATCAGTACAAAACACCAGAATTCAGGTAGCAACCCGTTTCATGAGTAACGATAGTGACCCCAACGACGGCCCCCCGCCGACGGTCGAAGAGACCGTCGAAGAGCGGGAGCCCGAAAGTGACGACACCCCCAGCCCCGACAACGAGGAGGGGTTCGAGCCGGTGCTCCCCGAGGACGACGGGTCTCCGGACGACGGTGGCCTCCACGACACGACCGTCGAGGAGGGCACCGACGACGAGGGGACTCTGGACGAGGAGGAGCCCGACATCGACCGCCTCGGCAGCGACGTCGAGGTCGACATCGGGGCCGAGATCGACGAGGAGATCGCGGAAGACGACCTTCTCGGCGGACTGAAGGTCGAGAACACGTCCGAGATCGAGGTCCCCGACCGCCTCGTCGATCAGGTCATCGGGCAGGACGACGCCCGCGACATCGTCAAGAAGGCGGCCAAGCAGCGCCGCCACGTGATGATGATCGGCTCCCCGGGTACCGGGAAGTCCATGCTCGCGAAGGCCATGTCCCAGCTCCTCCCGAAGGAGGACCTCCAGGACATCCTCGTGTACCACAACCCGGACGACGGCAACGAGCCGAAGGTCCGCACGGTCCCCGCCGGCAAGGGCGACCAGATCATCGAGGCGTACAAGGACGAAGCCCGGAAGCGCAACCAGATGCGCTCGTTCCTGATGCTCATCATCATGGCCGTGGTCCTCGTCTACGCCGTGGTCACCCGCAGCCTCCTGCTGGGTATCCTCGCGGCCGGTGTCGTCTACCTCGCGTTCCGGTACTCCGGCCGCTCGACGGACTCGATGATACCGAACCTCATCGTGAACAACGCCGAACAGCAGACGGCGCCGTTCGAGGACGCGACGGGCGCCCACGCCGGTGCGCTGCTGGGCGACGTCCGCCACGACCCGTTCCAGTCCGGTGGGATGGAGACGCCGAGCCACGACCGCGTCGAGCCCGGCGCCATCCACAAGGCCAACAAGGGCGTGCTGTTCGTCGACGAGATCAACACGCTCGACATCCGCAGCCAGCAGAAGCTGATGACGGCCATCCAGGAGGGCGAGTTCGGCATCACCGGCCAGAGCGAACGCTCCTCGGGTGCGATGGTGCAGACCGAACCCGTCCCCTGTGACTTCATCATGGTCGCCGCGGGGAACCTCGACGCGATGGAGAACATGCACCCCGCGCTCCGCAGCCGCATCAAGGGCTACGGGTACGAGGTCTACATGGACGACACCATCGAGGACACCCCGGAGATGCGCCGGAAGTACGCGCGCTTCATCGCCCAGGAGGTCGACAAGGACGGCCGCTTGCCGGCGTTCGATACCGAGGCCATGGAGGAGGTCATCCTCGAGGCCAAGCGCCGCTCCGGCCGCAAGGGCCACCTCACGCTCGAACTGCGGAACCTCGGCGGGCTCGTCCGCGTCGCGGGAGACATCGCCCGCAGCGAGGACGCCGATGGCGTCGAGCGCGAACACGTCCTCCGCGCCAAGCGCCGCAGCCGCTCCATCGAACAGCAGCTCGCGGACGACTACATCGAGCGCCGCAAGGACTACGAACTCACCGTCAACGACGGCGCCGTCGTCGGGCGCGTCAACGGTCTCGCGGTCATGGGCCAGGACTCCGGTATCATGCTCTCCGTGATGGCGGAGGTCACGCCGTCGCAGGGCCCCGGACAGGTCATCGCCACGGGGCAACTCAAGGAGATGGCCCAGGAGGCCGTGGACAACGTCTCCGCGATCATCAAGAAGTTCTCCGACGAGGACATCTCCGAGAAGGACATCCACGTGCAGTTCATCCAGACACAGGGCGTGGAGGGCGACTCGGCCTCCA
>DATFIX010000212.1:0-2520 GCA_035269625.1 Natrialbaceae archaeon
GTGCCGATGGCGACGAACACGACGAGCAGGTAGACGACGATGGTGACGAGCACCGACAGCAGGATGGCGCGCGGGATGTTCTGCTGGGGGTTCTCGACCTCCTCGGTGACGGTCGCGATCAGGTCGTAGCCCTGGAACGCGATGAACGTCAGACCCATTGCTGGCAGCACCGAGACCGCGCCGCCCTTCGCCGGGAACAGCGGTTCGAACTGCCCCAGGTCGACGATCGAGAGCCCGAACGCGACGAACACGGCCAGGATGGCTACCTTCACGAGCGTGATGACCGTCTCGGCGCTCCCGCTGGCCTCCGTCGAGAGCGCGTTGAGCGCGACGAAGGCGACCACGGCCACCAGCGCCCAGATCACCGGTGTCCCCGGCAGGGCGACGTCGTAGAGGTGGAAGAACTCCTCGAAGTTCGCGCCAAAGCCCAGCGCGTACAGCGCTCCGGCGATCATGTACGTGAACCATCGCGTCCACCCCATGACGAACGCGATCGGTGCCGAAAACACTTCGCGGACGTAGGCGTACCCGCCGCCGTTGCGCGGGATCGCGGCCGCCAGTTCGGCATACGACAGGGCCGTGAACGTCGTCACGCCGCCGTTGAGCGCGAACACCAGGATCGCTGCCGGACCCGACGTCTCGGCTGCCAGGCCCGTCAGCACGAAAATGCCCGCGCCGATCATCGCCCCGATGCCGACCATCGTCGCGTCCAGCAGGCCAAGACTCGTCGTCGGTGCTCGGTCGCCAGCGTGACTCATCCGATTCCCCCCGTCGATCGTCCAGGTGGCCGGTACACCCGGGACATGGGAGCATTACCGTCACCCGGTACCAAATACCTACGGGACGGCCGGATGCGTTTGGCGGACCCGGACCCGCACCCGGACCCGGACCCGCACCCGAAACTCAATCCTCCGCGCCCGGATCCGGATCGGCATCCACGCCGAGTTCGGCGTACGCGTCCTCGATCCGTCGAAGCGTTCCGATCGCCTCGCGCTCCCGGGCCGGCGTCGGGTCGAACCCGCCGTACCGGACCTCCTCGAACAGTTTCGTCAGTCGATCGACGTCGTCGCGGTCCATGCCGGCCTCGATCGCGGCCGTCGCGAACTCGGACGGCGTGCTCGATCGCGGGTGATCCACCTCGAGTTCGGTCGTCATCTCCGCCCAGGCACGGTACACGTCGTTCTCGAACTCGTCGCCCGTTTCGAGGCGATCCGCCGCCCGTCCCGCGGCCCGCCCGACGGCCGCCACGTCGGTTTCGGGCGCCGGCGTTTCGTCGGGCGTTTTCGTCTCGGACGACCCGGGAAGGTCACGGTCGCCGGACATCCACCACGTGACGACGGTGACGGCCAGGATGGCACCGATCGCCAGCAGGAGTACCTCCGGGACGGTCGGGTTCGTGGTCGAGTCGGTGAGACCGGGAAGGCTGATGCCGCCACCCGACCCCTCGCCGACGATTCCGCCGCCGAACGAGGGGAACTCCCTGACCATTTCCAGGGTCATACAGGCCGTCAGGAAGATATAGAACGGGAGCGCGACGAAGAAGATCAGGATCACGGTCGCGACGCCCACGCCCAGGTTGTGACGCCAGGTCAGGACGCCGCCGATGAGAAACAGGAGGCCCAGCAGACCCACGATCACCAGCGGCTCGACGAGGATCCTGAAGCACGGCAACTCGAACTCCAGCGGGAACCCGGGCTCCTGCCCGATCCCCGACTGGTCGGAACTGCCGCCGAGGTTCTCGTCCTCCTGATCGGGCTGCTCCTGATCGATGCCGCCGCCCGATCCTCCGAGGCCGAACCCGGAACCGCCGGTCGTCGACCCCAGCGTGGCGGCCGAGAGGGTAATGGCAGCAATCGCCAGGAGGGCCGCCACCGCGATCCAGATGGCTTTCCTGTCCACACGAACTGTAACCGTCAGCCAACCTTAGGCGTTCTCCTCCCTTCACCCCGTTTCCCCGAATTTCGCCCTGCTCGACTCGATTTCGCCGGGAGCCGAAGGATTACGGTCGCCCGGCCGCATCCGATGCCCATGACGCGCCTGCTCGTCCTCAACAAAGACGAAGACACGGTTTCGGTCGTCGACGCCGACGCCGGCGAGATCGAATCGACCGTCGAGACCGACTTCAACCCCCACGAGGCGATCGTCACGCCCGACGGATCGAAGACCTACGTCACCTGTTCGCTGGGCGGTCGGGTGAACGTGATCGACAACGAGTCCTTCGAGGTGGTCGAGCGACTCGATCACGAGCACTTCGAGTTCCCCCACGGCCTCGCGACGCGGGACGGGGCGGACGAGATCTGGCTCGCGGCGACCCGGAGTTCGCGACTCTACGTCATCGACGCCGCGACCGACGAGATCCGCGACGTCCGGCGCACCCACCAGAACCTCTCGCACATGGTCGCGCTGACGCCCGACGAATCGACGGCCTACGTCGCCAACATCGGGAGCGACAACGTCACCGTCGTCGACGCCGAGACCCACGAGATCGAGACCCACGTCCCGGTCGGCGAGCGCCCGGAG
>DATFIX010000213.1:0-13761 GCA_035269625.1 Natrialbaceae archaeon
TTGGGTATCCAGGGATCCAAAGGGCTCGGCGACGACCGTTTCGACGCCGAGGGCTCGGGCTGCCTCGGCCGCCACGTCCGTTTTGGGAACCGGGCCGATCGAGGGCTCGAAGCCGGCGTCGATCAGTCGAGCCAGGGTGGCCGCCGCCTCGTGTCCCGTTCCGATGACGTGAACGCGGCCGTTTTGCGCCCCGGCGCTCTCGGGGAGCGCCCGAACGGTCGGCGCGCCAGTGATCGCGTCCCGGCCGACGACGGCGCGACCGTCGAAGGCGTCGGAAACGGTGTCGCCGTCGAGGACCCTCTCTGGCGATCCACTCGCGACGATTTTACCGCCGGAGAGCAACAGGAGGTCGTCGCAGAACCGTGCCGCGAGGTCGAGGTCGTGGATCGCGGCCACGGCCGTCTTGCCCTCCTCGACGAGTTCGCGGACCAGCGCGAGGGTTTCGACCTGCCGGGTGACGTCAAGGCTCGCCGTCGGTTCGTCCAGCAGGAGGACGGGCGTGTCCTGGGCGAGCGCGCGGGCGAGGATGGCGCGCTGGCGCTCGCCGCCGGAGATGGACCCGACCAACCGGTCGGCAAAGCGCTCGACATCGACCCGTTCCATGGCGTCCTGGACGATCCGGCGGTCGTCGGCGTTCCCGCCGCCGAAGCGCGTTCGGTACGGGTGGCGGCCCATCTCGACCACCTGCTCGACGCTGAAGTCGAAGGAGACGGTGGTGTCCTGCGGAACGACGGCCACCCGTTGACTCGACGCCTGCGAGGAGAGCGTCGCGACGTCGTCGCCGTCGATGGTCACTCGACCCGCGTCGGGGTCGAGCACGCCGCTCACGGTCCTGAGGAGCGTCGTTTTGCCGGCGCCGTTGGGGCCGATGAGGCCCACGAACCGGCCCTCGGGAACGCTCGCCGAGACGTCGTCCAGGACGGCCGTCCCGCCCAGCGATACCGAAACGTCGTCCACGTCGATCAGTGTCATAGTTCGGTCACCTCGCGACGGCGGAGGAGAAAGAGGAAGAACGGTGCCCCCAGGGCGGCGGTCACGATGCCGACGGGCATCTGCTCGACCCGGGCCCGGGCGAGGGTGTCGGTCAGGACGAGGAAGGAGGCTCCGGCGAGCGCGCTGGTCGGCAGGAGGATCCGGTGATCCGGCCCGACGACAAGGCGCATCATGTGCGGGACGATGAGGCCGACGAACCCGATGACGCCCGAGACGGCGACGGCGGCCGCGGTCACGAGCGTCGAGACCGCGAGGAGGATTCCCTTGGTGCGCTCGACCGACACGCCGAGGTGATGGGCGTCCTCTTCGCCGAGCAGGAGGACGTTCAGGTCCGAGGCGAACGCCAGCAGGATCGGGAACCCGACGGCGACCGTCAGGCCGGCGAAGATCACGTCGTGGTACGTACTCGCGTGGAGGTGGCCCATCATCCAGTAGACGGCGCGCTCGAGGCTCCGGCCCGCGTTGATCATGAGATAGGAGATGACCGCCCCGAGGAACGTCTGGACGGCCACGCCGGCCAAAAGGAGCGTCGCGACGGGCGTCCGTCCGCCGTCGGACGCGATCAGGTAGACCCCGAAGGCGGTGACAAGGGCCGTCGCGAACGCGGCGATCTGGAGGCCAGAAGCGACCTCGAACCCGAGGAGCACCAGTGCTGGTGGCGCGACTGCGGGGACGGCGATGACCGCGACCGCACCCACCGCAGCGCCCGTGGAGACGCCGATGATCGACGGGTCGGCCATGGGATTGCGGAAAAAGCCCTGCATGACGGTGCCGGCGGCCCCGAGGGCGAACCCGACGACGGCGGCGAGCAGGATTCTGGGGAGACGGAGATCCACCACGATGGTCCGGGTCGTGGACTCCACGTCGAACGAGAGACCCGGGAGCGCGTCGAGGATGGCCTTCGCGACGCCGACGGGGTCGAGACTGACCGCGCCGACCGTCGTGCATCCGACGACCGCGGCGAACAGGATGGCCGCGAGTCCTGCCGACCAGAGCGTGGCTCTCGTGCCGGTTCGCATCTACTGTGAAATCTGGGTTGCTTTAGTTAAATATTTATTGAATAGGCCGCGACTGTCGCCTGATGCACGACACTCGCGCGACGGTACTCGCTGCCTTGCTGGTCGTGGCCGCGGTGGCCGCGGTCCCGGTGGGCGGTGTGACAGCAGGATCGACCGCCGATGCCGTGGAATCGCTGCAGGAAACGACCGACGATTGCGAGTTGCCCTACACTGCGACCGACGCGACGGGGACGGACGTGACGGTCGAGGAACGGCCGGAGCGAATCGTCTCGCTCGGTCCGGGCACGGCCCAGACGCTCGTGGAACTCGGCGCGGGCGATCGCATCGTGGGTGCAAGTCAGTACGCGAGCTATCTCGACGGTTCGGACTCCTGGGCGAACGTCTCCGGCCCGGGTCGGACGTTCGCCTCGGTCGAGAAGGTCGTCGCCCAGAAACCCGACCTCGTACTCGCCGAGGGCATCGTCCCGAACGAGACGGTCCAGCAGCTCCGGTCGGCCGGCATCACGGTCTACAAGTTCCGGTCGGCGACCGGGCTCCAGGACGTCTACGACAAGGTGAACCGGACCGGACGGCTCGTGGACGAACCCTACGCGGCCGCGGAGACGGTGGCCGAGATGCAGTACAAAGTACGGATCGCCCAGACGGCAGCGGAGGGCAAGGAGTCCCCCAAGGCGCTGTACAATTTCTTCGGGTACACTTCCGGCGAAGGGACGTTCATCGACGAGATCACCACCTCGGCCGGCGGTACGAACGTGGCCGCCGAGGCCGGCATCACGGGCTACAAGCAGATCAGCCAGGAGGTCGTCGCGGATCGAACGGTCGAGTGGCTGCTCCTCAACAGCGGGAGTCCGACGGTGCCGAAGGGCGCCGCGTACCAGGAGACGATCGCCGTGAAGCAGAACCAGACGGTCGTCCTCGACCGGAACTACATCAGTCAGCCCGCCCCGCGAATCGTCCAGCCGATCACGAAACTCTCGGAGGCGTTCTATCCCGACGCCTACGAGGAGGCCGCCTCCCAGGTCGAGAAGCCGACCGACGTCCGACCGGCGTGTGCGCCGCCGCAGACGACCGAACCGACGCCGACCGCGACGACCACCCCGGCCGGTGACGAAACGACCACGACGGCCGTCGCCGACGGCGGCGACGGTGACGGGTCCGACAGCACGACGACCGTCTTCGATCGGAAGACCACCGCGATGCCGACCGGCCACGCTGACGACATCCCCGGCTTCACCCCGGTCGTCGCGGTTCTCGCCGTTCTCGGCTCGGTGGCACTGCTTTCTCGACGCGGTCGCTGACCGGAAGGGTTGTAAGTCGCCCGCGTCCGAGTATTCCACATGGTCGAGAACGTGATCTATCCCGCGTACTTCGACGCCGAGTGTACGCGCCGCGAGGGCCGGCGCGTGCCGTCGGATCTCGCGGTGGCGGATCCCGAGGTGGACGAGATCGCGAAGGCCGTCCAGCAGGTCGGCTACGACGCGGTCATCGAGCGCGACGTCGCCTACTCCCGGGAACCCTGGCGCAAGCGCGGTCGGGTCCTCGTGAAAAACGCCGAGGACGCGGCGAAAAACGACATCGTCCAGGCCACCGCGGCCTACGTCACCGCGCTCCGAGAGTAATGCAACGCGCCGGCGAGGCCGTCCGGACGGCCCAGGGCCTGTTGATCCTCCGGGCGTCGAGCGACGAATTTCCGGACGTCGGGAGCGAGATCATCGACGAATCGCTGACGACCGTCGGGCGGATCGTGGACGTGTTCGGCCCAGTCGATCGGCCGTATCTCGCCGTGACGCCCGCGGACGACCAGCGTCCCGCGACGTTCCTCGGGGCGACGCTGTATGCCCGCTGAGATTCGTTCTTGTGGATCGCTCCGCGAATGGGAAATCACTTGAGGAGCGCCGCCCGAACCCTGGCCACATGAAGGACAGCTATCGCGTCGGCGGGGCCGTCTCGCTGGTCGTGCTCATCTTCTTGCTGGTGCAACTCGGCGCGCTGGCGCTGGTCAGGCCCTTCGCCGAGGCCGGCTTCCAGCAGACGCAGAACCCGCAGGACCCGACGAACAGCCTGCTCTATCTCGTGCTCATCCTGATCATGACGGGCGTGATGCTGGCGGCGTTCAAGTACGGCCTCCATCGTTTCATTCGGGCGCTACTCGTGTTCGTGAGCGGCCTGATCGCGCTCTACGTCTTCTCCGTGTTCGCCCCGCCAGCCGTCGCGATCGGTCTGGCGGCCGTACTTGGCCTCGCGCTGCTGGTCTACCCCGAGTGGTACGTCATCGACGGGGCGGGCGTGATCATGGGTGCCGGCGCGGCGGGCCTGTTCGGCATCAGTTTCGGCATCCTCCCCGCGATCCTCCTCCTGTCGGTGCTGGCCGTCTACGACGCGATCAGCGTCTACGGCACCGAGCACATGCTCGACCTGGCCGAAGGCGTGATGGACCTCAAGGTGCCCGTCGTCCTCGTCGTGCCCATCTCACTCTCGTACTCGTTTCTCGAGGAGGGATCGACGCCCGACGAGGTGACGAACGAAGCCGGCGAACCGGCCGACCCCGAGGAATCGGCACAAGACGACGAAACTGCCGAAGCCTCCGAGATTGCGGAGGCCGACGAAAACGGCCAGCCGGCAGCTGCTGACGGCGACGAGTCGGAAATCGCCGAGGGTGCCATCGAGCGCGGCGCGCTGTTCATCGGCCTCGGTGACGCCGTCATGCCGGCCATCGTCGTCGCCTCCGCCGCGTTCTTCCTCTCCGCGAATGGGGGATCGGTCGCCACGTTCGATGTCCCATGGGTCTTCATCAACCTCCCGGCGCTCACCGCCATGATCGGGACGCTCTCGGGACTGCTCGTGCTCATGTACATGGTCCTGAAGGGTCGGCCGCACGCCGGCCTTCCCCTGTTGAACGGCGGCGCCATCCTCGGCTATCTCGTCGGCGCCCTGGCGAGCGGACTCTCGCTCGCCGCGGCGATCGGACTCTGAGAACTGGGCCGACACGCCTTTTTACCGGTCGGGCGTTGCCCCAACCATGCCCATCCACTCCCCATGGCGTCCGGCCAGTTCCGATCACATCGGACTGAACGTTCCCAACGAACCGGGCGTGTACGAGCTGAAATCCTTCGGAAAACTCGTCTACATCGGCACGGCCGACGACCTGGAGGCGGCCCTCCTCGACCGCCTCGACGAGCGAAGTCCGAACTACTACCGGGTCCAGACCCCCGAACTCTTAGAGAGCGTGGACGACCTCTACGAGCAACACCTGCACCGGTACGAACGCGAGCACGACGGACTCCCCACCTGGAACGAATCCGAGGACGAGGGGGACGGAGAGACGACGGACGACGATGAGGAAGCGTCGGCGGGCGGCGAGGACGAAGAGACGACGGCGAGCGAAGGGGAACCGGCGGAAGACGAAACGACCGAACAGGCCGATTCTGCCCAGGCGGACGACGAGGGGACAGCTGACGACGAACCAGAAGAGGACGAAACCGTAGAGGAAGACACCGAAGACCCCGGCGACGAGGCCGGAGTGGCCGCGGCCGACGAGGCCGAATAAACCCTCGAGGTCGGCGATCGAAAGGGGGCGACCGGGGGTGGGCCGACACTCGATAGATTACCAGGTGCCGTGGAAGGTGTCGAATTCGAGTTCGTCCAGGGGTTTCTCGCCGATCGCGATTTCGTACTCGCCGGGCGTGAGGATCGGCGCGTCGAACTGCGGCCCGTCGTCGGTCGTCACGCGCGGGCAGGCCGTGTTGACGTAGGCGTCGAGGCCGAAGTTTCTGAGGCGGTCGGGCGTGATCTCGTCCATCGTGAGCAGGTAGGCGTCGTCGTTCGATTCGACGATGTCGGTTGCGGTCTCCCAGCGCCCCTGCCCGATCTTCGTTGAGAAGATGACGCCCCACGTCTCGGCGTCCATCGCCCGGTGGACCGCGCCGTAGCGCTGTTTCAGGAACTTCTCGGTGTCCGCGATGTCCACGACGTTGTTCACCGGGTCGGCGATGACGACGTGCTTGTCGGGGTGTTCCATCGCGAGGCCGAGCGGGTGGAACTTGCCGCCGCCGACGTAGAGCACCTGGTCGGCGTCGATGTCGGCGGAGGCGTAGTTACAGCCCAGGACCTGCCCCTCGTGGGTAAGGCGCTCGTCACCCCGGCGGGTGTGGACCGTGAAGCCCCGATCCTCGAGGAATTCGCGCATCTCCTCGAACCGGTTCATGTGCTGGGCGGTCGTCACGAGACCGACGTCGCCCGTCTCCAGGTCGTCGAGGGCCTCCTCCATGATCGGGATCACCTCGACGTTCGAGAACAGGGGAACGTAGATGATCTTGTCCGACTCTTTCATCGGACTGTGGCCGAAGTGGACGAACACGTCGGTGCGCTGCATGAGATAGGTGTCGAGGTCGCAGGCGCCATAACAGGGTTGGCCGGAGATCATTACGGTGACGTCCTCGGGCAGCAGTTCGCGGAGGTCGTCGGCCACTCTGGGTCCGCGTCGTTTCAGTCCCTCCGGGAACTGCAGACCGACGGTCGAGGCGTCGCGTTCGTCGACCGCCTCGACGATCCGATCGAGTTCGTAGTCCCACTCCCGGTCGTGTTTCAGTGCCATCCCCGTCGCTCGCAGATCGCCCGGAGAATATTCGGCGTCCTCGGTCATCGAAGCCCCGTAACGGGTGGGAACGTAAAACGCCGACGCTTGCGGGTCGTCAGCCGCCGTTTTCGGCGGCTCCGAGCGCCCGGAACGCCGCCTCGAAGTCGTCTTTCTCGAACTGGTCGACCAGGCCGTCCAGTTCCTGCCGGAGCGACTCCGTCCGACGACAGAGCGCGTCGTACTCGGGATCGCCGATGAGTTCGTCCATCGGCACCGCCGACTCGAGCGTGGCCCGCTTCGACGCCAGACTCGAGTACGTCGCGAGACGCTCGTCGTAATCCGCCCGGCGGACGAGGCGAGTCATCGCGTCCGTCAATTCGGATTGCGAGAGCGGCTTGAGGAGGTAATCGTCACAGGAGAGATCGACGATATCGAGATCCGGGTCCACGGTGCTGAGCAACGCCACCGTCGGGGCGTCCGGCAAGTCGGATATTCGAGTCGCTACCTCGTCCCCGGAGCGATCCGGGAGCCGCCGGTCGAGCAGGACGACGTCGATCCCGCTGGCCCGATCCAGGGCCTCGCTCCCCGACGTCGCCGTTCGCACCTCGTACTCCCGATCGAGCCAGCCGACGTATCGTTCGAGCGTTTCGGGATCCGGCTCGACCACGAGAACGGAATGGGGGTCATCGGCCATCCTTTCGATCCACGTCGGATTACGAAGCACCCAAGCATAGCTTTTATCGAAAACCTTCGAATAGTAAGGGTTCCCGACTCGCCGTGATTCTCGTGAAAAATTCCATCCTCTGACCAATAAAACCGAAACCCGGCGCGAAAAGAAAAACCCGTCAACCTCGACGTCCGACTGTGGGGAAGCACGCCTCGTTCGAACCGGATAGCGAAACGCCCCGACCTGTTGGCGAGTGAAGGTTATGTGGTGTCGCCCCAATAGGGGAGATGGGTGACACCAGATGCCAGCCAAGAAGATCCTCCTCCTCGCGGGGGATTTCGTGGAGGATTACGAGATCATGGTACCGTTCCAGGCGCTCCAGTCGGTAGGTCACGAGGTCCACGCCGTCTGTCCCGAGAAGGAGGCCGGTGACGTCGTCAAGACGGCCGTCCACGACTTCCGTGGCGACCAGACGTACCTCGAGGAGCGGGGGCACGACTTCGAACTGAACGCGACGATGGCCGACGTCGATCCGGCCGACTACGACGCGCTCGTGATTCCGGGCGGTCGGGCACCGGAGTACCTCCGGACCTACGACGAGGTGCTCGACGTTGCCCGACATTTCTTCGAAGAGGACAAGCCCGTCGCAGCGCTGTGTCACGGCCCGTTGATCCTCGCCGCCGCCGGCGTCCTTGACGGCTACACCTGCTCGGCGTATCCGGCCCTGAAGGCCGACGTCGAGAGCGCGGGCGCGACGTTCAGCGACACGGTGACCCGCGACGGCAACCTCGTCACGGGGACCGCCTGGCCGGACCACCCCGAGTGGATCGCGGAGTTCCTCGACCTGCTGGGCACCGAGGTCACGCACGGCGAACCCGTGACGGCCGACGACTGAGGGTCGTTAGCGTCCGTTTTTTGCGGCGTCGATCAACTCGCGAACGCGTTCTTCGCCGACCGGATTCGTCGTAAGGCCGTCCTCCTTCAGCGCCGTGCCGACGATCGCACCGTCCGCGGCGTCGAGCACGCTGGCCGCACTCGCTGCCGTCACGCCACTCCCAACGAGGACAGGGACCTCGTCGCCGACCGAGTCCTGGACCTGGCGGACGTCCTCGAGCGCCGTCCGGTCGCCGGTTCGGTCGCCGCTGACGATCACCGCGTCGGCCAGCCCCCGCTCGACGGCGTCGGAGGCTTCCACGGCGAGATCACGGTCACCCAGGGGCGTAGCGTGTTTGACCCCGACGTCGGCACAGATCGCGGCGTCGGCCCCGATCCGCTCCCGGAGGCGGAGCGTCTCGTGGGCCTGCCCCTCGATGACCCCCTGGTCCGTGACGGCCGCGCCGACGTGGACGTTCACCCGGACGAAGTCCGCGTCCGTGGCTGCAGCCACGGACAGGGCCGCCGTCGCGTCGTTGCGCAGGACGTTGACGCCGACCGGGACGTCGACCGAGTCCGCTACGGCGTCCGTCAGCGCGGTCATGTCGGCGACGACGTGGGGCGGTACCTCGTCGGGATAGAAGGGGGCGTCGCCGAAGTTCTCGACGATCACGCCATCGACATCCCCGTCCTCCAGGGCGGTCGCGTCGGCGATAGCACGGTCGCGAATCGCGCGCCGATCGCCGTCGGACGCCGGTGCTCCGGGCAGGGGCGACAGGTGGACGACGCCGATCACCGGCGTTTCGGCCTCGAACCGCGAGATGAATGCAGGTTGCACGTCGTGTGGCGAGGCGGAGTGGGAGGAAAAAGGACCCGGACGGGCGGTCACTCGAACGCGACCAGCCAGATCGCGACGACTGCCAGCCCGACGCCCAGGGCCTTCCTGGCGGTCAAGGTCTCGTCGAGTGCGACGACGCTCACGAGAGAGGAAATCACGATGAACAGGCCGAAGACGGGCACGACGACGCTCACCGGACCGAGCGACAGCGAACGGTAGTACGAGAGGATGCCGACCGCGAGGAACGCGCCGCCGGCGTACATGTACGGGGCTTTCGGGTGAGTGACGTACGAGGAGACCTCGTGTCCGGACCAGACCGCCACACCCAGGGCCGTCAGGGCCAGGATGCCGTTGGCGACGAACGCGACGACGGGACTCGGGATTTCGCCGACGGCGACTTTCATCGTGGGTGCGACCATGGAATACGCGAGCAACGCGAGGATCGCCCAGACGAGGTAGTTCATGGCCCGGATTTCGGCCTCGGGCGTGAGTGCGTTTCGGTTCGCCCCCCTCGTGATTCCCGGGTTCGTCCGTGACTCGACGCCGAATTCCCGCCGACAGGCGAACGGTTTTGGGCGTTCCGTCCATACGGCCGTGCAGTCATGGCCGGAGAATCCGTTCAGCAACTGACGCTCGGCGACGCCGCACCGGACTTCGAACTGCAGGGGACCGACGAGGACACCTACACCCTGGCGGACTTCGCGGACAGCGAGGCACTGCTGGTGGTCTTCACGTGCAACCACTGTCCCTACGCGAAGGCCAAGTTCGACCTGCTCAACGAATACGCCGACCAGTACGACGAGGTGGCCGTCGTGGGCATCAACCCCAACGACGCGGAGGAGTATCCCGACGACTCCTTCGAGCGCATGCAGGAACTCGTCGAGGGAGGTACGATCGCTTACGACGCATACCTCCGGGACGAATCCCAGGCCATCGCCGCGGCTTATGGGGCGGTCTGTACGCCCGACCCGTTCCTCTTCCGGCGCGAGGACGGCGAGTTCCAACTGGCCTACCACGGCCGTCTCGACGACGCGCTCAACCCCGACGACGAACCGACGCAGTTCGACGTCGAGGAGGCCATCGAGGCCGTCCTCTCGGGCGAATCGGTCGCGGACGAGTTCAAGCCGTCCCGCGGGTGTACGATCAAGTGGAAGCCCGGGAACGAACCCGACTACTGGGACCAGGTATAGGGCAGCGATCGGCGTCGAATCGACGCCGTATTCAGACGTCTTTCTCGTTCGAGACGACCGAGACGTGCACCGAGGTGTGCTTGTACTCGGGGATGCCGGCGACCGGATCGAGGTGGTCGCCGGTGAGGTCGTTGACGAGGGGGTCGGCGCAGTGGAACGTCATGAAGACCGTGTCCGGCCGAATGGCGGGCGTCACCTCGACTTTGACCTGGGTCCGGCCCCGGTCGTTCTCCACGACGACGGTGTCGCCGTCCTCGATGCCACGCTCCTCGGCGTTCTGCGGGTGCATCTGGAGCGCGTTCTCGTTGCGCAACTTCATCAGGGTTCCCGACTGGCGGGTGACGGCCCCGCTGTTGAAGTGCTGGAGGACGCGCCCGGTCGTCAGGACGAGCTGGTCCTCGCCCACCTCGTCGGCGGGGGCGACGTGGTCCACGAGGTGGAGGTCGGTCGTCCGCTCGCCGTTCGCGAACGTCTCGGCGTGGAGGACCTCCTGGCCCGAGTCGGCCCCTTCGGGATAGGGCCAGCGCACGCTGCCCTCGTCGGTGTCGGCGTAGTTCATCCCCGCGTAGAGCGGATTCACCTCGGTCATTTCGTCGAAGACCGTTTCGGGATCGTCGTCGAACTCGTAGTCAGCGACGCGGCTGCCGAACTCGGCGAGGATATCGAGGTCGTTCCTGGCCTCGCCCGGGAGTTCGTCGGTCATCGGCCGGACGCGCTGGACCTGCCGGTCGGTGTTGGTGAACGTCCCGGCCTTTTCCGCCCAGGCGCTTCCCGGAAGCACGACGTCCGCGTGTTCGGCCGTCTCCGAGAGGAAGATGTCCTGCACGACGAGGAAATCGATCGCGTCGAGGCGCTCGCGGACCTTCGAGAGGTTCGGCTCGGAGACTGCCGGATTCTCGGCGAACACGTAGGCGGCGTGGATGTCCTCGCCCATCCCGTGGGTGACCTCGACTTCCGTGAGTCCGGGGTCGACCGGCGGTTCGACGCCCCAGACGTCGGCAACGCGCTCGCGCGCCTCGGGGTCGGTGACGCTCTGATATCCCGGGAGGATGTCCGGGAGTGCGCCGACGTCGCCGGCACCCTGGACGTTGTTCTGGCCGCGAAGCGGGTTGACGCCAGTTCCACGCTTGCCCACGTTCCCGGTGAGGACGACGAGGTTGATCAGCGCGTGCACGTTGTCGGTGCCCGACTGGTGCTGGCTCATGCCCATTCCGCTGAAGGCGGCGGCGCGGTCCGCCTCGCCGAACGCCATGGCTGCCTCCCGGAGGTCGCCGGGGTCGACGCCGGCGAGTTCGGCGTTCTCCGCGACGTCGACGTCGGCCAGGAACTCCTCGAAGACCTCGAAGTTATCCACCCGTTCCTCCACGAATTCCTCGTCGACCAGGCCCTCGTCGATGACGACCTTCGCAAGCGCGTTCAGGAGTGGAATGTCGTGCCCCGGTTTGACGGGGAGATGAATGTCGGCGGCGTCGGTCGTCGCGTTCTCGCGGGGATCGATGTGGATGAACGTCGTCCCGTCGCGAATGGCCGGCAGGAGATACGACCGGAAGATCACCGGATGCTGCTCGGCCGGGTTGGCCCCCGTCGCGAGGAACACGTCCGCCTCGGTGAGGTCGTCGAGCGTGTTCGTCATCGCCCCGGCCCCGAACCGGTCGCTCAGCGCGGCGACCGTCGAGGAGTGACAGAGGCGCGCGCAGTTGTCGACGCTGTTGGTCCCGAGGACGCGGGCGATCTTCTGCAGGAGGTAGTTCTCCTCGTTGGTACACGACGACGAGGAGAAGAAACCGAGGGCCTCGGGTCCGTGCTCGTCGAGGACCGCGCCGAACTCCGCCTCGATCCGGTCGAACGCCTCGTCCCACGACGCCGGGACGAGGTCGCCCTCCTCGCGGACCAGCGGGGACGTGAGTCGGTCGTCGTTGTCCACCATCTCGAAGGCGGCAGCCCCCTTGGGGCAGATCTCGCCTTTCGTGTTTACGGGGCCCGCTTCACCCGTGCTCTTGCCAGTCTTTGGCTCGTAGGTGAGCGTACACCCGACCCCGCAGAACGGACAGACGCTCGTCGTCGGTTCGAACTCGCGGTCGTCGGGAGTTGTGTCGCTCGTTGTTGCCATTACCGCCCATTACCATCTCGGGAGCATAAAGGCCAGGATACGATTCTCGGCGGTTGAAAACGTTATTTTGGGACATATCGCGCCGAGCGATTGGACTCCCAAACGAGTTCCCCAGGACCAGTATTTCGAAATAAGGGAATTACTGGGACGGTTCCCGCGAACGCCGAACCTCAATTCGTCTTGCCAGTAATCGTCGCTTCGGTCACGTATCGCCGGAGGAACAGCGAGACGCCGAGGGCCACCAGGCCAAGCAGGGCGACGCCGGCGAAGACGAATTCGACCCCGAACCGGTCGACGACCCAGCCGAACGCGGGCGGGGCGATCGCACCGCCGGCCGAGATGCCGATCGTGACGAACGCGAACGACTTGCCGAGATCACCGCGCGAGGAGAGGGCGTCGGCCAGCGTCGATCGCGCGGGGCGACTGATCGTGATCGTCCCGGACAGGACGAGGGTGACCGCCCCGGCCACGGCGAGCGGAAGCAAGCCGGTTGCCAGGCCGCCCGCGACGGCCACGAGACCGCCGAACCCCGCCACGAGCAACGGAAGTGGACCGACCCGGTCGGACAGGACGCCACCCAGGAGGATGAGGCCACCACCCGTCGCGAACATGACCGTGGCGATCAGGTTGCCGGTGCCCAGGCCGAGTCCGTACCCGTCGGTCAGGAGGACGACGACGAACGACCGGATGCCCCAGGCCGCCGCCGACACCACGAGCGCGAGGAGCGCCAGGGTCAAAATCGGCGGCGACGCGAGGACGCCCGACAGCGCGGACCGGACCCGCGACGGGATGGGCCGACGCTCCGACCTCTCACTGGCGACACCACGACGGAACTCCCGGGGCACGTACAGCCTGACGGCGACGATAGCGAGGCCCGCGTACACCCACCCTGCACCCGCAATGAGGAGCAGGGCCGTTCGCCAGTCCCCGCCCAGGGCCAGGACGGCAGAGACGATAGCGGGCGGCGCTGCGAACCCGAGTTCGCCCATCAGGTCGTGGATCGAATACGCGCGACTCCGCCGGTCCGGATCCGTCGCCGTCGCCAGCAGCGGGTAGTGCGCGGGATGGTGGCCGGCGACCCCGACGCCGAGAACGGCCTGGGCGACGAGCAACCACCCGTAGGTCGGTGCCAGCGCCACCATCGTCGCGCCGACGGCACCGGCCACGAGCGAGATGGCGAGCACGAGCGTCCGACCGCGGGCGTCCGACAGGTGTCCGAACGGGAGGAGCAAACTGGCGTTGACGGCCCCCTGGACCCCGATCGCCAGACCGATCGCCGCGGTCGTCACGCCGAACGAGTCGGTCAGGATCGCGATGATCGGGGGCAGCATCACGATGTACGCGTGGTTGACGAAGTGAGAACCGCTGACCAGCGCGATCACCAGAAATTCCGTGCGGTCCGACGACACACCAGTAATCTTCGAGCGGCGGCGCAATAGCCCCGGGGGTTCCGGCAGCGTGGTCCACGCTTATGTGCCACCCCTTCGGAGTAGGT
>DATFIX010000214.1:0-6675 GCA_035269625.1 Natrialbaceae archaeon
ACTCCCCCTATCCCCTGGGGCTATAGCCCGTTTTCCCGTTCGACCGGATGGACTTTCACGTTACCGTCCGGGCGACTGTTCACCGAGAGATTACCGAGGTATATATCTTTCTGCCAGTTACCATAGGAATTCGCGGAAATATCAGGCATTGGCAATTGTCTTTTTGTGTCCGTGGTCAGTCACGATATACGCATGACATCCGGGTGGGGTGAACTGCTCTCGTTGATCGGTCGTCGGGCCGACCTCCTCGCCGCAATCCTCGGGGGGCCGGCGAGGAAACCCGATCTCGTTGAGGAGATCGGCGTGTCCCGATCGACAGTCGACAGGGCCGTTCGCGAACTCGAGGACGCCGATTTGATCGAACGAACGAACGGGAGGATCGAAATCACCGTGCTAGGACGACTGTCGTTCGCTTCCTATCTCAAACACCGACGAGAGATAGCGAGGATGATGGAGTTCAGCGACGTCCTCACACATCTCGATTCTTCGGCACCCGTGCCGCACTGGTTTCTCGTCGGTGCGGATCTCTACCGACCGGATCCACCGGCCGTGCATCGGCCACACGCAAGGGCCAGAACCGAACTCGAAGACGTCGACCGGATCGAGGGGTTGACCAAAGCGATCACGGACCCGGGCGTCCTCGACCGGTTCGCGGACGCCATTCGTGACGGGACGCTCGAAGTCGAACTCGTCACGACGAGCGAAGTTCTCGACCACATCGTCGAAACCCGGGGGAGCGACCTGGAACGTGGCCGTAGAAACGGCTGGCTGGCCCTGTACAAATACGACGAAATCCCGTTCGGATTGCTCGTCGCGGACGCCGACTCACCCGACGAGAGGGTCCTGCTGTTCATATATGAAGATGGTCACCTGGTCGGAGTCCTGCAGAACCGGCGACAACAGGCCGTCGATTGGGCGCTCTCGTTAGTCCGTGGGATCAGACACGAGGCCGAACCGATCGAGCCAATCGCCGACTGACGTCGGGGGAACCGAACGATCCCCGGTTCGAGCGTACCCGGTACCCGGTGAAAACTCCAATATAAAGGTTTTTAATATATTCCCGATAATTATCCAGTAGTATTCGAACACGGTGATTGGATTTATATATTACCGCTCGGTTATCTTAACTACATGTCATCCGGGGACGACGACTTGTTGAAGACCCTCCATCGGCGGGCGGACGTTCTCGGGCTGTTGATCGACGAGCCGCGGACGAAGGGAGCACTCATCGACGAACTCGGCATCTCCCGTTCGACGGTGGATCGTGCCCTTCGCGAGCTCGAGACCTACAACTGTGTGACACGAGAGGACGAGGAGTTCGTCGTGACGGCCGTCGGACGGGTGCTGTACGAAACCTACGAAACCCACTACGCTCACGTCGACGCCGTCGGTGCCGCGACGGAGGTCCTGGTGAATATCCCACCATCTGCACCTCTCTCGCCGGCAATGATGGCCGACGCAACCGTGTTGCGGCCGGACTCGCCGACCCCCCACACGACCTACCGGAAACTCGAAAATATGATCAATCGATCAAAACGGTTTCGGGGTATCTCGATCGCGGACACCCACTTTCGGTTTCCCTCCCTGTTGCGCGATCGAACCGTGGGGAACGACGTGCCGATCGAACTCCTCGCCACCCCGGCGATGGCCGATCATCTCCGGGAGAACTTCACGGACGCGATGTACGAGGCGATGACGGACGGTCGACTCTCCCTCTACCAGCGGGAGGATCTTCCGTACGGAATGTTGCTCAGCGACCACCAGGACGGTGCCAGCGTCGCGATCACCGTCTACGGCCCGCGGTCCGACCTCTCGGGGATCATCCTGAACGACGCACCCGAAGCGGTCATCTGGGCACGACTCGTCTATCGAAGCTTTCGTCGAGACGCCACGCCGGTCGATCCGCCCTCACTCGAGTAACTGTTCCAGTTGACGCCGCCGTCGGCGCATGTCGAAGGCCGGATCCACGCCCGCGTCGTCGCTCAGTCGATCGAGCACCAGCATCGGATCCGTCCCGGCGGCTTCGACGCGCTCGACGAGCGCCTGGATCTCCTCGCGATACAGCGCGATCGAGTCCATGAGCCCCACGAGCAATACCATCGGCACCGCCGCCTCACCCTCGGGAAACGCGTCGCTCACTGCACCGAGGTCGGGGTCCAGGTCCGCGGCGTCCGCGTCCACGCGCTGGAGGGACAGGCAGTTCGTACAGATCCCCACCGCCGACGCGTTGGCCGGGGCGAACTCACGGAGATCCTCGGGCACCGCGACGGCGACGATCGGCGCACGGCAGTTCGAGCAGTCCATGCGCGAGGCCAGGGATGGAACGGTGAAAAAACGAGGGGCGGCCGAGAGAAAATCGCGGTCTTGCTGTAGTGGCGGTCCGTCCAGTCAGTCGTTCGCTTCCGCCTCGGCGGCTTCGGCCTCGGCCGCTGCCTTTCGTTCGGCCTTCGCCTCGGCCTCCTTTTTCGTCTTGATCTTCTTGAGGCGGAAGATCTCCTCGCGCTCCTGTTCCTCGAGTTTCTGCTCGATGTAGGCCTGGTTGTGCCGGAGTTCGGGCAGGAGTTTGAACTCCAGGGCATTGACCCGGCGCTTGGTCGTCTCGATCTCCGCGAGCATCTTCTTCATCGCCGTCTCGACCTCGGCCGCGAGAATGACCGTGTCGAGCAGGTCCTCGTAGGCCGTCGCGACCTCGTCGATGCGCGCGCTCGTCCCGAGCACGCCGTAGCCGCGCTGGTCGAGCGTCTTCTTCACCCGCGAGGACTCGATCTGCGGGACGACGACGCCCATGATGTTCTTGGACTCGATCGTGATTTCCGGGTGTTCCTTCAGCGCCTCGGCAGCGCCCCGGACCGCGATGTCCCCCTCCATCGCGCGGGCCATGTCGATCTTCTGCTGGGCCGTCTGGTACTCCTCGCTCATGTTCGCCCGGATGTCCTGGGCCTGATCGAGGATGTCCATGAACTCCATGATGAGGCCGTCGCGCTTTTTCTCCAGCGTGCCGTGGCCCCGTTCGGAGAGTTCGATCCGGTCCTCGATCTGCATCAGGTTCTTCCGGGTCGGTTTGACGTCCTCGGCCATTCGTTGGCGGGGGTTACGCACCCAAGGGGATAACGGTTTTTCTTCCGCCAAGAAATCGGACCGATCCTTCCCAGGACGAGAATCGACGAACCCCTGCAACGAAAAGAGCGCAAAAGCGGAAACGTCGATAGACCCCGACTTACTCGGCGGCCTCGACGGCCTCGTACTCTTCGCTCTCCTCGCGGTAGTACTCCGCGATGAGGTCCTCGTCGATGCGGTTGAGTTCCTCCTTCGGGAGCATCGAGAGGAGGTCCCAGCCGATGTCCAGCGTCGTCTCGATGGTGCGATTCGTGTCGTAGCCCTGGTCGATGAACTCGTCCTCGAACTGGTCGCCGAAGTCGAGGTACTTGTTGTCCCGCTCGGAGAGCGCCTCGCGACCGACGATGTTCACGAGGTCGCGCAGGTCCTCGGCCTCGGCGTAGGCGGCGTACAGCTGGTCGGAGACGTCGGCGTGGTCCTCGCGGGTGTGCTCCTCGCCGATCCCCTCGTCCATGAGTCGCGACAGCGACGGCAGGACGTAGATCGGCGGCCGGAGGTCCTGGCTGTTGAGGTCGCGATCGACGTAGATCTGCCCCTCCGTGATGTACCCGGTGAGGTCCGGGATCGGGTGGGTGTCGTCGTCGCTGGGCATCGTCAGGATCGGGATCTGGGTGATCGACCCCTCGACGCCCTTGAGCCGGCCGGCGCGCTCGTACAGCGTCGCCAGGTCGGTGTACATGTACCCCGGATAGCCCCGACGGCCCGGGACCTCCTCGCGCGCGGCGCTGATCTCGCGCAGCGCCTCGCAGTAGTTGGTCATGTCCGTCAGGATGACCAGCACGTGGTAGTGCTGGTCGAACGCCAGGTACTCGGCGGTCGTCAGCGCCAGTCGCGGCGTGACGGTCCGCTCGACGGCCGGGTCGTCGGCCAGGTTCATGAACACGACCGAGCGCTCGAGCGCACCGGTGCGTTCGAAGTCCGCCATGAACTCGTTGGCCTCCTCCTGGGTGATCCCCATCGCGCCGAAGACGACGGCGAATTCTGTTTCCTCGCCCTCCTCCTCGGCCTCGGGGACGGTCGCCTGTCGTGCGATCTGGAGCGCGAGTTCGCTGTGTGGGAGGCCAGACCCGGAGAACAGCGGGAGCTTCTGCCCGCGGACGAGGGTGTTCATGCCGTCGATGGCGCTGACGCCGGTCTGGATGAACTCCTCGGGGTACTCCCGCGAGTAGGGGTTGATCGCCTCGCCGACGATGTCCCGCCGTTCGTCGGGCACGATGTCCGGGCCGCCGTCGATCGGTTCGCCCGTCCCGTCGAGGACGCGACCGAGGAGGTCCTCGGTCACGGGCATCTTCATGGTCTCGCCGAGGAACCGCACCGACGCGTCGCGGCCGATGCCGGTGGTGCCCTCGAAGACCTGGATGGCGACCATGCCCTCCGAGGACTCGAGCACCTGCCCGCGGATGACGTGGCCCTCCGGCGTTTCGATCTCGACGATCTCGTCGTACCCGACCGGTTCGTCGACCTCCACGAAGACCAGCGGATCGCTGATCTCGGTGATCGTCTGATACTCCTTCATTGGTAGAGCCCCCGAATCTGCTCGGTGATGTTCGCCTCGACCTCGTCGATGAACTCGTCGTACTCCTCGGCCGTGCCCATCCGGTTCAGGCGCGGGACGGCATCGACGTCGGTGATCTCGTCGACCGGGACCCCGGCGTCGAGCGCGTCGAACGCCTCGTCGCTGAAGGTCTCGATCGCCTGCATCATGCGGTAGGTCTTGTCCGGTTCGCAGTAGGTGTCGACGTCGTGCATCGCGTTCTGCTGGAGGAACGCCTCCCGGAGGTACCGAGCAACCTCGAGGGTGAGTTGCTGGTCGGCCGGCAGGGCGTCCTTCCCGACCAGGTCCACGATCTCCTGCAGGTCGGACTCCTCGTCGAGAGTGTCGACGACCCACTGGCGGATCTCGGCCCAGTCGTCGGCCACCTCCGCTTTGAACCACGGGTCCAGCTGGTCGCGATACAGCGAGTAGGACTCGTCCCAGTTGATCGCCGGGAAGTGCCGGCGCTCGGCGAGGTCGTTGTCCAGCGCCCAGAACACCTGCACGATGCGCAGCGTGTTCTGGGTGACCGGTTCGGAGAAGTCACCGCCTGGCGGCGAGACCGCCCCGATGACCGAGATCGAGCCCTCGGTGCCGTTGATGTTCTGGTAGTAGCCGGCGCGCTCGTAGAACGCGCTCAGTCGGGCGGCCAGGTCGGCCGGATAGCCCTCCTCGCCGGGCATCTCCTCCAGTCGCGAGGAGATCTCGCGCATGGCCTCGGCCCATCGCGAGGTGGAGTCGGCCATCAGCGCGACGTCGTAGCCCATGTCCCGGTAGTACTCGGCGATCGTAATGCCGGTGTACACGCCCGACTCGCGGGCGGCGACCGGCATGTTGGAGGTGTTCGCGATGAGCGAGGTGCGGGCCATGAGTGGCTTCCCGGTCGTCGGGTCCTCCAGGTCCGGGAAGTCGTCGATGACCTCGGTCATCTCGTTGCCGCGTTCGCCACAGCCGATGTAGACGACGATGTCGGCGTCGGACCACTTTGCAAGTTGATGCTGCATGACAGTTTTTCCGGAACCGAATGGCCCAGGTATAGCGGCTGTACCGCCCTTTGCGAGCGGGAATAGGCCATCCAGTATACGCTGACCTGACATGAGCGGGTCCGAGGGCGTCTCCTTCTCGACGGTCGGACGCGCCTCGCGGACCGGCCACTCCTGGTGCATCGTGACCTCTTCGCCGTTGTCCAGGGTGACGACCGGTTCGTCGACCGTGAAGTTGCCGGATTTGGTCTCGCTCACTTCCCCGCCGTCGAAGTCCGGCGGGACCATTACCTTGTGTTCGATGCTCTCGGTTTCGGGAACCGTTCCGACGACGTCGCCGGGTTCGACGGACTCGCCCTCCTCGACGGTGGGAGTGAACTCCCAGGTCTTGCCGAGGTCGATGCCGGGGGCGTCCACCCCGCGGTCGAGGAACGAGCCCATCGATTCCTCCAGCACCGGGAGCGGTCGCTGGACGCCGTCGTAGATGGTGTCCAGCAGTCCCGGGCCGAGGTCCACCGTGAGCGGGTCGCCCGTGTTCTCGACCGGTTCGCCGGGGGCCACGCCCGAGGTCTCCTCGTAGACCTGGATCGTGGTCAGGTCACCTTCGATCTCGATGACCTCCCCCATCAGGCCGTCGTGGCCGACGCGAACCATGTCGTTCATCTGGGCGTCCATCCCGGTCGCGGCAGCGACCGGACCACTCACGCTCGCGATGACGCCGTCTTCGCGGACGTCGGATTCGGTTTCTGTTGCTTGACTCATAATTTACTCACCCATCAGGTCCATGCCGATGGCTCGTTTGATCTGTTCGCGCAGCCCGCCGCTGCCGGTGCCGCCGCCGAGGGTCACGAAAACGGGATCGAGGCTGGTCTCGACCTGGTTTCGAACCGAACGCGTGAGATGGTCGAGGTCGTCGTCGTGCATGACGGCGATCCCCACCTCCTCGTCCTCGAGCACCGCCCGGACGGCGTCGTCGAGTTCCGACGGCTTCTGGTCGTCCGGCACGTTCTGGAACTTCCGGACGCCGGCCAGTCGGAACCC
>DATFIX010000215.1:0-2392 GCA_035269625.1 Natrialbaceae archaeon
TCGTCCCAGAGCGCCGCCTGCCGGAGCGACCGCTCGACGAGTTCGGCCTCCTCCTCCGTGTCGTCGCGGCCGAGCAGGCGCGCGAGCAGCCCCTTCTCGATGTCGCCGTGCTTTCGGGGACCGTAGGCGATGTTGTCCCGGATGGACTTCGGGAAGGGGTTGGGCGCCTGGAACACCATGCCCACGCGCTTGCGCAGCTCCACCAGATCGACCCCGTCCTGGTAGATCTCCTGGTCGTCGAGCCGGACCGACCCCTCGACGCGGGCGCTCTTGATCCGGTCGTTCATCCGGTTGAGCGTCCGGAGGAACGTGGACTTGCCACAGCCCGACGGGCCGATGAGCGCCGTCACGCTCTTCTCGGGGACGTCGATCGAGACGTCCCGGATCGCCTGCTCGTCGCCGTAGTAGACGTCGAGGTTCTCGACCGAAATCTTGGTCTCGCCCTCGAACTCGTAGTTGCGCCACTCCTCCTGGATCTCCTCTTCCGTTTCGCCCGTCGTGGTCGTCGACGTCGATCCCTCGGTCGCTAGCGTCGCGCCGTCGCCCTCGGGCGTGCTGTCCGTCTCGGTCGGTGATTCGGTCATGGTTTCGGTCATTGGTGTGCGGGTGTAGTTCGGGAACTCGTCATCCGTGGAGCCGTTTCCTGAAGTAGTATCTCGTGACGATGCCGATCGCGTAGAACGACAGCACGACGCCCAGCAGGACCAGGACCAGCCCCCAGCCGAACGCCTCGGGGTCCGCGATCAGGTTCTGGTTGCCCCCGAGCGCCTTGATGAGGGCGTACACCTGGTAGGGCAGCGCGCTGGTGGCCTGCAGGAGCGCGTCGTTTTTCACGAACGGCGGCGACGCGACGAACTCGAAGCCGCCGATCACGTCGACGGTCTGGTTCCCGGGCAGGAACGTGCCCCCGGCCATCGTCAGCAGGATCGGGGCCGTCTCGCCGGCGATCCGGCCGACGCCCAGGATGACGCCCGTGACGACCCCGGGCAGCGCGGCCGGCAGGACGACGCTCCGGATGGTCTGCCACTTCGAGACGCCCAGCGCGGCGCTGGCGTCGCGGTACTCGTCGGGGACCGAGAGCATCGCCTCGCGACTCGTGATGACGACCAGCGGGAGCAGCATGAACCCGAGCGTGAGCATGCCCGAGATCAGCGACTTGTTCCCGCCGAACCGCGGGATCAGGAAGGCGTAGCCGAACAGGCCGAACACGATGCTGGGCGTGCTCCACAGCCCGTTGGTCGCGATCTCGACGACCTGGGTGAACCGACCCTGCTCGGCGTACTCGCTGAGAAAGACGGCGGCCCCGACCCCCAGCGGGACGGCGAACAGGACCGCGCCCACGACGAGCCAGACTGTGCCCACGATCGCCGGCAACACGCCGTCGATCTCGGTCAGCAGCGCCGCGCCGTTCATCAGGAACGGCCAGTCGATCGGCCAGACGATGGTGTAACTGAACCCGAACAGCGCGATCGTCGTCTTCGGGCCGACGCCGAGGCCGATCTCGATCCCCTCGACCGCCGCCGGGAAGCCCTTGACCGTCACGAACGCGACGAGGCCGATCAGGACCGCGATGATGGCGCCCGCGTTCAGGTAGATCAGGAGGTGGGCCCCGACGTGGCGGCCGCGTGCGCCGAACCCGCCGTAGGCCTTGGCGGCGGCCCACCCGGCGACGAGGACGGCGAACAGCACCACCAGCGGGACGACCGACTTCGGGAAGAACGTCACCCGGAGCCCGTTGGGTTCCCAGGTCCAGGCGGGCCCGATGGCCCCGGTGACGAACACGATCCCGGCGAGGATTGCGAATGCGCCAGCGGGAAGCGTCGAACCGAGATCCTCGCGCGTGAACGCTGCGGTGCCGAAGGCGGCAAAACCGAACAGGATCGCGACCGCCAGCCAACCGACCAGCCCCGCGCCGAGCGTCTGGGAGCCGATCAGTCCGCCGACGACGAACCAGATCCCGCCGAAGGCGACGGACGCCACGAGGCCGGCATTCGGTTCCGGTTTGGTCTCGACCATGTCGAGGCGCGACCCGACGCCGAACGCGACGTCGGCGATCCCGATCAGGACGAGGAGCGAGCCGAGGACAACGATCATCGAGGCGCCGGCGACCCGGTCCGTGAGGGTCACCAGTTCCAGCAGGGCCGCCAGCGCGAGTGCGAACAGCACGGCCGCGACGCCGACCACGACCGCCGGAACCGCCTCGATCGCGGTCGTCTGGCCGCGGTAGATCTCGGATTCGGTGACGCCGCTCATCGCGTCTCACCTCCCGCCATCATGCCGAACCGCCCCTCGTCACTCGACGCCATCACTCCTCACCCCCGAGTTTCCGGCTCATGCGAGCCTCGATCATCTGCGATCCGATGGAAAGGAACATGACCGTGATGAACAGGAC
>DATFIX010000216.1:0-7655 GCA_035269625.1 Natrialbaceae archaeon
TTCGACGAACGGAACCCCCGCCGGTCCCGTCCACCTGAACGTCCCGTTCCGCAAACCGCTGGAACCGGTCGAGGTGCCGGGCGACGTTCCCGCTGACCTCGCGGAGACCGACCCGCTCGCCGTCGACGGTCGCGACGGCCCATTCGTCGAAACGACGGCCGGGGCTGTCGAAGCCGACCCCGCCGATGTCCGTCGGATCGCGTCGGCGCTTGAGGGTGCCGAGCGCCCGCTGATCGTCGCCGGGCCGGCGGATCCACCGGTCCCGGCCGGTGACGCGATTGCGTCGCTCGCCCGGGCAGTCGGTGCCCCGGTTCTCGCGGATCCACTCTCTGGCGTTCGCTTCGGACCGCACGTCGAGGACGCCACGATTCTGGGGGGCTACGACGCGTATTTCGGCCCCGATCGGGTAACCGACTTCCCGGCTCCCGACGTCGTCGTCCGGTTCGGCGCGTCGCCGACCTCCAAACGGCTCCGGAAGTACCTCGCGGAGACGACCCCGCGACAGTTCCTGGTCGATCCGGCCGGCGAGTGGCGCGAGGCCGAGTTCGTCGCGACAGATCTCGTCGTCGCCGACCCGGAGCGTCTCGCTCGGAGCCTCGCCGCGGCAATCGATCGTGACCCCCGTTCGGACTGGCGGGAGCAGCTCCTCGATCTGGAACACCGCCACTGGTCGCTCCTGTCGGCGTCCGACGCAGCGCTCGAGGGCCGGATTCTCCACCAGGCGTTCGCACTGGCCCCCGATCCCTCGACGGTCTTCCTCTCGAACAGTATGCCCGTCCGGGACGCCGACCGGTTCGGCCGACCGCGATCGGCCGATATTTCTGTCCTCGGGAACCGCGGCGCCAGCGGAATCGACGGCATCGTCTCGACCGCCCTGGGTGCCGGTAGCGCGACGGCCGATCCGCTGGTCCTGGTGACCGGCGACCTCGCGTTCTATCACGACATGAACGGCCTGCTCGCCCTCGAGCGCTGTGACGTCGACGCCACGATCGTCCTGATCGACAACGACGGCGGCGGGATCTTCCACAAGTTGCCGATCGAGGACTTCGATCCTCCGTTCACCGAGCAGTTCAGGACGCCCCACGGCCTCGATTTCGAACCCACCGGCGACCTGTACGACCTGGAGTTCCGGCGGGTCGACCTGGAGGAGTTCGGCCCGGCGTACCGGAAGTCAGTCGGACGGGACGGAACGCAGGTGCTCGCAGTTTCGACCGACGCCGAACGGAGTCATCGCGCACGAGAACGCCTGCGAGCGGAACTGTAGACTGACGATTCGGGACCGTCAGGCTCGCGTCACCCGGGCAAAGACCACCGAATATCCCAGCGGAACCCAGGTGGCGAGGATCGCCAGCAAGGTGACGGTGGAGAAGGGGTCGAACACGGGGATGACGACGACGCCGATGGGTCCGAGAACGCTCCAGGTGCCGAACACGATGATCCCGATTTCCGGGATCGTCAGGAGATACGCCAGGACCAGGAGCGTACAGGTCGCGACGGTGACGTTCGTCAGCAGCGAGAACCGTGGCGAGACGCTGCTGTAGACGAACACGGGATAGAGGACGAACACGAGGAGGCTCAGGAAGACCCGTTCCTGGGTCAGGTGGAACTGGTAGCCCTCCTCGTCGACGGTTCCCGGTTCCCAGTCGTGAACCGTGTAGCCGTCGTCGGATCCCTCGCTCGCCGCATCCTCGCGAACGTGGCGTGCAGCGCGATAGGCTTCACGTCGTTCCCGGGCGGTTTCGGCGGACCCTGCCGAACTTTCGCTCGCGCTGCCGGCGGTCCCCGTCCCGGCGGTGGCGTCGGCAGTGCCAGTCGTCGAGGATTCGCTCGCGTTCGGGTCGGTGGCGTGAGAATCGCCGTCCTCCGGCGTGGCGGTCCAGGGCGACTGCTCCGCCCCGGCCGCATTCACCCCGTCGACACGGCGCACGTACGCGTCGTGCCCGAGTTCGTCGTACCGGGCTCGTTCCTCGGCGTCGCCCAGCACTTCCTCCGCGCGAACGACTTCGCGGAACTGGTCGGCGGCGTCGTCCTCGTCGTTGAGATCCGGGTGGGTCTCTTTGACGCGCTCCCGGTAGGCCGACTCGACGTCCTCCTGGGAGGCGTCTTCGTCCACGCCGAGAACCTCGTAGTAGGTGTGACTCATGCGCCAGTTTCCGACGTGCCCTCACCTACGCGAATGCGTGTAAAAAACGTCCCGACGACGGCGGTTCGTCACGGTCCGTCGTCGACGACCGCCTACAGTTCACCCGAAAAATGGAAAGCGATTCGTGACCCGGTGCCCACGACGAGGCTTATTCGAGCTGGTAGTCCGCCAGCGAGTGCGTGTGTCTCCAGGCGCCCGTAACCTCGTCGATGTCGAACTCGATCTCGCCGTCGGAAAGCTGGAGCGTGACGGTCTCCTCGCCGATCTCAGCGTCGTGCAGGTGGAGTTCGAGCGGCTGATCGAATTCGGCGACAGAAACCATCAGTTCGCCGGCCTCGTCGAGTTTGGATTGCAGCGTGGTAGCGTCCATGTGGGATTCCTCCACCTGTGACTGGGGCGGATCAGTATAAAAGGGACGACGGGCGTTCCCAGAGCGCGACAACTGTGTGAACCTGGCGCATGGACCTGGTCCGCAACACGTTTTCGGGTCGAGACCCTATGGACCGATGCGTGCCTTCAGTCCCCGCCCGAGCACTCCCGGACGGGAGCGATGACGGAGCGGCGAACCCGGGCACGCGATACGCGTCGCGCCACGCGCGACGGAAGGCGGCGTCGGCGCACGCCGACGACGCGGGTTGCCCGTTAGGGCAACCGAACGTAGAGCCGGTGCAAGCCGGCGATACGAGTGGCGCGTTAGCGCCACTGACTGCGGAGTCGGTGAATACCGACGGGTGCTGGACCCGGCACCGAAATCCAGGGCCGCCCGACACGAGGGTTTCCCGGCCGAGGCGGCACGCCGCCCCGCGATGAGGTCGGTCGTTAGTGTTTCGGGCGCACATTTAAGTATAATATTTGAACAATTTGTGAATTATATACAACGCCAGCCATGGTCTGTTTTTCACAGCCAGTTTCGGCTCACGTATTCGAGTGTCACGTCGGACTGGGGGATGTACTCCGAGAGTTCGTGCACGATGTCCCCCACCTCTCGTGCCGAAAGAGTCTGATCTTTCTGAAAGAGAACGCCGGCAGCATCTTCGACGTTCATCTCGGTGAAAAAGTCGTCATCTTGAGTGAGAATGAGACGGTTGGTGTCACGTCCGTATGCAGCGATTGATCCGTCGTCAGCGCCGAGACCGAGTTCCTCGACGTCGCCGATCCATTCGACATCATGGTCGAGTTTCTGAAGGTAATTGACCGTCGCCTGCTCGACGTTTTCGTCAGCGAGGATGCGATACCCCATTAGTCACGAACGTCGTCGGGATCAGTGGCCAGGTGGTCGTGGTCTTCGATCGCGGATCGTCGCTGACGCTCGATCGTGCGCATCTCTTCGGGATGGTCGTGGTAGTAAGTGAGCGCCCGATAGACATCAGCCACGTCTAGACCGTGGCGGTCAGCGACCGTTCTTGGATCGAGCTTCCGTTCTTCGACCTGTTCTTTGATGAACTGAACAGTGATTCGTCGGCCTTCGAGATGTGGCTCGTCATGGAGTTCCTGTACGATACGTCTCGTCACCTGGCTCATACCGTACGCTACGCCGCCACCACACTTGAACGTCTGGGCTGGGTTCCCGCTTGCGTTTCGTCTTCCCAGGTCTACCAGTAACTTCTCGCCCGGTAGTGTTTCGGGCGCACTTTTCTGACAGTAGGGTGATAACAGGCTGAAGTCCGAGCAGATCACGTTGTCCCGGGGACGGGAACCGGTTATCGGCTTCGAGTCGTCGAAGACGGATACGGCAACAGTGCTTAGTACAAGCGGTACAAAATAGTACATATGCCTATCAGCGCGGATCGGTTCGAGGACATCGACGACGGCGACGACGGCCCGAAACCTGGGACGAACGCCTTCGAGATTCTCTCGTTTCTCGAAGAACACGCCGACCAGGCGTTCACACAGACCGAGATTACGGAAGCCACTGGCGTCAAGCGAGGATCGGTCGGACCGACGCTCGTTCGACTCCGTGAGAGCGGACGAGTCGAGCACAGAGGGACGTACTGGCGCATCAGCGACCACGTCCGGAGCGTGGACGCCGCGACGAACCACGCGGCAGAGACGGCTGCGAGTTACGAGGACGAACCGTTGGCGTACGACGAGTGGCAGGAACACGCGGTCGATCCGCGGGAGAACCGTGACTGACGCCTACCGAAAAGGGGACGTTTTCTGGGCTCCCGACCCGTTCCGACAGGGTTCTAACCCCCGGCTCTGGTTGGTTCTTGCTTCCGAGAGTTTGCCGTATGAGGGTGAGGAATACAGCTGCGCTGCACTCACGACGAGTGACTTGCCTGCAAACTTCGAGGTCGGAGACGACTGGATAGCGGGACGAAACCCCAACAAACCCTCGTACTGCTCGCCCTGGGTTGTCGGAACAGTCAAACACCGGGCGGTGGCGGATCCGCAGGGGGAAATTTCAGCTACGTTCACCGACCAAATGATCGAGGAGTGTACGCGGTTTCTGGCCCCATAAAACACACTGACGAGGCCGTTCTTTGCCACTCGTAGATTCTCGACCGGTAGGGGGGCGTAGGCATGAAGATCCGCCACAGTGCACAAAATATTCGAAATATGAGGGGGATGGAGCGTCGAACTCCGAACGAATTTCTCGTCGGGCGATCACTCCGCATCGGAGAGGAGTGACGCGACTGCGTTCTCCCCGGCCGTTTCGAGGACGTGTGCACGGTAGCCGGGCCACGAGATGACGCCTGTCGTTGCATCGGTGAGGTTGATTTCGCCACTCCGAAAGAGGGTGTTCTCCTCGTTGAGGACGATCTGGACTCTATGGCCGTTCAGGAGTCGCTCGTCGACGAGAGCCGCGTCGAAGTCGGTGCCGACACCCGTCTGGCCGAACCGCGTCACGTTTCCGTTTGGGGCGTACTCGAACCCGAGCGAAACGGTCGCCGAGGGTGAGACTGGGCTGTACGAGAGGTGAAACTCGCGGACGGCTACCAGTACAACCGGTCGGTCGTATTCGGGAGCGAGGTCGGTTACGGTCCGGACGTTCACTCCCCGATCGCCGAATGCGGCGGTCAACGTTCTCTCGACCTGCTTCCGGGCCGGGTCCGATCCAACGACGTAGAGATGAAGCGTAGCCGGTACCGACATCGACGCCTCGTTCGTGGATGTCGTCACGACCTTGTCGTGGACGTTCGTCCGGTGTTCGGCCGCTGCGAAGTCGGTGAACGCGAACGCTCCGGCGAGGACGATCACAATAACGACCGGAATCGCTAGCCACCGGGTCCGGGAAGCCATGCGCAGCGTATGGGATGAATGAAGTTAAACGTGATATGATACGTGTTCGCACTGATCGACGGTCAGCGTGGACACGTAACGTCATGCTTCGCTGACGAGTACCTGCACGTCTGGATACAGCAGGGGTTCGACGGCTGACAGAAGTTACTACACTATATAAAAATTCATGGCTGAAGCGAAGATTTCGTTCCGGTAGGACAAGCTTCATATGTGGAACTTACTATCATCCGGTGATGAACAGGACTGACCACGACTGGTGGCCGAACCAGTTGAACGTGGAGATTCTCGACCAGAACGCTCGCCAGATCGATCCGATGGGGGAGGAGTTCGACTACGCCGAGGAGTTCCAGAAACTCGACCTCGACGCCGTGAAAGCGGACCTCGAGGAGGTAATGACGACGTCACAGGAGTGGTGGCCGGCCGACTACGGCCACTACGGACCGCTCTTCATCCGGATGGCGTGGCACAGCGCCGGCACGTACCGCACCAGCGATGGCCGCGGCGGCGCGGCCGGCGGGACACAGCGCTTCGCGCCCCTCAACAGTTGGCCCGACAACGCGAACCTCGACAAGGCGCGCCGACTGCTCTGGCCGGTCAAGCAGAAGTACGGCCGCAACCTCTCGTGGGCCGACCTGCTGGTCCTGGCCGGGAACGTCGCCATGGAGTCGATGGGGTTCGAGACGTTCGGCTTCGCCGGCGGGCGCGAGGACGCTTTCGCCCCCGACAAGTCCGTCTGGTGGGGGCCCGAGAACGAGATGGAAGCGTCCGACCGCTTCAGCGACGACGGGGTCCTCGAGGAGCCGCTCGGGGCCACCGTCATGGGGCTCATCTACGTGAATCCGGAGGGGCCGGACGGCCAGCCTGACCCGGAGGCGTCGGCGAAGAACATCCGCGAGTCGTTCGGCCGGATGGCGATGAACGACGAGGAGACGGTCGCGCTCATCGCCGGCGGCCACACGTTCGGGAAGGTCCACGGTGCCGACTCGACCGACCATCTCGGTCCGGAACCCGAGGCGGCTCCCATCGAGGAGCAGGGGCTGGGCTGGAAGAGCGATCACGGGTCCGGCAAGGGTCCCGACACGATTACGAGTGGCATCGAGGGGCCCTGGACCGAGGCACCCATCCAGTGGGACATGGGGTACATCGACAACCTCCTCGATTACGAGTGGGAACCGGAGAAGGGTCCCGGCGGTGCGTGGCAGTGGACCCCGGTCGACGAGGAGATCCAGAAGTCGGTCCCGGACGCCCACGTCCCGGACGAGATGGTCGACCCCATGATGCTGACGACGGACATCGCCCTGAAGCGGGATCCGGACTACCGCGAGATCATCGAGCGCTTCCAGGAGCGCCCCGACGAGTTCCAGGAGGCCTTCGCCAAGGCGTGGTACAAACTGATCCACCGCGACATGGGGCCGCCAGAGCGGTTCCTCGGCCCGGAGGTCCCCGACGAGGAGATGATCTGGCAGGACCCCGTCCCCGACGTCGATCACGAACTGATCGGCGAGGAGGAGATCGCGGAACTCAAAGCAGCGCTTCTCGATTCGGACCTCTCCATCTCACAGCTCGTCAAGACCGCCTGGGCGTCGGCGTCCACGTACCGCGACAGCGACAAGCGCGGCGGCGCGAACGGGGCCCGGATCCGACTCGAACCGCAGAAGAGCTGGGAAGCGAACGAGCCGGACCAGCTCGAGACGGTGCTGGAGACCCTCGAAGGGATCCAGGAGGAATTCAACGGGTCGCGGTCCGACGGGACGAAGGTTTCGCTCGCCGACCTGATCGTTCTCGGCGGCAACGCGGCCGTCGAGCAGGCGGCAGCGGACGCGGGGTATGACGTGACGGTTCCGTTCGAACCGGGGCGGACCGACGCCTCGCAGGAACAGACCGATATCGACTCGTTCGAGGTCCTCGAACCGGACGCGGACGGGTTCCGCAACTACGAGAAGGACGGACACGACCGGCCCGCGGAGGAGGCGCTGGTGGACAAGGCGGAACTGCTAAATCTGACGCCGGCCGAGATGACGGTCCTGGTCGGTGGCATGCGGGCGCTGGACGCGAACTACCAGGGGTCCGACCTCGGCGTCTTCACCGACGAGACCGACGCGTTGACCAACGACTTCTTCGTGAACCTGCTCGACATGGACACGGAGTGGAAGCCGGCCTCGGAATCCGAAAACGTGTTCGAGGGACGCGACCGCGACACGGGCGAACTCCAGTGGAAGGGTTCCCGCGTGGACCTCGTCTTCGGTTCGAACTCTCGGCTTCGCGCCAT
>DATFIX010000217.1:0-2829 GCA_035269625.1 Natrialbaceae archaeon
GTCTTCGTCATGCTGTTGTTTGCTCGATCGCCGTCCGGGACTACCCGCTCCGACGAAGGATTCGGATTGTGTCGGTCACCCCTCGCAAAGGCCCAGTCGCGTGGAGGGGAACGAAATACCCATTGCGTGCGAAGCCACCAGTTTCGGGGGGCACTGTATGCCCGGGCGCGGTCGCGCTCGGTTACGAACCCGTGTGTCGAGTTCCGATTACACCCGTCCCGTCACGACGAGATAGTCGCGAACGAAGAAGGCCAGCGACGGGAGGAGAACGACCGGAGCGACCGCGTGGACGGCGGTGGCGGACAGGAGTGGGGCCAGTGCGACCGTGATGAACACCATCTGCACGGCCGCAAGATATCGTCGAAGGCGACTCGGCGGCAACTCCCGGACGGGAAGCCCTCGTCGCTCGCGTACGGCCACTGCGAATTTGAAGACGTAGCGAGCGAGCGCCAGCGACAGGTACCAGACCGGGAGGCGGCCCCAGGCCACGGCGACGACGATGGCGACCAGGAACCCGAGCGTGTCGAACGCCATGTCGAGTTTGGCGCCGAGAACGGTCGTTTGGTCGAACGCCCGCGCGATGGCCCCGTCGACCAGGTCGAGCGTGACCCCGACGCCGTAACAGGCTGCCGGCACCCAGACGATCGCGGGATCGGGGCGGACGACCGCGAAGCCAGTCAGTGCGGCGAAACACACCCCCCGGACGACCGTTACCGCGTTCGCGATGCCGAGTCGACTGTAGGGATTTGCCGGGGTTCCCTCGGGGTGGTTTCGGCGGAGGTGTCGCCGTAGATACCCCAGTTCGGCCAGACCGACGGCGACGGCGACGACGCTCCATCGAACGCCCCTCGTGACGCCGAATTCGTCGGTTGCACGAAGGACGACGACGCCGGCGACGACGAGCAGCCCCGCCGCGACGGTCCACCAGTCACGGTAGAGTCGCGGGTCGATCTCGACGTCGCTCACGATCGATCACCCCTCCACGGGTTACTGCTTCGAGGCGAACGCCATCCTCGAAGCCGTCGCAGTCGCACGGCTACAGCGATCCGGGCGCTACCGTCGATTCGGCGGTTTCACGCCGATAGAGGGCGACGAGCACGGCGACGAGGGCCACCTGGACGACCTTGTCGCCGATCCCCACGGACGAGAACACGTCCGGCCAGTTGAAGACGAAGTACAGGACGACCTGGATCCCGGTGTATGGAATCCCGACGAGGTACAGGAGTTCCCGACGGACGTTCAATAGGAGCAACGCGATGGCGCCGAAGAAGCCGACGCCGGCCAGTCCGAGGAGGACGTCGGTGAAGGCGACCCCGATCCCGAGGTGAACGAGGCCGGTGATCGCTGCCAGCGCGATACCGATCCAGTGGAGGGTCGTCAACGATTCCGTCTCGATTGACGTGTTGCTCATGCGACGCCATGGGGGTCCATAACACAAAACCGTTCGTCCCGAACCGGCGTCGCTCTGGAGTCGAACTCAGTGACCCCTAGCGACTCGCTTCGACGCCCGTCACCGCTCGAAGTCCGGATCGCGAAGGGCGTCGATTCGTGTCATATCGGTCGACGACAACCTGGTCCCCGCAGCGGCGAGGTTTTCGATGACGTGGCGCGCCTCGGTGCTCGAGGGGATCGGAACGACGCCCTGCGAGACGTTCCAGGCGATCACGACGCCGGCGGGCGACAGGTCGTATTCGGCACCGATTTCCCGAAGCACCGGCTCCTCGAGGAGGCCGGGCGCCGAGAGCGGCGAATGAGCGACGACGCGAATCCCGCGGTCGTGACAGAACTCGACGAGGTCGGTCCGCGGTCGGTAGGGATGGCGCTCGACCTGGACCACGGCCGGCGGGACCCTGGCAGCCGACAGGATCGTCCGGAGTTGCTCGAGCGAGACGTTGCAGACGCCGAGCGTTCGCGTCAGCCCGCGATCGGAGACGCGCTCGAGATTGCGCCAGGACTCGACCAACGACAGGTCGGCCGTCGCGGGTGCGCCAGATTCTTCCTCCGGGAACGTGAGGCGTTCCTGGGTTTCGACCGGTCGTTCGTCGAGGCGCCGGAGCGGCCCCTGGTGGGCCCAGGCCTCGGGCCAGTGCAGCGCGTACGCGTCGAAGGCGTCGACGCCGAGTTCCTGCAGGCTTCCCTCGCAGGCCTCGATGACGTGGTCGTGGTTCGTGTTCCAGACCTTCCCGAACAGGAAGAGGCCGTCCCGGTCGGGGGTGCCCGGGGCCGACAGGAGGTCCCCGATCCGGTGCTCGTTCCCGTACAGTTCGGCGACGTCGAACAGTCTGTACCCGGCGTCGAGCGCCGTCGCGATGGAGTCGACGCGGTCGACGTACTCGCCGTCCCGGTACCGCGAGGTGCCGAACCCGATCGGCGGCAACCGAAGGCCCCAATCAGTCCCGGCCGCTGGCGGTTCGGACGGCGGGCGGACGGTCGGGGCAGCAACCGGATCGGCGGCGACGTCGAAGCCCTCGACCGCCGTCGAGCCACCGGTTTCGGCGGCGCGCTCGATGGCGTCACAAATCGCGACGACGTGAGCGCCACGACGGGCCAGCCCCCGGGGACGCCGACCGGCCTCGATGGCGGCCGCGAACCGTTCGACGCCGTCGAAGTGGGTACACGGACGCTCCGGGGTCTGTGGCGGCATCGTCGTGTAGTCCCGCCCCAGGCGGCCGAACGAGACGCCGTCCGCCGCGACGTCGAGCGACCCCGAGTCCGCCAGGTACAGCGAGCCGTCGTCCCCGTGCAGTTCCAGCCCATAGAACTCGCGGCTTCGGTGGGGCGCGTAGAAACTCGCCGTCAGGCGGACGACGGGCCCCGACGCGAACGCCA
>DATFIX010000218.1:0-4596 GCA_035269625.1 Natrialbaceae archaeon
GGATCGTCGCGAGGCCGTCGGTGACTGCCGGGACGAACGCCGGAACGGCCAGCCCCGCGGTCACGAGCAGTCCCAGGCTGTAGGTGACCGCGGCCGTCTTGCTCGGGGCGATGGCCTTCCGGTTGCCAACCACCGACACCGAGCCAAAGCGCGGGAAGACGACGCCGAACGCCGTCGCGAGGGCGGTCCCGGCAGTCGTCACCGCAATGCCACCGGTGATCAGGAGGCCCACGACGGGGAGGCTCAGCGGGCTGAACAGGCCCAGGCCACCCACCACGAGCACGACGGCGGGCGCGCCGACCAGCGTCCCGACCAGCAGGTGTCCACGGAGGAAGGTCCGACCGGTGACGCCCGTCGTGAGCGTCCCCGGCAGTGTCGGACCCTGATCTCCGAGTGGGTTCAGGGTGAACGCCGCGCCCGTCGCCCAGGCGACGTACACCAGCATCAGCGGCGGGACGTATCCCGGGACGAACCCCTTCTGGAGCACGTCCTGGACGATCGAGGCCGCGCCGAACAGCGGGTAGAGGACGTAGATCAGTCGGACCGGCGACCGCTTGCTCCGCCGCCAGAGCGTCAGCGCGACCGCGCGGGTCGGCCGACTCGTCACCCCGCCGAGCAGGCGATCGACCCGGCTCTCGGTGCCGTGGTGGATCGCCGCGTCGTCCTCGTCCTCTCCGGGCGAACGGTCGGCCAGCCAGTGGCGGTCGGCCAGCCACACCGCGGCGGTGAGACCCAGGGGAACGACCGTGACGGCGACGACGAGGGCCCCCGCCGCTTGCGTCACGGAGGGAGCCAGCCCGGACGCCCCGAGCGCGAGCAGGTCGCCGAACCACCCCAGGGGCGACCGCTTGACGGGATCGAACAGGAGCGCCACCACGCTGTCGGCGCTGCCGGTGAGAAACACCGACATGTAGGCGACGAACGCGACGACGGCGATCGGGGTACGGTACTTCGCGAGGGGTTCGTACCCCAGGAACGCCTCCCGGATCCCGAGGCCGACCGCGAACCCGGCCGTCACGGCGGAGGCCAGCAGGAGGATGCCGGTCAGGGGTGCCGTCACCGCCAGCGCGGGGGCTGATGCCCCGAGCGCGAACCCCCCGACGACCAGGACGACCGGCCCGGCCAGGACCAGGAGGAACCGGGTCGCCTCGGCCAGCACGAACCCCGCCACGAGGTCGCGGATCGGCAGGGTCGTCAACAGGCCGTCGCCGCCGTCGACGTCGCCGTACTTCCCGATGGTCCGCAGGGCGACGAAAACGAACACCCCAAGCCAGGCCAGGCCCGCGCCACCGCGTACCGCGGGCAGGAGTGCCCACTCGAGCGATCCTGCCTGGAGGTCCTGTCCGACCGCGTAGGCACCGAAGACCGCCGTCCCGAGCACCGACACGCCGAGAAAGAACGCAGCGATCACCAGTGCGACGACCTGGGTCCGGTTCTCCCTGATAGCGCGAATCCCGCGAACGATCTCGGTTCGAGCGACGAGACGCGCCCGGGAGCTGTCGGGGTGGTCTACGAACATGACGTGACCTATCGCTCGAACGCTTGGCGGTCGGCAGTTAAAGTGATTTCACATCGAGTTTCCGGAATCGGGGGACATCCTTTTCCAAAATTCCGTCTCTACTGGCCCGATTCTGTTGGGATTTAAAATGCATATCGGTCGGAAGTTATTTACGACAAAAGTATAAATGAATTAGATAGGATGAACGATCGATCGTCCGGGGGTGAGGACGTGTCCGTGCGGGTTCCGCGCCGGCTCCGGGACCGGGTCGACGCCGTCTTCGAGGACTATCGCGGTTACGAGCCGGCCTCCTTCCAGGAGGGACTGAGTTTCGTCTGTGATCTGGCGGAGGATCGGTTCGATACCTCGGTCGCCGTCGGTCACGACCCGTCGACGACACCGACCCCGAATGGAAACTTCACCGTTCACGAGTCGTCCACGTCCGTCGTGACCGAGGCCGAACCGTCGGGCAGTTCCGAGGACGTCGTCGAAATCGATTCCGGCACGCACGGTCCGTCGACCACGGACGCCCCCTCCGCGTCGAACGATTACGCCGATATCATCGACCAGGTGTTCCCCTACGACTGGGACGCGAACCCGACGGTCAGGCGACGACTGCCGTCCGTCGTCGCGCACTTCGTCGAGAACACCGGCGACGTGGATCCGGCCGAGCGCGAGCGCCAGGCGCTCCAGGCCGTAGCCCGCGAGGAGGGCACCGACCCGAACCTCGTTCGCGAGTCGCTCGTCTCCACGCTGTACGGCGGTGCCGGTCTCTCCGATCGCCTGGCCGGCGAGTTCTTCTCCGAGGCGCTCGCGGAAGCCGAGACGGTCGCCGCGCGTCGACCGGCCGAGGAACGGACCGCGACTTCCGACGGTGGCGTCGCGAGCGACTCCACTCCCGACTCGCTGTCCGAACTCATCGAGATGGGGACCGACGATGAACCGACCGCCGACTGCGAAGGGTGCGGGGAGACGAGGCCCGTGGCTGACCTCGAAACCGTCATCGGTCCCGAAGACGGTTCGACCGTCCGATTGCTCTGTCCCGATTGCGCCGACCGCGCCCGGTAAGTCTCGTTGCGTCCCCGGACTAGACGGTGGAAGCACTCTCCTCGCTGCCGCGTCGCCAGTCCCGACCGGCATCGTAACCCAACTGTCCGCCCGTGAGCGCAACGAGAGCAATGACGGCGACGAGCATGACGCTCACCTGCAGGGTCAACAGCGTCGTGTAGGTCGGGCCGAAGACGATCTCGTCGGCGAAGGGCACCAGGTGGGTCGTGGCGGTGTTGAACCCGCCATGGAGGACCATCATCAGGAGGACGCTCCCGGTGTTGTTGTAGATCCAGGTGTAGAAAAACGAGTACAGGACGATGCCGACCGCGGTGAGGAGCATCATCCATCCCAGGACCAGCGGGTCGGTGATCTCGTGGGTCGCGTTCGGGTCGATCCAGAACACCGGCAGGTGCCAGACCGCCCAGACCGACCCCAGCAGGAGCGTCGCACCCAGAGGGCCGTAGCGAGCCTGGAGGCGCGGGAGCCCGAACCCGCGCCATCCCGGCTCCTCGCCCAGGCCCGCCAAAAGCGAGAGGCCGATCAGGGTGGGGAGGAAGGTTAGTAGGGGATCGGGCAACCGCGAGAGTTCGGGATCGTAGCCCAGGAATGCGAACCCGACGCTCGTCGTGCCGAAGACCACGATTGGGATCGCGAGGGTCGCGAGCCACCACCGGAGCGGGACCCGCCAGCGGACGATCCGTCCCGCCCACTCGCGGATCGAACCGCCGGTGTACTGGAGGACGGCCAGGGCGGCGAGTGCGGGCCCGAACTGGGCCACCAGGAGGTTCACTCCCCCGAACGCCTCGTCAGCCCCCAGCACCGACGGGAGGAACCCGACCCACGAGACGGTGTAGGCCAGGACGAAGAACGCCGCGACCGGGTGCCGATCCACGAGTGCACGAAGGGTCGATCGGGTCATTGCCGTAGAGACGCCGGGTGCCACGATAAGTGTATCAGTGACAACAATTGGCTGGGCAGGGAGTGGCAGCGTTCGGCCGCAGTTTCCTTCGAGCACGATCGTCCGGGATAGGAAGTGTTTTTCCGTCCGCCTGCACAGCCCCTGGCATGTCACTGGGAACGTCCATCGCGATCGGGGTTCACCTGCTGGTCGCCGCTGGCTGGACCGGAAGCGTCGGGTTCGTCACGCTCGCGGTCCTGCCCCTGGCGCGAAACGGCGGGCTGAACGCCACGCCGCTGGAGCGCGTGATCGATCGATTGCGGTTCACCTCGCGGCTGGGGGCCGTCCTGATGTTGCTCTCCGGTGGCTACCTTGCCGGCGAGTACTACACGGTCGAACGACTCACCGAGACGACGGACGGTCACGTCGTCATCGGCATGATCGTGCTGTGGCTCGTCCTGACCGCACTCGTCGAGATCGGTGCCGGCCGGATCCTCGAGGACGTCAAACAGAAGAAGGTCCGGGCACCAGCCAAGGAATACCGCCGGTGGTTCGAGGCGGCCACGCTCGTCGCCGCGTTGCTGTTCGTCGACGCCGCGATGCTGTCGCTCGCCTGATCCGCTCCCTGGCCCCGCACACCCCGATGCTGTCGCTCGCCTGACTCCCTCGCCGCCGGGCGATCCCGATGCTGGCGGCGCGCGGATCCCCGCTTCCCTGAAGCTTACGGTCGCCGTCAGCGACGCTCCTGTCATGCCGAAAGCGGACGTTTACGCCGCCGTCGAAGCCCGCCGTGATCGCCTGGAGACACACGCCGACGCCATCTGGGAGTCGCCGGAACTCGCCCTCCAGGAGACGGACGCCGCGGCCCGGATCCAGGAAATACTCCGCGAGGAGGGGTTCGAGGTCGAGGCGGGAATCGGCGGGATGGAGACGGCCTTCGTCGCCAGCTATGGCGACGGCGACCCCGTCGTCGGGACCATGGGCGAGTACGATGCGCTGCCGGGGCTGTCACAGCAGCGCCGTGCCGAACCGGCACCCGTCGAGGAGGGCGCGCCGGGGCATGGCTGCGGCCACAACCTCTTCGGGGTGGGCAGTCTCGGCGCGGCCCTCGCCGTGAAGGACGCCATCGACCGGGGCGACGTCGAGGGGA